>JADBLP010000075.1:33082-82771 GCA_014894375.1 Actinomycetota bacterium | reverse complement strand
TACCGCTATGTCCCACATATTGATTATATCGTGATAATGAAATTGAAGAAGCAACAAATCTGTATTTCACATTTCCAGAATCAGCATAAAGATTTCTTGCATTAGATGAATAATTAAATATCGAATCCAATCTGGTATCGATGTTAGATGAAATTGTATTTATCAATGCCCTATTAACAAGTGAACTTGCTGGATATAACGATTTATTTGAAGAAAAGTTCATTAGAGATTTACCCAATGAACTTGGATAATAATATCCTTTTATTAATGAAGATGGAGCATATATCCCTTTATTAGATGACCAGTTAAATAAAGAATCTATCTTTAAATCTAAATTAGAAGAAATTAAATTAAGTAATCCTCGGTTTATTTGAGAACTTCCTGCAAACTTTATTATTGCCTGAGAACTTCCTTGGTAATCATCATCTATACTTGTTTTAGTGAAGTGTATTATTGTATTACCTTTATGAGACGAATAATTGGAAGAATCTGCGAATCTTGTTATCGCTGTTGTACTTATAATATAATCAATTGGGTCAAATCCACCCAATGCATCTATTCTAGAATCTAGATTACCAGAAATTGTATCAATCAATGCTCGATTTACATTAGAACTCCCAGTATAATTATCATCTAATAATGCAGTTAATGCAGTTTCACTTAATGTTGGTCCACCAGCAAACCAATTTACACAATGTAAACCACTGATTGAAAGATATGCAGTGATAAATGTACCATCAACTTTTGCTGAACAACCAAATGATGCATCTCCACTTGGGAACAAACCAACAATTGTTGGTACTGCACCAAAACCATGAGTTATTTTAGACTCAGAAGAAATGTATGCCCAACCAGAAGTATAATTTGAAGTTCCACCAACACCAACTCCACCCTGACCAGATACTAATGTTGCTCTCCATAAAGTCCCATCCCATACTAACGATTCACCAGAAACTGGTACACTAATAGTAACATCACTTAAATCACTTAAACTGATACTTTCTTTAGTATAATGAATTAAAGTATTACTAGAATGTCCAATATATTCCGTGTATCGTTGTGATGTTAATGAAGATGGAGCATATTTATTTATACAATTACTGGAGATATCATCTACATATTTCTTTCTGGCTGCAGCAGATGGATATGTCGGATTGGTTAATCCTGATATTTCTGTAGTAGTAAATATGATTGTACTCATATCACCTTTTAATTGAAATAAGAATTAATATCCATTTAAAAAGAAAATAAATATTAATCCTTAAACAGAAGCCCACCATTGCAAAATTCTACTACCAGCAGCAGTTATCTGAGCAGTTATATTTGTAGTGTCTATCTTTGTGACTATTCCAAATGCTATTAATCCACTTGGAACAACCCAATGAGATTTCGGTAGAGATAACAATCCATGAGCAATTGTTGCTACACCATCGGTTGTTGTTGCCCAACCGTAATTCACTGCTAGATATGTACTAGATATTTTTGCATGATATGCATGAGTTTTACTCTTTTGTCCAGATTTATAAGCACTTGTATATTCGTTGCCAGATGCTAATAGATTTGCTAGTAATGCTCCTGAAGTATTAATATACTTATAAGCAGTAGTATATTTAACACCAGATGAAGTCAAATGAGATAACTTTACACCAGATTGAGTAAACCATGAATATGCTGCAGAATATTCATTTCCCGATGCTAATACATTGTTCCATTGTGATGTGTTATCAGTAGTAATAGTATAAACTCCAGCAATTGCTCCCCTTGTCATTAGACCCGCAGAACCAAAATCTGCATCTAATAGAGCAGTTTGTGCTGATGCTTGTGCTTTCTTTGCATTACCTGATATCGTGGAATATCCCAATATGGATATTGCTAATGGAGTGCTACCACTAATTTTGTAATTACTACCAAATGTAGTTACTCCAGTACTTGCAGTAAATGGTTGGAAAGCAGTAGATAATGTCCCACCAGCCGCAGCTTCTTGTATTTGAGCTAATAAATTTCCAGATACTATATCTACGTATCTCTTATTAGCTGCACCTGAATTATATATCGGTTCTTTTACCCCAGATATTTCATATGCGATAAAGGGTATTGTTGCCATTCATTTCCTCTCTTATTACATATAGTATGCACTAAGTTGATGCATACCAATATACACTTCTGCTTCCCATTGCAGTTAAATATACATATATATTAGTTGCATCAACTTTACAAGATGCACCAAAATTGTATAAACTACCACTTGGAGTTATATTTACATATTTTGGAATTGCTCCAAGAGAATGCCCTATTGCACCATAACCATTTGATATAGTTGAAAATCCTGTGCTAACATTCGATGCAATAACTTCTTCCCACGTTAATCTATCTGTATCATCTTTATATTGTAAATAGTAACCATCAGTTGGAGAATTTGATATTTTTAAATAATTTTCAGTAATACTATTTGAAGAAATTGCAGATGATGGTAAATAAGAAGTTAAAGCACCACCACTTGTTCCTATGACTTGACTCGCATCCACCATTCCGACAAAGCCATCATTGAATGGTGCTATTTTAGCTATTAAATTAATGTCACCATCACCCATTTTAGACCACCACTATTGTCGGACTTCCAAGATTTTTGTTTGTACTTCTATAAACATAATAATTCTCAAGCCAACCGTTAGCATTCGTAACAGCAACAGTTTCTGGATTCTGGAATCCTCCAGTAAATCCATTAACTGTGAATGTAACAGTTCCTAATCTCACTGGTAAGCAATAAAGAACATATTCAGTTGCACCAACTGTTGGAGTTATTGTCCTCCCTTTAGTGTTAGAAGTAACACTTGTTCCTAATGCCTCAATATCTGCTTCACTATAACCACTTAAAGTTTCAGTTACACCATAATATATATAGTTAGTACTTGCAACTGAAGTTGTGGTAACTAATGAATGATTACCTAAATTCGGAAGATTTGATGCATAAACTTTATAGTTTTCAGTATATCCAGCAGAATTGGTTACAGAAATATAAGCATGGCCTGAAAATGCACAAGAAATACTATTAAATAAAAATCCAGTTCCTCCATCAGTCTCATAAACACTACCACTTGGTATATTTGTATAAGTTGCTGGATATGATAATACAAGATATTCTCCTGCACTAGCATTAATAGAGAAAGTTCCTGCTCCAGTGTTAGTCAGTGTTCCTGTTAAAGTTTCTATATCTGATTCTGTGATAGATTTATTTTTAGTTAATTTACCATAATATATATAATTCCTAAAGTATATAGAAGATTCTGTTTCGGTATCAGTATCAGTTCCAGCTTGTGAACTTAATATAAACCGTAAATATTGGTCTTTCACAGCAGGATAACTAATTGCTTTTACATCATTTGTACCAGCAGTATAAGAAGGACCAGTCATTTCTCCAACTGTTCCAGATTTAGAATAATTAGTGCTATTATATCCAATACTCACCCAAGTTGTAGTAGGAGGACCATTATTATATGTTGCTGTATAAGACATAGCACTTTGAGCTTTCCAAGTTCCTGTGCCTATTAATTGTGTAGTTGTTTCGCCATCACTAAATGATGCTATCGTATATACAAATGTTGCACCATATGCTGCAGGAACCCAATTAGTTCCATTCCATTTTAGAACTTGGTCTCTTGTAGGTGATGTAGATTTAGTATCAACATCAGAAAGCGTATTAATTTCTGCAACTCCAGATTTTAATGCTAAAGAAGATACTATATAAAATCCTAAAGCACCAGACCATGCTGCATCCGTACCACCAATACCAGATGCAGCATATAGGGTGTGGTCAAATAAATCTTTAACTCTTTGCCCAGATTCATATGCTCTTTTTGCAAGAGATGATACTGAATAAAATTGATAAGCACCAGACCATGCAACATCACTTGTAGCGGAGGTTCCACTCTCTTGATATAAAGCATTGAGCCACCCTAATAATTGTGAAGATGGATAATGAATATCTCTATTAGAAGAATGATATGCATAATTTGAGGAATCTGCAAATCTTGAAATACCCGCAGAACTAGCAATATAAAGTTCGTGGTCAAATGTATCTGCCTCTATAGCATCAATTCTACCATCTATACTGCCAGAAAGTGTATTAATCCAAGTTTTAGTGTAAAAGTTATTATCTATTTCAGTTTCTGTATAATATCTACTATCATGAATATGTGAAGATGCACCATAGAGTTTTAGTGCATTAGAAGACCAATCATAAAGTGATTTTCCTAGAGATGAAGGATAAAACATCATTCTAGAATTTGATGAAAATGGAATATATCCTTTTCCTAAAGAAGAGGGATAAAATCTTCCAGTGGCATTATTACTCGCCATATATCCAGTAATATAAGAAGAAGTTAATGGACTACCTATCCAATTTCCTCTTATTGAACCACCAGATATTGCTGCACCAGATATTGCCCCAGAAATTCTTAAAGTGTTTGTTGTAAAATTATAAGTGAATTGAGAATCCCCTGCTATTGCCCCTGCATTATTGTATTGTACATATTGCGTCCCACCACCAGC
The DNA here is from genome assembly GCA_014894375.1 of Actinomycetota bacterium. Taxonomy (GTDB): domain Bacteria; phylum Actinomycetota; class Humimicrobiia; order Humimicrobiales; family Humimicrobiaceae; genus Hydromicrobium. The sequence continues at coordinate 78,223 of JADBLP010000075.1, read as the reverse complement.
ACCTGCAGCAGCAGTTAGATAAGCAAGAGCACTCCAAACATTTGCCCCATCACCCATCTTTAATTTGTTTGTGTCTGTTTCTAATCCAACTTCTCCATGTAAGAGTATTGGGTCATTTGCAGTCCAATTTACTGCAAGGTCTCGCCTTAATTGTACCTTGACAACCATTAAGATGTTCCTCCATCTATTGTTGTTGTGCCAGAATAATTAGAATTTGAAAGTCCCCCATCTAAATTTGGACTAGATGTAACTGCTTGAGATGACCATTTACCTAAAGAACTGTTCCATGTCAATACATCACCATCTGTTGGATAAATATAACTAATATCTTTTAAACCTGAAATTGCAAAATCAGAATTCTTACTAATGTAATCTAGAATTCCCTCAACTGCATTATAACTTAATTTAGGCATAGTAATACGAAACCCTACTTACCCATGAGTTTGTAAACGTAGTTACACCTTGAGCATATCTAACACTAGATACATCATAAGTTGGTGAGTATGAAAGTTTCATAATTCTCCAAGTGGAATCACTTGTAGATGAACTTGGAGATGCAAATCCAACATATTCAATATCATTATGACTGTTATATGATAGTAAAGTTGTATATGGAGTCTTACCCACTTCTGAATATAATCTATTTAGAATAACAGACATTTGAATCCAATAAATAGATTATGTATTAATTACTTTTACAACTGTGCCAATCTTGCCTTTGTAACTAATAACTGTTCCTTGACCAATCTCATCTTTTGATTTAGGAACTATATATGATTTATGTTTTGAATCCCATTCTTGTATGCATTGTTCTCTTGCAGTGGATTCTGATTCCCCTTGACCAACTTTCTTAGCTATGCATTCTTTAATAAACTCTTCTCTATTCCCACCATCCGAAGGTCTATCCTGTGGTACAGTTGTATCTGTATTTCCATCAACTGGTTCTTCTTGTTTATCTATAATTTCAAGTAATTCTTCTGATTTTAAATTAATCCCAAATTCTTCTGCTTTAAATTTTGCTAATTGCTTTGAATCTGCATCATTAATATCATAATAGAATTTCTTCCCATTTTTATCATATCTACAGAAATATCCAGTTGCATCTTTTAATCCACACTTAATACACTTTACAACTTCATCTTCTGATTTATTTTTACCTCTGTATATACCATAACATTCACCAGCTGCAGCTTTTCTTCCTTTTGATGTATTCGGATGTTTCCCTTCATGAATTAAATAAGGTATACATCTACTAACAAAATCTTTTTGAGATTCTCCATCTTTTGGTACTGGAATGTTAATCCCCCCTAATTTTTAATTCTTTATTTTCTTTCATATCAAAATTTCCCTATTTTATGTATTGAAAAGTGGTCTTGCACGACACGATGTTTATCTTTCAACATAGCATCTGCTCCAAACAACAATTTACATCTAAACAAGATTCTTCCATATGCTTCTCTTGTTATCTCAGTAACATGCTCGCCATAAACCACCATAGGTAGTTTGCAATCCTTACAATCAATTATAATAAACTCAACCTTATCTATATCTACTTTATCTTTTGGATAATGCAGAATGGTTCCTTCTGGTAATTCCTTAAACAATAAGCAATATGGACAATCACAGATTCTTAATTTCGCTTCCATCCATACCCTTTTCTAAATATTTTATTTGTTTACCATTAGAATCTTTCAATACTAGATGATTCCCAAAGTTGTTTATACTGTTCCACTTGCACTTCTTGCACATCTTGTTATAATTATCACATTTATTTAGAAATGTGCAATTTATATTTACTTTATTAAATCTACTCAACGAACCTTTGCTCCATTCGAAGCTGGGAATAAAACTATAGCCGAACCAAGAAAAACTATGTTTTCTGCATAATATTTATTATCACTAAAGTTATATCTATCTGTAGTTGTTAACTCTGCTGATACTCCATTTACTAATCCACAATCAATCCTTTCAATGGTATCCTTACCTGATTGGATTCTCTTATGGATATATAAGTCTGCTTTAACATTTCCTTTATCTGCATGTGGATTCATAACATAACCAATTCTATCGTTAACTGCGAATGAATGGTCTAAATCCAAGTAATTCTCTTTCCAATTTGTTGCAGACTTTTCTAATTCTCCTACGGTATAAACAACTGGTTCTCTTGTTATAGAATCTGTCCATTCACCAGGAGTTAAGATAGTTGCATTCTTATATATCCTGAAGTCTTCATATTGACTCAAACTTACATTATCATAACTCAAGTTCAATATGTGCTTGTGAATTGTATTCCTTACATCAATTGCCATAAGTTTCTTTCTTTTAATAAATTACAATATAACATGCTAACACTCCATCCCATTTACCATACAATCAAATAGATTCTCAAACTGCTCTTCCTTCCAAGTAACCTTCTTGTGACAATCAACACAGAGTGTAATCCCATTAGAAACATTAAAAGCCAAATCTTTATATTTTGCTAACATCTTTATGTGGTGTGCATTAAAAGAACCAGATTTAGTTCCACCACACAATTGACATGTAAACTCATCTCTTTTGTATACTGCTAATTTCCAATCAGTCATTTCCCGCAAGTTTCTAAGAACATTAATATCACTTATTGTATTCCTATCTTTTCTCCATCTTCCATTATTCTCACCACTATATCTACCTTCCATCCATTTGTGCAAACAATCCGAAGAGCAAAATTTATGTTTAGCCTTTATATTACATTTTAATCTTTCAAATTCCTTGTTACACCAAATACAAATTATTTTTAATCTTTCTCCTTGTTTTTTTCCTTCTTTACCTATCCTATCCAAGTGACCACATTCTGGAGAACAATATTTTCTACCTATATCACCAACAAATGATTTATTACAATACTTGCAATTTATACTAATAGTAGAACCTTTCCAATGACTTCCTTTATCACCAATATGATATAATCTACTACAATTTATAGAACATGTTAACTTGCTATCTTTATTTTTAATTCTTCTGACGTAATTCGGTTTTCTTTTAAATGTAACTCCACAAATGGGGCAAATTAAATCAACCATAATCAATCAGCCGGCTGTATTGCTGGTCCTTTTGCAGATTCCATGAAGTCATCATCTCCACCTTTCACCGGCATATATGAAAATAAACTACGTACCTCATTCCGAGTTAGAGGCTTCTTTCCTTCGGGGAATCCCCTGAATAGATTACCTATCCACTTTGCCTTCCTTTCTTCATCTGCATCTGTAACTGAATTAAATCTCATATTCACTATATTCACATCATATCCATGTTCTACAAGTATTTGATTAATTAACTCTACCCTCAATTGTGTTTCAAGTTTATGTTGAATAGATTTTATAAATCTCTCAAACATTAATGCACGTACATTAGCTGTCGCCTCGCTTCCTCCTGCTCCTAAACTAAATGCTTCCTGTGGGCACATTAATCCAACTAATGTTTTTGATTGGAATGTCCCAGTATATGCTTCAACACTTGGAACTCCACTCTCATCAATTGTGGTCATAGTTATAACACCTGGAACTATAAATTCATTCTTAGATGAAATATCTTCTAAATCTGTTTTAATCCTATCAAAAACTGCTTTTGGTGGTATTTCTTCCTGTGTTCCAACGGTAACAACATATTTTGGGGTATGTCTCTGAATAGCATTAAAAATAGATTCATCAACATCTCTCATCTTATCTATTGAATCTTTAGATGGCCCAAGTAATGAAATACCATATGGTGAATCTGGCTTTGGGAAGAATCTTAAATGGATAATATCTTCTTTAGTTAGTTTTGTTGGTAATAATTGCCCACCAATCTTCTGCTGATAATCAATCTCTCTACCATAATTATCTTGATTTATCTGCATAGTAAATGGAGAAGCAGTTTTAAGAGATACTGTAAACTTTCCAGTCTTTGCTTTCTTTAATGTTGATTCATCCAATTTGCCCTTTACTTTCTCTATGAATGAATCCCCACATACTAATCCGTAGATAACATTATCAAGTAATGCACCATCAACATCCATTCTATCAAACATCATTTGTACTAATTGCTTTGCCTTTGGATTCTCAGAAACAAGTTGATAACCACACATAATGGTATTATAAGCAATTGTATTTATGGAAGCGAATACCATGTTATCAAGTTCATAATACTTCCAGAAATCTTTTAATTGCTTTTCAGTTCTTTCTGTACTTCCAAACTTAGCAATTGCAGACTTACCAGTAGATATAACTGTTTTGGGTGTTCCATCTGCATTGAAGTATATCCCCAAATCCTTAGAACGAATACTATCTAATTCTCTTTTCTTTGCAATTCTATCTTGTAAAGCCATTTAATCACTCTTTAATAATTTTCCTTTCTTTTTTCTTGCCAGATAATGCTATCTCAATCGTACTAATTTTTCTATTTTCAAATGTTTCGCTTGCAACAACTATATTATATTCTGCATCTTCAACATAATCTCGTATTAGAATAGCGAGTATATCTATTGCCTTCTTTACATTCTTTCCACGAGCAATTAACTTTATACTATCTCCTTTACCAAATCCAAAGAGAGCAGCAGAAATATATCGGCTGATGTCTTTGGTTCCGATGTAGATATTTTCAGAAATTTCATTACTTGTCATGTTACACCTCCTTTCCTATTTGTTCTATATCTTATAGAATTCATAATTGTTTCTTTTTACAGAATTAACAGTTTCTTCATTCTTTCGTGTTGAAATCATATCTGGAATCAAATTCCAATCAATATGTGTATCTTCTTCCATATATTGTGATGCTTGAATAGCAAATGATAACCCGTCCAAAAGGTCGTCATTAGCACCATGTGGAAATATTTTTGCTTCATCTGATAATATCCTTACTGCTTCATTTTCTGAATTCATAAATATTCTTCCTGTCTCAAATAAAACTGAGAGTCTTTGGATTCTCGACATCCTATCATTAACAATCGAAGATTTAATTGGAATAATTGGAAGAGTCGTTGATTCAATCAATTGGTCAACAATAATCTTTTGTTGTGCTGCTTGTTCAATTCCTATTCGTATTGGTTGCCACTTGGTATCATAAGACCTAATAAGTTCAAATTGCCTGAATAAAGATGCTTTTGTTCTTAATGCATCAATAACATATACTTTAGCATCTTTAACTGCAACTATAACTATTACGAAATAATCTGATTCCTCACCTTTAGATGCAAAATCAACTCCCATATAAACTTCATATTCTGGTTCTGGAACTTTATAATCTGCAATTGCCATATCTACCCAATCTCCTTTAATTGGTGAATCTGCTAATGAAACTATATTATTCTGATATTGCATCTCAAATGAAAGACTACCATCTCTTTCCTTTATCTTTATTAGTTCTTCATATGGAAATTTATCTTCCCAAAGTACTTCTGCAACACCATTATTCTTCTCTGGATATTTTATAATTGCTCTATATATCTTTGAAGCAAAATCTGGTTTCCTTTGTAAATACCAACTTATATCATTATCATGCCATTTAGTTGCAATACTAACAAGTTTTCCATTTGGAGGTTCTAGCATTGGCATCATTGTACTATTATATAAACTAAATACTTCATTCCTTCCATGTTCTGTTCTAGAATTACCCGCATCCATAATATCATCTAATATAATCATATCATAATGCCCCCCAACCATTGAAGCAGTGATACCAATGACACTCAATGTTGGGTCTTTCTGATTACCAGCACCCAATACCCGTAATTTACTCCTTGTCCAATCACTATAACCACGTAAACTTAGATTACCAGTACTAGATGGTACACCAAATATATTTATAAGGTCAGTATTGCCTTCTATATGCCTTTGAATGAATGACATGATTCTATCTGCCATTTCCTGATTAATAGTAACTACTAGAATTCTAATCTTTGGATTAGTTACTATCTTCCAAATTATATATGCCCCAAGTAAAGTTGTCTTCCCATGTGAACGAGGAGCAAGTAATGAAACAAACCTATTGTTATTAATTAAGTCAATCCACTCTTTGTGGAATTCTTTTAGTTGCATTGGTGGAGTACATGAAGGAGAAATTATATCCTCTATGAACCTCACACAATCCAACTGATATAATATTTTATTTGCCTGATTACTATCTAATGTTCTAACCATAAAGACTTAACGAACTAAAGAATGATAAACATAAAACATACTATCCCATCTTTTGCCTGACAATCAAATTACTTTATAAAGTAATTCCAATGTCAAAGGTTAATTCAAATAGGGCTTGAATTAATAGAATGCCTCCAACTAGGATGATAAGTTTCCATCCCCAGCTTAAGTCATTCAATTCTTCTTTTAATGTTGCCATATTCTTTTCTCTCGGTTTCTATATAACATATACCACAGCAAGACTTATTGCAAATCATCTTACTACAGTTAACATACCTACGTTGTGTCTTTTAGTTTTGTGTTACCCATAGGTTGGGGTGTACTAATTATGTATTTGTCTTGCATGTGTCATGTTATATACAAACCCCAAATATCACTGTAAGTCACTGAAATCTCAATTTAAGCAATTTATACTATTTTTGTATCGTTTTTGTGTTTTAAGTAGTTAATTAATCCAACTACCAATGGTGTGAATACTACAATTATTCCAGCATATTCTGGATATCCAATCTGCAAATCAGGTATAACTGTATCTACAAGATATGTTAATCCAGTGATACCCAATAGGATACCTAATTCAGTTGCCCATTTCTTTATAGTTATCTTTATATCGTATGCTGGAATGGTTTCGTCTGCCATATTAACTTTCCTCCACTTTACTTTCTGATTCCACCAATTTAATTAATTTAGGAATCAGTGTTTCTTTACATCTTGAACATACCCCTTCCGTTATAGTATTTATCCATATCATCAGTAAATTATTAACTTGTGCCTTTTGTTCAAATGCCTTCCTATCAACCCCTTGTCTTTGTATACTGTAAAATTGTTTCAATGAAATTAGATTCTTTATTATCTGTGAATTAGTCTCTCTGACTTCTTTTAATGCTTTTGTTATATCTCCAATGTTGTCTCCATCTTCTGCTCTATCTAATGCCTTGTTTGCTCGTTCCTCTAATTTAAGGAGTTTCTTCTCAGCATCCTCAATTTTCTTTTTGAATACTTCATCCAATTCATCTATTGGATTCAGTCCTTCCTGAATCTGTTCATCTATCTTTTTCTGACCTGCAATTGCAAGTCCACGCTGAACTGCCATGAAAGACAATTCTACTTCTGGATGCTTCTGCATGATATGGTTTGCTATCTCATGAAGACCCATTCCTGTCTTCTGCAGTTCCTTGGCCTCATCTAACAAACCAAACTGTTCAAGCTTACTAACTTTACTAATTTATTTCACCTCTTTAATATATAGCATATAGTTTAAAGTCACCCACCCTTATACCCCTTAAAGCAATTAAGGCTCCTATGTCTAACAATCGTTAAATCTAAATAAATAAATCCCATTTCAGAAAGACTTAAATAAATATTCCTCTTCAATTATATATATATGGTGGGAACATGTTAATCTTTATCAATGCCATTTACTCCATATGGACCAATAGATACCTTTAAATATAATGACTATTGAATATCACTTGTTACAGATGATGCCAAAATCAAAGAAATCTTTATATATCCTTCTCTAATTCTGGCATTGAAAACGGCATAAATTTGTTGAATTCTTTAAATAGTTTCTAACCAAATATTACCATGTAGTAGTAACCAAAGAAGGTAACTTGCATTGATTCCGTTAATTTGCTGCTGAACACGAATCTGCATTTGGAGATGAAGACTTTTCAAAACTTGCCAGAAGCATAGGTAGGTAAGGTTTATATATGTGGGCTTATTGCTACGTATTCCACTTAGATAAGAAGACTATTTAAAGGATTCTTGGATTGGCGGAAGAATCATCTATTCTCTCTCCGTTAAAATAATACCGAGTAACTAAGCATAAGCATGGTTATATCAATCATGTTTAATAGTCCTTTATGTTACCCTTCCCTTAATATCTCTGCCAATAGATATAAATGCAGGCAGTTCTATCTCCTAGTTCATATAATAATCATAAGTCTTTAATCCCTATCTTCATACCTTTTAATCTTCAGCAGCCCATATATCTAATAATCAATCCCTTATCTATTCACAACAGCAGCAGCATAAGCATATTACACTTAAGTCAAGTCAACACGTAATAGAAGGGCACTTTCCCCTTGAATCATGCAATAGATAAGCATATTCCTAGACCCTAACACTTAATCCCTTAATCATAACAACTATCCAATATCCCTTTTTAATTCCCTCCTGTTGACTTATTCGATTAATTTAGCACGCTTCGGTCCCCGAAGCCCAACACGAGAGACATGATATTTGTTAGCACTTCAATAAGTGATACTCCAACAGATAAGACCGTGCTAATGCACTTTCTAGTTTTCAGCCCCTAGTAATTGAGTATCTGATATGGCAACAGGATAAGCAGATGCAAACAAGACTTAAGAACAGTGTATGTATTGACCCTTTGGAAGTGATTAGATGAAGATAAAGACCATTAAAGACTTAGATGAATTGCTCCAAGAGATTAATCGAGTTATAGGATACAGAGTATATTAGATAAGATAAAGATTGAAATAAATGTATAAGTAACTTAATTCTTATTCATACATCTATAGTTCTTTTACATACATAATACAGTAATTGTTATACTCCCCTTATCTGTTAGCACGTTTTAACTCCCCTTATCCCTCCCCTTCTTTTAACGTTTAAAGCCTCGGATGTGCCGATTTAAAGCGTTATCTTTTGCTCCTTATAGTAATATGCACCCTATCTATTGCCCCCCCACATGAGCAGAAGGCATTTTTAAAGCGATTCAATATAATAATCCCTCCCTCTTTAACGAATAGATTAACGTTATCAAATAATACCCTGTTTTTAGTATCCTATCTATTAACTCCCCTTTCAATTTAAACAAGGTTTTAATCAACCCAGAAGCATTTTAACCTTATCCCTTATTGTTATATGGCAAACAATTAGAACCCTCCAGAATTGACGTAGATTAATATGTTGCTTCTATATATTAGTTTTTAGATAATAATAATCGAAAAAATAAAGAGTAGATTTTTTAGGTCTACTCTTCTTTAAGATACTTCTTGAATGTAGTAAAACCTTCTTGTATATTATCAATTGTCCATTTCCCTTCATAAGTTTTATTTTTCGCATAAGGGAAGGACAATTCATATACATATTTACTCCCTATTTTCTTTATTGGTTTTACCTTAAAGGTTCCATTCATAAGAGTTAAGGTACTACATTCTATTACATTATCTTCCATATTTTTCTTATCTCCTGTCAATCAGAGAATTTAACTCCTTTTGACCATAAGATTAAAAAATAAAGGTAAGAAGTTTTACCTCCTTACCTCTCTTTACATATCGAACACGGTCTTTTATTGATATATGCACCACAAAGTACACATCTAAACATATTCTCTTTATCTCCTGGTAATTTAGGATTTTAACCTATTTTACCCATTAAAGAATATGAAGGGAATTTTACCCTTCTTTTTTACTCCATTCGTGAATCTCGTATAGTGTTATCCATAAACCATTTATGATATAACCTATATGTTTGGTATCTCCTGTTTTTGTATCTACATACATTTTATCTGTATGCTTCCTTCCTAGTATCTCTTGTAGTTCTTTTCTTGGATGGTCTGTTTTTAGCTTATAGTGTTGTCCATATTGGTCTATTCCCATTAATCCTAGTTTTTTCATGTGTTACTCCCTGTCAAAGTACCCGCTGCCGATTAAGTAATTAAGAAACACTGTTTCTCCGTGCTCCTCGATAATATCGATATCGTTTTGAGCCTCTTCTCCTTGTGTGAAATAAGCCTTCCCTGTATCCTTGTCTTTAACTGAAACGTACCCGAGCTTATAGTTTATCTCTGTTAATTCTAGATTCATAAGTTACTCCCTGTTTATCAAGTCCCATAAGTATTCATTGGTTCTTTTCTCCTCTTCAAGTAACAGGATAAGTTCTTTTTTGTTCATCTAATCAACTCTTCCTGTCGCTGTAAATGACCGTTTAGCTGTGTTCTTAACTACTCTGTGCCAAATCTTACCTAGACTTATCATTTTATGCTGCAAGTGTCTTAAAGTGCCTCTGATAAACGTATTTCCCTGTTTATCCTTAATCGTTTCTGTTGCTGTGTGGGAATTCCCGATACCTTCTGATAAGTCATAAGACTTTATTATCTTATCAGAATAATTAAATATCTTTAATTCCCCTTTTACTGTCTTAATTCTGTAGTTTTTAGGTAATTGCTGTATTTCTCCGTTGAATTCGATAATATACTCTTTATTCTGGTATTTTATTATCTGAATTCTATTATGTAGATGGTGTCTTTTATCCCAATCTTCTAAGGTGTCTTTTTGGGTATCGTACTCTGTTTCAATAGTTTTTAATTTCTGTCTTAATTCTTCTGTCATCGGATGAATTGTATTAATGCTTCTGTTGATAAATCCTTGTTGCTGTATTTGTTTAAGTTGCATATCACTTGTTTTTATCTCTGTAGGAATTAAGAAGTATTCTCCTTGTCTTTTTATCTGTCCCTGTTCGTATTGTTGATACTCGGTATCGTTTAACTTATCAGCTAAACTTCTAAATGCTTCTTTAACTGAATTGACACTGTGTTTAAGTTCTACAAGAAAATAAGAATAATTTTTACTTCCTGGGTCGATAGAACTTAAGAAGTATTTGTTTTTGTATCTGATTAGACTAGCTCCTAAATGATGTTCTTGATATGTGATTGTTTCTCCTGTCTTTTCGTCAATTCGTGTTTTTTCTGTGTATGTATCGTCTGTTTTGTCGATTATTTCTATTTGCTGTAATTGTTTAACAAAGTCATAAGTAGTTTTGAGTATCTGATTTATTGCACTAAATGGTATTTGAGGAGTACCTTCTGGAGAATTCCCTATAGTATAACTCTGATGTTTTGCTGTTGAATTGCTGTATTTGTCCCCGTTGATTATATAACCGTTCTTAACTTTCTGACAAAGTATAAAGTGGTGTCCGTAAGAGTATAAAGTATTCCCTTCAAAGAATACATTACTTCCCTTGTTGTAGTGTTTCCTGTCATAAGCATTAAAGTAGTTTTTAATTACTGTTGCATGTGATACCATAATCTAGTACCCTCCTGGTAATGTCACTCGACAATTAAAGGTAACATATCTTTCGTAGGTTATTGTCGCTATATTGTAGATATCTGCTTTATTCGTTTCTGTTTTTGTGTTTTCCATGTTTTACTCCCTTCTTACCTTCTGTAAGAATTGATTAAATTTATCAGTATCAAAGAGAGAGTTATCTTCCTTGAATAAGTGTATGAAATCGTTTATCAGTGTTTCGTCTGCTTGATTTTTCCCGAGTATGTACCCAATGGTTTTATAGTGTTGTTTGCTAAACATATCTTTCTACCTTCTTTTATCTACTCTATTAATGATACAATTAACAATACACCGTATATGAATATATTATTATTATTTGTATCCCCTAATAGCGGTCTAGCCTGGAGTTATTTAGAAGAGTTAATCTTCAAGTATCTACTGACGAAATAATAGTTTTCTACTCCTTACCTATTACTCCGATTTCATATCCTACTGGGGAATTGCACCCCAGAGAGGCTTTAACCTTATAGGATTATTCTTTTAATGGCAACACTTCAACCATTACAGTTTTAATTCCAGTTAAGTATTCATAATCTGCTTGATACTGTTTTTTTGTCTTCATTTTTTCATTACTCCTTGTAGATAAGAATAATCAATTTACTTATAAACCTTTCCAAGTAAGAATTAAAGCATAAACCTTAAATAGTTAATATGTACAATATAATATGGAATGGTAATAACAATAATACATTTATTAATTAACCTTGTTTTTTACATAAAGAAATATCCTCTTTTTTCTTTAAGAATTTTAACCTTTAATCTAATCTGGTTTTATCTATTTCTCTTTATAATAATCCCTGTTTTCAATCCCTTTTCTTTTTATCTGGTAAGTTTTATATTTTTTAATATATCATTATCATTTTATTATTATTCAACTAGATTTATATATCTATGTTATACTGTAAAAGTTGTTGCGTTACAACCTTCAAAAATCCTCTTAAAAAGTATTCCAGAAAAAAGTGTATCTCATCCAAAGTTTTATAAAAAAAAGTGCCAATATTCAAATACTCGTATAAAATTTTTCGTAGTTAAGTTTTTCTGTTCAAAAAAAATTCAACCACTTAAAACTTACTCCTGAAAAAAATCTACCTCATAAATAGTTTTATAAAAATTTTCCTATCACATAAAAAGTAGTTGAAAAAAAATTGCTTTTGTTAAATTTCCCTATCAAAAAAACCTTCCCTGTTCAAAAATCCCTTCAAAAATTTTCTCTTATATCAAAAATCCCATATAAAAATCAAATTTTTCAACCAAACTTTCACTTTTATAAAAAAGAATCTATAAAAACCAAACTTTCCATTTAAATTTCAATCTTCATATAAAAAACAAAACTTCTATTCAAACTTGGAAATAAAAAAGTATATTTATCTGCCAAACTTTATATTAACAATTGTTTATTATCTCTGAATCATTTAAAAAAGAATTAAAGTGTTCAAACTTCCAGATGTATCCCTCCAAACCAAAAATCCATTTCCTCTTAAACTGCCTAGAAAGTGCCTTAAATCAAAGAACGATGAACTCCCCCTTCACCATAGTAAACTACCTTAACAGAAGATAATGCTTCTAAATGCCTGAAAAGTGCCTTTAAATGCAAAATTCAAAAATCATACCAAACAGTATAACACCCTCTCCAAAAAGGAAGGAAACCTTATTAGGAAGGATAGATAAAGATATATTATTACTATATATATAACAGTACTGTACAGTACATATTTAATAAACTGTACATAATAATGAAATCATAATATACAATTCTTAATAAATTATATACATACAGGTGCAGATGTACATTAATTTCAACAATAACACCAACATGTACATTAACTCCTAAATGGAATGGAACCTATTAATAATATCATTAACTCTTAAATCCTTATAATCTATAACACCAACACCAAATGTACAAAGAAGTATCATAATAGAAATGATACCGTGTACAATATCATAGGCAGGTTTTGGTTTGAAGGAAATTATGCAATACATGGGCAAAATTCATGTATGCAGTTGAAAAACTGTAAAAGGCTTAAAATTGGAGGGTTCTTACACGAAATTGGGGAAACTGTACTAGGTCAAAAAATATCATCATATGAATGGTACATTTCAGGCAAAACTCGTAATAACAATGGGGTCGTACCAACTTTGGTGATAATATACACGGAAAATGAAGAAAAGAGCATTCCAACAGGAGTAAATCATGTTTTCAGGCATTTATAGAAAAACACACATAGAAAAGTATATATAAAAATATACATTTCACCAAAAGTAATATAAAGAAGTTCAGCGTAATAGAATAACAGAATAAAACTCAGTATGGAATCCACAAGGGAACTGATTGGGGTTTTCTCAACCGTTGCCCCACGATAACTTGAGGATTGACGTTGAAAAGAAAGAGGTTGTTGCCCGAATACGGTGATGTGTATTTCCTTAATGTGCTATCAATTGAGAGAGTAAATCGGTTATAGAGTGTACGTGATAATATCTCCATGCAATTCTTATTGACGATTGAAAGAGTAAATTGATTAGGACATTAACGTGAGTGGGCTAGTTCTCAGGATGGTAGGGGAAATTCATGTGATAGTGAAATGTAGAAACATGAATAGGTGGAGTGAGTTTTATCATCCGTCAAATGTTTTTATTCTTTAGTTAAGAGGTAATGAGAAATTGTTATCTCGCTAAGATGAATAGGAAGTGAAATTATGAATGAGAAAGAAATTAATAGAATATTAAAACCATATATGTTGATTGAGAAAGTGGAATGGGCAGATAAAGATTCAGAGGATAATCCATTACCACTACATGCTTCTCCAGATACTTCAATTAGTAAGAAAATGTCATATGATGAAGCAAAAGTATTATTTGATTCAACAAAACAAGAAACAGAAGATTTTTATAAATCAAATGATATTACACCAGGAGATGAGGGGTATGATGGTGTTCTACTTATAAAATCGAAAGATGGAATGTATCGAGTAGTAACATTTACAGAGGGAACGGGAGTATGTGATTTTAACCAATCAGAAGAATCTAAAGCACATGGGGATATGGAATTTATAAAGAAATATTTGAAGAAAAATAGTTAATTAGATGTTTTTATTCTTTAATCGACCAATAGCTTAAAGGGTTATTGGGTTAAGGAAGTAAGAGCATGTTTAATAATTTATATTCTTTTCAATGTATCAATTCCATGAAAGTAGGAACTACTACTATTTGTGAGATTTATAATGGAGTGTGCCATGCAAGATTTAAATTTCCAAATAGACTTTTAATGCTAATCGGATTTAAAGGAAAATGGATATGTAAGGAAGTGAAAACATGGTAATGCCAATTGAAGTGATTATAATATCTATTGTATCATTTGGTATTTTATTTTGTATGAAAACTTTACCAGTTATTCTGGAATTAAGAAAACTAAGGAAGTGTATGAAATGAAACACCAAAAGCAAGAAGTGAAGGCAGGGGTAACACCACGCTTACGTTGTGGTGGTGAAAACAAACAAAGCAATAATGATGTGTTTTGCAGGGATTGTTTAAAACCATTATTGCACATACTTAATGGAGTGGAGTGAATGTCAGAAGAAATCTTAATAAAGGAATTAAAAGATGGTAATTTAAAGCATTATGCAATATATAAAAAATCTATTAATCAAATAGAATTTATAACAGCAACAGATAACGATGGAAAATCAGCACTAGTTTATTTAAAGGATGCAATAGAAATAAAGAAAAAATTAGAAAAGGAGAACACATGTATTCTTAAAGATGAACCATTAAGAGTTTTGGGTGAAGCGATTTATGAATTAGATTATTATAGAAGGAAATGGATAGAAGAAGGAAAATATACTGAAAGATGGGTAACAAATGATGAAATTCTTCTTTATTTAATATAAAGAGGTAGATTGAAATGCAAGTCTACAAGAATTTAAGGAAGGCACTTAAAGATGCAAGAAATCAAGGCAAACACGTAAGAAAGATGGAACTTCCACATTCCTATAAGATTATGGCAGGAAATAAAGATTCATTCGGGCAGTTGCTTAAAGACCCATCCACAGGCAAGGCATACGTTAAAAGAACTATTGCAGTTATGAGAGCATTTTATCAGGTGGTTTAAATGACTTATTGTTTAATCTGGAAAGGGGAAAAGATAGAGGAAGAAATAAGCGATATCGAAGAAGCAAGATATTTGCAGGGAGAATACACTTTAGCTTATGGTGGGAGTGTAACTATAAGAAAGGAGAAATGAGAAAATGTTTAGAAAAAAAGAGAATCATTTTGCAACGGAACAAGAATTATTTAATGATTTAGTACAATGCAAGATGAAAATAGGAGTAATGCAAGTAAAACAAGATTATATTATAAATAAACTAGAAGAAAAGAAAATATTAACAAAAATAGAAGCAAACAAATTAAGGATGGCATAAAAACATGAGTGGAACATTCAAGGATTTTATGAATGGGGAAAACCAGTTTAGAGGAAAACATCACGTAAACTGGTACGACCTAGCAGATGCAGAAGCAATAAGGTTGTTTCAAAAGCCATATGATGAACTTGAAACGTATGAAGTGAAATATCTTATCAAGATTCTGGCAGGAAGCATAAGTTATAGGTAAGGAATTGAAAATATGGGAATAGATAAAGAAATATCTAAAAATACAAGAGAAATAGCATTAACCAACACCGAAAGGATATTAGGCGAATTATCTTTAATAATAGAAGAAGTTACTTCTAATACGTTAGAAATAAACAATAACCCAAAAGAGAAAATAGATAATTTTATATTAAAAGTGAATCATCTTAAAAATGAATTGAATGATGAATTAATTATATAAGAGACGGATTAAGATGTGTGGAATGTATGATACAGAAGAAAAATATGATTATTGGTCAAAAGATGAAGACATAGTTAAATACAAACAATGCAAGGATTGTATCCACAGAAAAAGTAAAAAGCACGTTCTTTGTAACTTATGCGACCAAGCGAACCCAACCAATTACGAAGAGGAATAAGTGTTTTAATGATTTATCTTAAAGTAAAGGAAAGAAAGGGATATCTGGAAATATTCAGAGAATTAGATACTATAAAAATAAGAACATACTTACCAAAAACTACATTAGCATTTATAACTTGGGATAGTACAAAACCGTCTTCAGAAGATTATATTATTTCCTTTACAAAATACTCAAAGAATTATTTAACTTCTGGGTGTAAATTGCGTAAATGTAGAAAAAGAGATGATAAGATTAGATGGATATTAACACACGAGATAATTCATAAAGCATTAGGTGACATTGGAGAATTAAATGCGGATTGGGATTATTTAGATAAAAGATTATTAATTTCTGGATATTAAAAAGGTTGATTGTATGCTAAAAGTTGGAGATTATGTGATTATAAAAAGACTTATTGGTGATGAAACAATAAATGCTAAAAAGAGTATAGGAAAAGCAGGAAAAGTATTTGGAATTTCAGAAGAAAAGAGTGCAAGATATCCAATTCAAGTCAGGTTTATTAAATCATTTGAAAATTGTACAGAATTGGCATATTCTGAAGAAGAATTAGAAAAGATAAATGAGCATGATTTATTGGCATATCTTATTTAAAAGAGTTGGTTGTGAATGGATAAAAGATTAATCAAAAAAGGAGACTTCATAAAAGTTTGTGATGTGTCAGAATGTCTTACATTTTCAAATGGTGAAACAATAACATTCAACAAAGAGAAAATTATTGGCAAGGCATACAAAGTTTTAAGAATAGAATCTTATGAATTTGGTGGTAGATTAGATGATAAAATACATGTTGCACTTCTTGGGGATATAAAAACAGATGAGTATATTATATATGCAACAGAACTTAAAGCTAAAAAACTTACAGATAAAGAAGTATTGGCAAGATTAATTTAAACTAGTGATTTAAATGGATAAATACATTGGAAGGATATACAAACACATAAATCCATATGGAACTGTTAGCACATTGGTTTTTAAAGTTATTAAAGAAGCGTACCAAGATATTTTGGGATATGAATGTGTTTTATTTTACGCAAAAGATAGTTCATTACAAAAGGGAGATAGAGTTTATCGTAATTGGGATGAATTGGATAGATTTGAGGAAATAACTGAAGAAATAGCATTAGCATATCTTATTTAAGGAAGTGAAAAGAATGATAGATAAAGAAACACTTAAACGCATAGAAAAGAACAACAAGCGGATAGATAAGGAAATAGAAAGAGAAGTCTTAACTATGACGCATGAGGAAGAAATGACAAGGACAGCTAAGAATGTTAATAAACATTTCTCAAAGAAGAAACAACACGAGAAAGACGAGTATTGGTTAATACCACCAAGCAGATGCAAGTATGCACAACAATTTGATATAGAAGTAGATATAGATGGAATCAAAGGAACTTGTTTTGGTTGTATCTGTTTAATAAGAAATCATAAAGAAAATCCATTATACTTTTATAAGTGTTGTGAAAAGAATTGCCCTAAAATGAATGAATTAGAAAAGATAATGTTTAAAAGAGATGATTAGATGTTTCAATGGCTTATTTGGTTGTTAAGTGGCTTAAAAGTACAAGCACAAAAGGATTTTAGAAATGAAAGATAAATTTAAGTTAATTAAAGAGGTGGATATAAATGAAAATTAAAAAAAGTGATAGATACAATGAGAGCATAATTTGGAATATGATAAAACCAGAACTAGAACATTATTTTAATGAAAATAAAATTAAATATGCTTTAAAAGATACAAGCATATACAAATCAGGAAATGATTTAGCATGGGCAGAAGCAGGATGGATAGATTGTGATAAATTAGAAATAGGATTACATCATAAAATTTTTTCTGGTAAAGATTTTTTATCTTTAATGAAAAGATTTGTATATAAATTGGAAAAAAAATATAAAAATATGAAATGGACTATAATTGAAGATTATATGCATGAAGATACTAAAGCTGCAAATAAATATAATTGGAAAATGTTTTCCAAAGTTCATAATGACAATGTAAAGATAAATAAATGGGATTGGTTATAGAAAGAAAGGGATTTGATGGAAATGAAAGAGGTCGGTAGAAATAAATAAATCAATTGAAATAATCACTTGGAGAGGTTACGTGATTGAAGTAACAGGAGTTCCAGAGGGATACGTGTATCATGTGGTGGATTTAGATGAGAATAAAAAAATGTAGTCAATGTGGTGGAAAATTAATTAGGCAAGATTGTAAATTTTGTAAAACTAATCCAGATAATTTACCTAAGAAATATAAATCATGCTTTATACTTATATGTGAAAAGTGTGGTTTTCAGGCGACAGATGCTCATCACGATATGTAAGGACATTTATGAAACTAAGCAAATATAAACACATTCCAGAAGAAATAGTTATTATCGAGTGGATATGAGAAAAATAAAAGATAATAATGCTTTAAGGAAAGGAGGAATCTACTATTTAATTAATGATACCTCTTCTTCAACTGATAGAATTATGTTTACAACTAATAAGCAGAATAAATTAATACTAATAAAAGATTTATCAGATGACAGATTTTGGAGTGAACGTAACCATTTTAAATCATTTTCAATTTTGGATGAAGATAAAATCTATAAACTTTCAGAAAAAGAACTTCTAGCAAGGTTGATATGAATTGGAATATAATTGAACTGGAAAATCAATCCATTTTCTTAACAAAAGATGGGATTATCAGAATCAAGGTGGCAGTTCCAATACCACATCTACATGCTGATTTAGTGATAAAACACGCAATAAGTAAGCACAATGCTTGTCCATCTTGTAATATCGAGCAAATGCTGGATTTTGATATGGATAAGTGGCATTTCAATTCACATCTTAACAAATGGTTTTCTGGGATAGGAGAAAAGAATGAAAGAAGTCCATCCAAGTGAGATAAAGATAGGGGATTATTATATCCAAGAATGGGAATCGGATGGAGAAAAACTTCTAAAAATATGTGAAAAAAATGATGGAAGAGAAATGGAAATCGGTGGAACCAAATTGAAGATTGTGAAAGATATAACCCATAGGTTCCATGTTGGAAGTTACGGTTCAGTTTATTATAGAAATTGTAAGTTTTATCTTTTATCTGAAGGGGAAGCAATGTTGTATATGATATGAAAAGGAGAGGAGAAAATGAAATTACATACACATATAACTTATTTTAATGTAGGATATAATTTTTATAATGATAGGAGATATGGCAATTACAATATCTTCTTAGCATTTATGTATAGGATAATGGAGATAAATACAATAAACTTATGGAGAATAAATGGAGAGAAATTCTAATGAAAGAAATATACTTTAAAAACTATAAAAATGGATTAATGGAAGGGATAGCATGGAAAAATGAAAAATTGATTTATGCTTGTTTGACATTCCCACCAATGGAAGTTTTAGTTAGAGAGGAAATTTTATGAAAGAACTAAATGAAGAAGAAATGAAACAAGCACTTAATGAAGTGAATCTAATTATCCTGAAGATGGTGAATGGTGAGATAAAGAGTGTGAAAGGAATCATTCAGGCAATCGAAGAAAGGATTAAAAATGATGGTTGCAAGGAATGGTTGCTTTCTGTTCTTATTGCTGACCATGCATTTAAATCAGTCCAGGAGTTTAACCAGATGATAGATAAGACAAAAGCAGAATCACAGGTGATGTTTGGATGAAGAAAAGAAAATATCCAAGAAAAGGAGAATATGTAAAAAGAACATTTATTGATGAAGTTGGGTATAATACTGGTAGATACATTATATTTTTAATTCTAGGAAATTCTTATCGTAAAATAACTATATATAAAGATTTGGATAATCAACCAGACATTGTATATGATAGATATGTTAATAAAGCAAAAATTGTTTGTTCACCAATACAATATTCAAATAATGAAAGACTACTTGGGTTTATAACTACACACACTTTTAATTTAACAGGTATGTATGATAAACTTATTGATGAAAATGAAGTAATAGCACGGATGATTTGATACAAATGAAGCAGAAACTTAAAATTGGGGATTGCATAAAAAAGGGAGATATAATTTTAATAATAGAAGATAAAGAAAGGATAATTGTTGAATCAAAAGTAAATAAACAACTGACACTCAGAGATAGGATTCCAGTTATTGTGAGAGGATACACTTCATTAAAGATGTTGGATTTATTCACAGATGGTGCAGACAACCAGATTAGATTGTGTGGATGGTTTACAATTGATGATTATTACAAAATAAATGAAAGAGAAGCGTTAGCATATCTAATTTGATGGTGATTATGGTAACATATGTAAAAATGATAAGACCAAGAGGAGAACCGAATCGACATACGGTTTACTTGGGATATTATCTTGAGAATAAACTTTCACCTAGAGATAGTAAGTATATCAAAATACTAAAGATAATAGATGATGTGGAATGGAAAACAATTTACAAGGTGGGGGAAGAAGATTTATATAAAGGTAATGGTGATACAGTAAAAATCTTATCTGAAAAGGAAATGTTGGCAGAGTTGATATAACTATGGATATAAAGCACATTCGAGTTGGGGGATATTACATAGTTACAAATAAGGTTGAAGCAATAGAAAATACATATTTTACTTTTCCATCAGGAATTAAGGATAAAAAGCAATGGATTGCCAAATGTTTAGATATTACAAATGATTCTGTTTTACTTTTTGAATTTGTTGGAAATGGTAAAATGATAAAAGGTCATAGTAATGGAAAACGGTGTTGGTATAAAAATTCAGAAACAGTTTTAAGAAAAGCAGACGTTTATGGTAAGGATAAAAAACTAGCAGACAGGATTTGGTTGTATGAAATTTGAAAAGGAGTTGAAAAAGATGGTAAAGATTGGAGAAGAAATAAGCACCGATAAAGGAAATGGAACTGTAAGAGGAATGTTTGAACTTACCGATGGGAGAATCGGAATCATTGCAGAACGAAAGGGAAGAAACTTTGTTTTGATTGAAGGAGATGATTTTTAAGATGGAAGTAGATGAGATTTGTCCACATTGTAAAAAAGGCACGCTTTCTTTGTGTACAATATTAAATCATTATGGATATCAATGTAATGTTTGTGGATTTGTAGCACAATGAATATAGAAAATAGGAGTGAGATGAAAAATGTTATCTGTACGACACAAAGAACTTGAGGAAATGATTGAAGAGCATTACAATAATGGGAAAATTCCGATGTATATCTGGGGAGCACCAGGAATCGGGAAGTGCCTTGAAAAAGGGACGACAGTGTTAATGTATAATGGAATCATAAAATTAGTTGAAGATATTAATGTAGGGGATGAATTAATGGGGGTAGATTCAACTCCACGTAAGGTCTTAACTATAACTTCTGGTAAAGATAAGTTATATGAAGTTATGCCGGTAAAAGGCGAATCATTTTCAACTAACGAACATCATATTTTGTCATTGAAAAGGAGTTATCATTGGAATAGATATCATAGCATAAAGAAAGGGGGAGAAATTCTTAATATTTCAGTTAAAGATTATATTAAGAAGAGTAATCATTTTAAACACCAACACAAACTTTATCGTGTAGGTGTAGATTTTCCATTCCAGAAAGTTATATTAGACCCATACTTTTTGGGGATATGGTTAGGAGACGGTAATTCACGAACACCTAGTATTACAACACAAGATAAAGAGATAGTTGAATTTTTAACACAATTCGCTGAAAGTGAAAATCTTAAAGTTCATGTTGATGTCAATAAAACAGATTCTAAAACTAATTCATACAGAATTACAACTGGTGTAATGGGAAAGAAAACTAATAGACCGCTAAATACAGTCCTAGAAAAATTGAGAAGTTTGAATTTAATTTTAAATAAACATATTCCACAAGAATATAAAATTAATTCACAAGAGGTGAGATTACAATTACTAGCTGGATTAATTGATACTGATGGGCATTTACAATGCAATTGTTTTATTTATACATCTGTTAATGAAAAGTTAGCAGATGATGTTTTATTTTTAGCACGTTCACTTGGATTTGCAGCATATAAGAAAACAGGAATTGCAAGATTAAAATCTAGAAATTACGAAACTGAAGTTTTTGACATTACAATTTCTGGGGATATTATAAGAATACCAACAAAAATTACAAGAAGAAAAGCTCACAAAAGAAAACAAAAAAAGGATGTACTAGTAACAGGGGTCAATGTCAAAGAGAAAGGGATAGGTGAATACTTTGGGTTTACTCTAGATAAAGATGGTTTATTTTTATTAGGTGATTTTACAGTTACTCACAATAGCGATACGGTTAGAAAGAAAGCGAAAGATATTGCACAAAAGCGTGGGAAAATATATGTAGAATGGTCTAAACTTTCTATGGATGAAAAACAAGATGTTCTGAAAAGTCCACAGAGGTATTTCTTCCTGAAAGATGAACGCCTTTCTATGTGTGACCCATCCGATATAAAAGGAATTCCAGACTTGAGAAAAGTGAATGGTGGAGACAAAGTTGGAGATGTAAAAGTAGTTGAATGGATGGTTCCAATTTGGGTACAATTAGCCTCTTTAAAAGGAGCAGAAGGCATTATTTTCTTTGATGAAATAAATCTTGCACCGCAAAGTGTACAATCATCTTCTTATCAAGTGATTAATGATAGGGCATGTGGGGAAGTTTCACTTGCAGATGGTGTTATGTGCGTTGCAGCAGGGAATCGTTTAGAAGATAGAGCAAATGTCTATGAACTTTCCAGACCTCTTAGGAATCGTTTTACACATGTTACACTTGAAGCACCTGGGATAACAGATAAATGTGAAAATGATTGGGGTGAATGGGCACTCGCAAATGGGATTGACTTTAGAATCGTAACTTTTCTCATGCAACATCCAACTCATTTGAATCCAAAAGAAAATGTAGAAACAGATGAAATGGCATTTCCAACTCCACGTTCTTGGGGAAAACTCTGTAGTCCTCTTATTAAAGGAAAAGAAGATATTCAATCTATCGAAAGATATACCGCTTCAGCAGTTGGGGAATATCCTGCAAAGGAGTTTGCTAGTTTCTTGAGATTGAAACGTAAAGTGAATCTAACAGATATTCTTTCAGACCCTACAAAAGCAAAGGAAATTGTTGAAATTGATTTGAAGTATTCACTTATAACTCTTGTAGCAGAGTGGTACTTTTCTGAAAGAGAACCAGTGAAAACTAGAAAGAATGCTAAACCAGAAGTTCCTATGGATAAGGTTTTGGAGATTGCTGATAATCTTACACCAGACTTTTCAATCTGCATGTTACGGATTATTAGAGGAAGAAATCAAGATGGGTTTATTAAAGATGTTCTGGCAAGTAAGCACTTTGACAACTTCAGCAAGAAATATAAGAAATACTTCTTTAACATAACGGATTGTGGGAAAAGTGAAAAGGAAGATTAAAGTTGGGAATATAGTGAAAGATGTTGGTATGGCAGATAAAGGGGCAATAGGAGTAGTTACAAAAGTTAATGTAAAATATAAAGGTAGTGATGCAGTAGATGTAAATTGGATAAATGGGTGTTTTAAAGGGAGAGAATATATGCAGTTATATAATAATTTAGAAATAATAGATGATACTACAAATGGAATGGAGAGAGCTTTTCTTTACATGATTTAGGTGAAACACATGAATTTAGATGAAAGTGATTTGGAACAGTATTTTCTGATTAAAGAATATGGAAAAGAGATAGTGGCAAGATTTATAGGAAAAGATAATACTGGAGATTTAATAGATTATCTCTTTGAAGTTTTTACTAAAAGCGGAGATTTTGATGGTGACGGAAGTAGTTTTAAATTGTCATTTGGTAGATATGGTAAATATGATTGTTGTAAATATAAAGATAGGAAGAATGTAATAAGGAAATTATCAGAAAAAGAAGCATTAGCATATCTGATTTAAAGGAGATGGAAGATTTATGACAGATGAATTGAAACTAACACCAGAAGAAAGGATTATCAAGGCAAAGATTCGGATTGGAGCAGACCCACCAGAAGGCAGACCATTCTTTTCTTTTCTTGTTTCACACTTGAAATTTCAAGAAAGAAAGGAGTGTCCGACAATGGGTGTTTCTGCATATGGAGATTGCTATTGGAATCCTAAGTTTATTGAATCACTTACAGATGATGAAATTTATGGAGTTCTTTGTCACGAAATTATGCACGTTGTTTTGGAACATATGACACTTGCACAGGAGTTGAAACAGTATCCAGAATTAGCAAACATCGCAAGTGATATTGTAGTGAATAACATCTTAATTAAGGATAACATGAAACTTCCTGATAAGCAAGGGGCATTGGTTCCAAAGGATAATAAGTTTAACTTCCAAGGTTATGAGATTGAAAAGATAGATACTAAATCTTCAGGAGAAATCTATGATGAACTTCACAAGTATTTCTCCAAGAAAGGAAAAGAAGCAACTCAACAGGCAATTGCAAATGGAGAAAAAGGGAGATTTGATGAACATATCCATCCAAAAGAAGGTGAGGGGGAAGGCAAAGATGGAGATGGTAAAGAAGGTGAAGGTAAATCTCCATTTCGAGATGAAAATGATTTAAAGAATCATTGGAGAAAGGTTCTACTTGATGCTTGTGCCCATGCAAAGAATCGTGGGAGTGTACCAGTAGGGATGGAAAGAATAATCGGTGATTTGATTGCTCCTAAAGTGAATTGGAGAACATATCTTTTCAAATATATCTCATCTATGGTTCCAATGGATTATACTTGGAGTAGACCATCTAAAAGGACCATTTCAACTGGAATTTATCTTCCTTCTACAGAAAAGGAATCTATTGAGATAATTGCTTCGATAGATACAAGTGGGTGCTTTGTTGGGGATACATTAATATACACGGATGAAGGAATAAAAGAAATAAGAGATATAATAAATCCAATTTCTTTGATAAATTCTGATTTTTCTGTTAATAAATTGGATATGGTTAATAAGAAATTTGTATATAAAGCAAAGAAGATAATCACAATAAAGACAAAAAGTGGAAAAGAGATAAAAGTAACACCAAATCATAAGATATTTATATATGTAAATAACTTTGCCAGAGAATGGGGGGATAGAAAAAATAGTTGGTTAAAGAAAGGAAAAATTATTGAAAAAAGAGCAGATGAAATAAGAAAAAATGATTGGTTAATAACCACAAAAAAGATAGATTTTTCACAGAATAAAGTAATATTGCCAGAGATACGTTATAATAATAAATATTTAGCAACACCAAATGAAGTTTCAAAAGTTATAGAATTATCTGGGAAACATAGTGGTTATGAGATACATAAACTCACTGGAATAGGTAGTATGAAGGTTTATAGGATTCTAAAAGGAATTAAGCCAAAAATAGGACATCCAGTTATACCATCATATATCAATAGAGATTTTGCAGAAGTATTAGGAATGATTTGTGGTGATGGGAATCTGAGTATTTGTAAAAATTCTTTTTACGCTCAAATAACAGACAAAAATATTGAAAATCTACAGTATTATCAAATATTAATTAGAAAATTAAATATTAATTCAAAGATAACTAATCATTGTAGAAGACAACGGTTATCAATTTATTCAAAGGAATTTGTTAATTATCTAAAAACAAATTTTGAAGATATTGTAGTAAGAAGTAGGTATAGGAATATTCCAAATTTAATAACGGTTGCAGATGATGATGTTATTTGTGGTTTTATAAGAGGATTTTTTGATGCAGAAGGACATATTGGAGAACATGATTTAACATTTAGTAACACAAGTAAAAAGCTAATATATCAATTGCAAATGTTATTAAATAGATTAGGAATATATTGCTATATTGAAAGTTCTATTACACCCGAAAGGAAAATAGGAGATAATATAATCAAAGAAACACTGATTTATAAGTTAAAAGTAACTGGTAGAGAAAACATTAAGAAATTCTATGAAATGGTTGGTGTAACAAGGAATGACAAAAAAATCAAGATAGAGAAATATTTAAGAAAAACTAAAAATATAAAAAACTCTATTTATATTGATTATAATGATTATATAGTATTAGAGAAGGTTAAAAGTTCTAAAATAATTGAATTGTCAGAAGAGATAGATGTATATGATTTAGAAGTTAAAGATAATCATAATTATTTTGCTAATGGAATATTAGTTCATAATAGTATTTCAGATGTGGAGTTAAAAATGTTCTTAGGTGAATTAGTAGGAATCACACGCAGTTTCAAGAATGTGGACTTGACGATTATTGATTGTGATTGTGCAATTCATGGGGTTCATACATTCAAACAAGCAACCGTTGGGGATATACGAAACAAGGTGAAATTGAAAGGTGGAGGGGGGACTAGTCATCTCCCAGTATTCAAGTGGCTTAAAAAAGAAAGACCAAATGCCAAATTTATTATATGTTTTACTGATGGTTACACAGAATTTCCGAAGAAATCAGACGCAAGACTTGATGTTTTATGGATTGTTGCAGGGGAAAACAAACTTGAGAATGATAAGTTTCCATTTGGCAAGGTGGTTGTGGTGAAATGAAGAAACTTAAATCATTTAAACAAGTCAAACTTGGTA
Source organism: Actinomycetota bacterium (assembly GCA_014894375.1). GTDB lineage: Bacteria > Actinomycetota > Humimicrobiia > Humimicrobiales > Humimicrobiaceae > Hydromicrobium. The sequence goes on along the minus strand of JADBLP010000075.1, from coordinate 51,414 downwards.
TGGTATTGAAATATGTTAGTGGTGAAATCGGGCATGGGATTGAGATAGGACAGGTAATATCTGTAAAAGCAAATGTTATTAGGGTAAGATTACTTTATAATACATTGATTGAGGGAAGTTATACTGAGGATGGGTATCAAGAAGGATGTATTCCATATTTGTCGATATTAAATGACAAGGAAGCACTCGCATGGTTAATCTAAAGTTTAAGATAGGTGATGTAGTAAGATTAGTCAATGTTGATAAGACTTATCCAAATTGGAGAAATGTAGAAGGAGAAGTTGCACAGATTAAACAGATAGGTTTTTTAGAACAGAAATATCCATATGTAGTTAAATTCTTCAGAAAAGTTAAAGGAACTAATGAAAATTGTGGAGTAATATATGCTAAACATGAGATGGAAAAATTATCTGAAAGAGAAGCATTAGCATGGTTAATCTAAAATTTAAAGTTAGAGATATAGTGAAACTTACAGTTTTACCACAGTCTGCTCATTATAATGGTGATTATTTAAAAGATTATAAAGTTTGTAGAATAACAAAGTTTTATGTTGGTGGTTCAGTTGAAGTTGAATCATTACAATTTCCTAAAATTTGTAGATTATATATTGCTCATTGCAAATTAAAAAAACTATCAGAAAAGGAAGCATTAGCATGGTTGATTTAAAACTGAATCATTATTATATCGTATCTGGTGGTGGTTATCTAAAACATGATGGAGAAATAGTGAGATATCTTGGGGAAGATAACGAAATTGAACCTTGGTATACATTTGAAGCATTAAGACCTCTAGGAACAACTCATAGTGGGGGAAACAATACTAGAAATATAGGAAGACATGGTTATTGTGTATATATTAAGAAACCAAACATAATCAGAGAAATCCCAGAAAGGGAAGTTTTAGCGTGGCTCATATGAAATTCAAGGTGGGAGATTACGTCAAGGTAATTAAATCATGTGATGGTGAGAGCAAGAAGGATAAGGCAAGCATAGGTAAAATCTATAAGATATTTTCAATTGATGAACCTGAATTTTGCAGTTTTCCTTACCGTATAGAATGTTTAGATAAGAGGATGGAAGGATTAGATTGGACAGAAAGACCATATGGGATTTGTAAAGATGATGAGATTATTTTGGCAACAGATGGAGAGATTCTTGCATGGCTAATTTAAAGTATAAATCAGGAGATTATGTGAGGATTTTAAATCCAGATAAAAATATGGAGAGATACAGAAATAAGGTTGGTAAGATTATAGGAGTTAGTTCATACGCACAAACTTATCCATATGATGTGAATATTTTTATTCCAGTTCGCAAGGGATTTAATAATCTTCCATTTGCAGAAAGAGAAATTGAGGTAGTAACTGAAGATGAGGCATTTTTATCAATGATTTAGGTGAGGTTAATATGAGGATTTATTTTTCAAGTGATTGCCACTTTTCACATAGTAACATAATCATCTATGCAAATAGACCATTCAAAGATATAGATGAAATGAATGATGAAATCGTCAAACGATGGAATAAAAAAGTTGAACCAGATGATTTAGTCTATCATGTGGGGGATTTCTCGTTTAAAGGGCAAGATAAGGCACTTGAATGGGAAAAGAAACTTCATGGAAGGATTGTTCATATCGCAGGGAATCACGATTACAATTCTGGAGTTAAAACGCTTATTCAATCAGCAGTTATGGAATTTGGAAATAAGAAGTTTCTAGTGCAACACAGACCACCAGATGCAAATACATATATTGAGAATTTTGATGCAGTCCTCTGTGGTCATATCCATAACAAATGGAAGTATATCTTTTTGCAAGATGTTCCAGTGATTAATGTTGGAACAGACGTATGGGATTTTAGACCAGTTTCTATTGATTCAATTCTGAAATATTATAACAAGTTAATGAGGATGAAACGATGAAGAAATCAATAACTGATAAACCATATGTTTTGAGGAAAGATAGAAATCCTAATGATAAATGGATGAATTGTGGTAAAATTATTAAGATAAAAGGAAATGATGTGTATTATAGAATCTTAAAGACAAATTCTGGTAGGGAAGGATATATTGGAGAGGAAACAAGTTTTGGGCTCGGACATTCTAAAACCACAATTCATAAATTCTTAACTGAAAAAGAGATGTTGGCATGGATGATATGAAGAAAGTTAAGATTGGTGATTATGTTATTGATTTAATAACAGATAATGGAAAGGGCGATATTGGTAAGGTTAATAAGATTGAAGAAGGTAGAAAAATATGGATATTTTGGTTAAATGGATTTGAGAAAGGATTGAATACTTATTTCTGGGATGGTATAGAACCACCATATTTCAAGATTATATCCAAAGATGAGGCATTTGTGAGAATGATTTAGATGAAACTTAATGAGAATATCTATAAGAAAGGTAATATCATAAAAAGGAGTTGGAAGGAATCAAAACCAGATTTTATTATAGTTGATAAAGAACCATATGGATTTGGTAAGAATAATAGTGGAAGAGCATTTGACGGTACAGTTATTAGTAAGGGTACATATCGAGTGGGAATGATTTCTGGATTTCTTACTCAAATTGAAAATGTTAGTTGGCATGATGAAATTTCTTCAGAGAAAGAAGCATTTGCGTACATGATTTAGAAACATGCAATCTACACGCATATATTTAGGGTAAAAGTGATAATAGAAAGGCATATCTATTTCAAGTGGGGTAAAACACATTGGAAGTAAGAAAAAAGCAAGGAAGTAGTGGATTTTTACAAGCACACATGCAGAAGTTAGCATATTTTGGAGAAAAAGTGAAAGAATTAACGATGATAGAAAAGGATATAAAGAAAAATATCCTGTTATCTAATTATATAGAGGATAAATAAGAGAGGATTTATGAAAACAAAGTTTAAGGCAAATATACCAAGAACAGATGGATGGAAGAATCAAATAAGATTTGATGAAACCATTTCAGATTTAGATATCTCTAGTTTGAGGTTCTTAAAACATAAATATACTAAAGAGATTCAAGATTTCCGTAATCATTTTGATTTGGATAATTATGACTATCAATTGCAATACAAGAATTTATTACAAAGAAAGAAAATGCTTGATGAGGAATATGAAGTCAGGAGAAGTTCAGAACCAATTTCAGAGGAAGAATGGTTTAATTCTGAAAATGGGGTTGTTTATGATAAAGATGGTAAGGAGAAGTATTCGATTGCATATACAGAAGATGAAGATGATATAACTTATGTAAATCTCAATGCAAGGGCAAGTTCTGAATGTAGGGGTGAAGATGATGAAACTGATTATGAAATGTATGAACCGACTGATAAAAAAGAGAAGTATGCTAAATGGGATTATGTGAAATTGATTGTAGAGGATGAATGAAAGAGGATATACCAAAATCAGCAAAAGAGAATAAAAATACATGGGCATTATGGAAATTTTGTGAAACGATTACACCAGATGAAATTACAATTCTTATTGGAAAAAGAAAGCAAGATATAAAGTATGAAAAAAATATGAGTAAGATTCGTGAATTAAGAACGGATATATCTATATTAACTGATGCATATGAAATTATGAAAAAAAGAGGAAAATAGGAGAAAAGAAAAATGGCACGTATACTTGATGACCAAATGTTAAAGCAGGTGTTAGAAGAATTAGCTGGTTCAGCTTACTTCTATCAAAAAGAAAAAGGAAAAGCACGTGAAGAAGAGAAACAACTGTATGAAGAAGATGGAAGTGTGATTACAACTTTCACTTCTGGAATCGTACAAGTAGAACCAGGAGAAGAAGATATTCTTGGAAAGATTTGGAATCCACCACTGAAAGATAAAGATGGGAATCCATATTTAACTAAAGCAGGGCAACCAAGAAAAGCATGGGATAAGTTTGAAGTGAAAGCACTTGTAAAAGGAAAAGAAGTTGTCTATGGTCTTGGTGGCAATAACAGTGGAAGTTTACGTGGTGTTCTTATGGAAATGACAAAAAACAATTTGAAAAGTATAGATTTGCCAGGGACTAAATGGAAATTAAAGTTTCTTGGAAATTTTAAATGGGATGTTGCTTATCTTGGAAAAGTAGAATTGCCAAAAGAAGCAAAGAAAACAAATGGCAAAAAGGTAGATGAAGTTCCAATCAAGGATAAGATTATGCAAGGTGTTATTAAAGTAAAAGAAAATGCACCGTTGAATCGGATGTTGGCAGGGATTGACAAGAATGAATTTATCAATTCAGTTGATTTTTTCGCAGAAATTGGCGAGAAACGAATTTTATCCATTTGGAAGGAAATTCTTGAAGCAGGGATTATCAAAGAAGAGGGCAATAAAATATTTTTCATTTAGATTTATGAAGTTTGGTTTTGTGCAGTGAAGTGTAGTGGTGTGAAGCAAAGTAAAGTGAAGTATAGTAAATAAAATCTATAAGGAGAAAAGTAAAGGATAAGGTATTTACTCCAAAGTTGAGTTGCATGTGCATAGATTAGCAGTTTTGCTTGAAATCTGCATTTATCTATCGACTTTTTTAGGCATGTGGTAAAAGGAAGTGAATTATGAAATCTATAGAGAAGGAAATCAAAAGGATTCAGAAGTTGCTTAACGATACACATACGATTAGTGAAGAAATTGATGAAGAAACAAGTCAAGTGTTTGAGAATTATGAAATCTCAAATAAGGCGTATGAAGAATTGGAGAAGATTTGTCCTTCTTTGTGGATAAATTATATTAGTGTAGTTTCTGGTAAGATTGCAGTTGCAGAAGAAATTTTATGGCATTTACAAGAGAAGTTAAAGGAGAAGAAGAAATAAATGGAAACAATTGGCATTTTGATAGACAGATTAATCATAGCTGAGATAAAGATAAATGATGGTTATAAGGAAGGCAACGAGAATTTGCGTGATGAATTGATTAAAGAGATTGACAGGAGAGCAGATACAGTTTATAGAAAAGGTGGTTAAATCTTAGGAGTTTTGGCGTATATCTTTGGCTACGTGGCATTTGGTTGGTTGTTAAGTTATCCGTTTGAGATAGGAAGATTTGTGTGGAGAAGGATTAAATTATGACAAGATATTTCTATGATGAATATACCTATGATGAGTTTATTGAAAAAGTAATTGAATTTGATGGAAGTACAAGTCATTTTGATGGAACAGATTACGAAGATTTTATAAAAACTGTAGAAGATAGAAATATAAGTGATGATAAAATAAATGATATAATAGATGGAGTTAAAGAATCTAATAATTGCAATAGCATTTTGAGTGAAAATTCTTATAGAATATATTATAATAGAAATTCAGATAGAGTAAAAAAGAAATTAGAAAAAGATATTAATCAATGGAAATTGGATGGTTATTAAGGAGTAATTTGAATGAAAATAGATGAAATTAAAGTTGGAAAACGATACAGAAAAGATTTGGGTGATATAGATTCTCTTGCAGAAAGTATTAAAGATAGAGGATTACTTCATCCGATTGGTATAACCAAAGATAAACAGTTAAAATATGGTGAAAGGAGATTAGAAGCACTTAAAAAATTAGGGATTAAAGAATTAACAGAAGGCATTCATTATATAGTTAAAGATACAGATGATATAAAAGCAGATGAAAGGCATGAGAATATAAAGAGAGAACCATTCACACCAGAAGAAGCAGTTAAAGTTTGGCAAGATGAAGAGAGTTATCAGGGAGAAAGAACTGATTTAGAACTTGGTTCAGATTCTGAACGAAGTCCACGTAAAATTGCCAGAGCTTCTAAAATCACAGGATACTCAACAGATTCACTCTCAAAGGCAAAACAAGTAGTTGAATCAGGTGATAGAGAATTAATAGATAAGATGAATAAAGGAATGTCTATTGATGAAGTATATAGAAAAGTTAAACAGAAATCATTTGATGAATCAAAATCTATACCAACTTCTGAGAGAGAAATTCCTAAATCTGGAACAAGAGAATGGTCAGATTATTCTATTAATATAGATAGTGGATGCAGACACGATTGTAAATATTGCTATGCAAAATATGATGCTATTAATAAATATCATTCAGTAAAGAATGAAGCAGAATGGATTAAACCAAAAAGATTGAAAGGATTTCTGGATAAAGTAAAGAAAGAAGAAGGTAGGGGGATGTTTCCTACTACACATGATATTACTCCAGAAAATGTGGATGATTGCATATCTTATTTAAAGAAACAATTGAAAGTAGGAAATGAGATACTTATAACATCTAAACCACATTTAGATTGTGTTAAAAAGATTTGCAAAGAATTAAAAGATTATAAGAAACAAATAATGTTCCGATTTACAATTGGAAGTTATAGTAATAAAGTTCTTAAATTCTGGGAACCTAACACACCATCATTTGAAGAGAGATTAGAAAGTTTAGAATATGCATTTAAACAAGGATTTGAAACTTCTGTTAGTTGCGAACCAATTTTAGATGGGACAATTCCAATTGTAGTTTATAAGTGTTCTCCATTTGTTACACAAACTATTTGGTTAGGGAAAATGAATGAGATAGAATCAAGAGTAGATAAATCAAATCATAATACTCCAGAATTTCATATGATTCTCCAAACTATAAAGTTGGAATTTGTTCAATGGTTATATAGTATTTATAAAGACACTCCAAAGATTAGATGGAAAGAAAGTTATAAAAGATTATTAAATTTACCAGAACAGGAGATTATAGAATGAGTGGTAATACAAAAATATATAAGGATGGTGAATTAATTGGATTTAGAATTAAATCACATTCTTTTACTAAAGAAATAATAACTTATGATTTGTTACAAAAAACAAGTTTCATAGTTAAAAATAAAGGTGTAATTATAGATGCAAATGCAGGACCAGGGATTAATTCTGACATAGAGGGAAATGAGTATTATAATCCAACTATTAAATTATTATTACAACCATGGAATAAGACACCAATATATTTTATAGAGAAAGATAAAGAAGTATTTGATTGTTTAAATAGAAATATAGAAAAATTAAGAAATAAATTAGGAAGAGAATTCACAACTAAAGTTTGTACATATCATGGTGATTGTAATGAATTGATGACAGATGCTTCTTCAGATATAGGTAAAGAAATTATCTCAAAGAAAATAAAAACAATTATTTTAGACCCTTGTGGATGGAGTGATAATCAATTACCATTAAGTACAATAGAATACTTAAGAAAACAAGAAAATTTGGATATAATAATAACATTTCAATTAGAAGGAATACGTAGAAGTTTAGGGCTTAAGAAAAAATTAGGATATGAGACAAAAAGTTTGAATGTTTCGTTACCAGAATCTTTATTGAAGGCAGTTGAATACTTATATAATAGTGATGAGAAAATGAATAGTGAAGAAATTGTTGAATGTTATATTCATCTTATGTTAGAAAAAGATTGGAGTCATATATTTACAAGACCAGTTTTACCGTACTATTATTTAATATATTGTACAAATTATGAACCATACGCAAAATATATTAACAGTATTTTACATAAGTATGATGCTACAACGGGTAAAATTGTATACAAGAAAATGATTGGTATTGGTGAGATAATTAAATATAAGAATAAAATTGGCAAAATCACTAAGGTAATATATCCTATCGTAGATGAAATTGATAAATTTGTTGAAATTAATAAATTAGAGAATAAACTTAATGAACTTGAAGATAAAATAGCAGAAATTAATAGTAAAGGAGGGGTTTAATAAAAAATGAATAAAGAAACAATTCTGAGGGGGCATTTTGATGCTGATGGAATCACATCCATTTTTCTTACATCGTATCATGTTGAGAATCCTAAATTAGAAGTGTGGAGTGGAGAATTTGGAGATACAACTGGATTAAAGACAGGAGATTGGATGTGTGATATGCACCCAATTGAAGGGCAAGAAGTTCCAGAAGGACTTAATATTTTAGACCACCATGCGATAGAAACTTATCCAATCAAACGAAAGTATAACTTATTTTCGGATACTGTACCTGCAAGTCTAATTGCATGGCGATTATTTCATGAGGACATACCGAAATCTCAATGGTGGAAAGTTGCAGTTGGGGTTATGGGAGATGGACAACCAGAATTAATTCCTTATGAAATCTTTCAAGCATGTCCACAACTTCTCAACAGAATCAAAACAAGTGCATTTTGGAATGACAAGACTTTTGAATATACACTTAATCATTGGATAGCATACAAACTCGTTTCTTCACCGATTAATGCACTTCTGAGAGTTAAAGCATATGATAAGGCCATAAAACTTATTTCAGAAGCAGAAACTCCAGAAGATATCATTTATGATGAAGAAGCAGCAAAAGCAAAGGATGAAGTGAAAAAGGATTTCAGGAACATAATGAAAACCTGCAAGTCTTATCAGTTTGAAAATCTTAATGTAATCATTTACCAGTCCAATTATCGCATGTCAGGTTATGTTTCAACTGTAGTTCTTGAAAAGGATTCTAAAAAGACAACTACAATCGCAATCAACAAAAAGGATGGTCACGGAAGTTTACGTGGAGAACTTTCACTTTATTGGCAAGGTAAATTGAAACCATTGGAATATGTGGTTGCTAATGGACACCCAGGATTTATGGGTTTTCAATTAAAAGGGGTCAATTCAGAAAGATTCTTAGAGGATTTAACAAAGTTACTTGGTTGATGGCATATGAAAGTGAAATATTTTAAAGATACACTTGCAAGGGATAAAGAGAGTTATTTCATAGTTAAAACAATTAATGAAAATACTACTGAAGTGATTCATTCACATGGAGAATTTATTAAAGATACTTCTAATAATAGTAAACCAATTTGGGGAGTGGGTACAATTCATCCTTTAGACCAAGCTTTAGCAGATGTAGGGGGTATCCATATTATAGAAGAAATGACAGAGGAACAAATAAAGAATTGGTGGATACATGATATATAAAGGAAAATGTTTTAAAGATATAAGAATTAAAACAGGTGAATATTATATTGTCCAAATGATTAATGAAGAAAAGGGGAAAATCATATTTAGAAAAGAAGGTGATAATTGGCCATTTGAAAGAGGAAATATCTATCCTAAAAATATTATTTTTAATTCATTTGGTGGAGTTTATAGGATAGAGGAATTAAACGACAAAGAGGCACTTGCTTATTTGATATGAGGTTAATTAGTATTGAATATGATAATTGGGGTATTTGTCGAGCAATCATAGAAGGAGATAAAGGGATTGAGTATTGCACAAACATTGATTTGGAGAAGGATAATGAACAAGCATGGTGTTCATGTGAAGCGAATGTTTTCAAACAACAGATTCCTTGTAAACATATAAATTTTTTAGTTAATAAGTTAGATAGGAGTAAAATGGTGAATAAGAAAGATGAAATGGTAAGGATTCCAACTGGAAGTAAAATCGTGGATGACCTTCTTGGTGGTGGAGTTCCATTCAAATTGGTTACTGCACTTTTTGGTGAACCGATGACAGGTAAATCTTGGTTGTGCTATCAAATTGGGGTAAATAACATAAAATTAACAGGAAAAGAAACTCTCTTGATAGATACAGAGGGAATTACACCAGTTGATTTAAAAAGTATTCTTGGAAAACTTAGTAAGAGATTTGAGATAAGTGAAAAAGAATTAGAATCTAAATTTAGAATGATTAAAACTTATGATGATAAACAGATTCAATCTATCCAGAAACTTATGATGATGTTTGGTTATCTTCCTAAATTGGAGTTATCAGAGAAAGGTGGAGGAAAGTATAAAGTAATCTTTAATCACTGTGAGGAAACACTTACAGATAAGGAACTAAAGAACATATCATTAATAATAATAGATTCACTCACAAAGCCAGTGAAAGATTCTGTTGGAAGTGAAACAAGTAATCTTCCTGCAAGAGCACAGATTATTGAAAGACTATTTGGTAAACTCTATCAAGTTGCAGAACTTTATAATATAGCAGTAATTGTTCTTCATCATGCAAGTGTCAACCCGATGACAGTTGGTTATAAGGATGCAGGGCACGCTTATGGTGGGAATCCAATCTATTATAACTCCAAATATATCTTACAGATTCATAATGGAACTAAGGCAGAAAAAGAAATTAAATGTGCGGAGAATGATAATGAAGAATGGAAAATTGAAGCAAGGCGTATTCAACTGATAAGAAGACCGGATGAACAATCCACTGGAATTAAGATACCAATCAGATTACAAAAGGATAAAGGATTTGTCGATTTTTGATGTAATATAATATAAAGTAAATAAAATGGTAAATGAAAAAAGAAGTAATGGCCATAGAAAATATTATGTTAATCATAATGTATTTTCAGGAAGAATGAATGCAGATAAGGCATATTGGATAGGGTTTTTAATGGCAGATGGAAATATTTCTAAACCAAAATTTGGGGAATCGCAAGCAATCACATTACAGTTACAAAGTAGAGATTTAAATCATATATACAAATATAAAAAATTTTTAGAAACAGATAAAGTGATATATTCAACAAGGCATAATTGTGGAATTAAGGGGTATAATAAACAATATGATGGATATATGTTAAGAATTACATCCGATAAAATTGCAAAAAGATTAATTCATTGCGGAATAATCCCTCAGAAGAGCGGTAAAGAGAAACTTATTAATATTAATAAGATATATGAAAGAGATTATTTTAGGGGGTATGTTGATGGTGATGGTTGTATAATATATGGAAAAACTTATGCAAACAATTGTGTAGAGTTATATGGGAGTTATGATATTTGCAAACAGTTTAAAGACTTTGTAATTAATCATGGAATGAATACAAAAGCGGATGTGCATAAAAGAAATTATTCAGATATATTATATGTTATAAGAATCAGTGGGAACCATAATGTTTATAAACTACTAAATTTACTTTATAAAGATACATCAGTTTATCTAGATAGAAAGTATAATAAAGCAATGCAGATTATAAAAAGGATTGATGAACACAGATGAATAGATTAATAGATGATATGGCAAAACAGATTCTTTATGAACATATTGAAACTCTAAAAGATTATCAGATTGATATACTTTTGACGTATCTAAAAGAAAAGTATAATTTTGTGAACCCATTAAAAATGGAATTTCCAGATAATACTTCGACAGATATATCTGTTGAGACTTTAAGGAATTGGTTAAAACACTATAAGATTTCACCAACAGGTTGTGAATCTAAAGATGAATATGAAAAGAAACTTCTGGCAATGAGGATTTGAATATGAAAGAGTTTAAAGTTGGTGAATGCATTCTTATTGATAATTTTTGGAGAGGTAGTGGTCTTGGTATAGATAAGAAGAGTATATTGAGAATTGATAAGATTGATGGAGATATGATATGGTTTACAAGATTATCTGATGATGCAGAAAATTGGCATAAACATGATTGGTTCCATAAACATTGTAATCCAATTTTATTTAGTGTACATCATAGAGTGCCATCAGAAAATGATGCATGGTTATTGATGATTTAAGAGGTAAAAGAATGATAAAAGTAAAAGTGAGAAGTGAAAAGGATATAATGATACGTTGCAACACGAAACAAGAAAAGCAGTTTGTTCTTGGGATTTTCTTGGAAATGAAGTCGCAACCACGAATGGAAGATAAGATTATCGTGAAAGGAATAGATGGAAGAGAAATGCGATTAAGAAAACCAGTTTCACCAGAACCAGAAGTAAAACCATTTGTAGAAGGGGTTCAGCAAGAAGGAGTTGTACAAACAGGTTCATGATTATAGTTGATGATAGAAAGGAAGGTATTACATATAATGGATTAATTAAAAAAGGATTAAATCCAGAAATCCAAAGGATTGAAATTGCTGATGTGCTTCTTGATGGTGGGATAGCAATTGAAAGAAAAGGACATGATTTGATATCGTCTTTGACTTCTAAAAGGATATGGGAACAACTAAATGCGATTGTGGATTATGATATTCCGATTCTCTGCATAGTGAATGAGAATTTATGGAGAGACTTCTATTTTTGCCATAGTTCTTGGATACATTCTTCATATAGGGGATTTCTTACAACACTTGCTATAAGCTATCCAAAGATTAAGTTATTTCAATTTACTTGTATGGAAGATTATATTGATTTTATTGTGTCATTAGATAAGAAAGTTCATGATGATGGAAAGAGTGAACGTCCTAAAATACTTATTCGTAGAGCAAAACATCCAAATGAGTTTAAAGAGAACTGTTTAACTGGTGTGAAAGGAATTTCAGTAAAAACTGCAAAGAAATTATTAAATTCTAAAGGAAGTATTAAAGCAATTTGTGAATCGACCAAGGAAGAACTCATGGAGATTCCAGATATTGGTGATAAAACTGCAAGTGATATAATAAGTACGTTGTGTGGGGAATATGAAAAGCAAGATTGAGGTTGGAGATTTATTTTACTATGATGGTAGTATTGGTAAACTCGTAGGAAAGATAACTGAAATAAGAAAAAGTAGTTTTAGTGAAAATAAAAGATATTCATATTCAAGAATTTGGGGGACTAAAGAGGACGAAAATCAAATGTTTTTTTATGAAAAGAGTGGGCAATGTGCTTTATGTAAATTTGGAAAAACTTTAGATGAGTTATGGGTGAGAATGATATGAGTGAAGAAGAAAAGCCAAAAGTAGTAGAAAAAGGATTGAAAAAGAAATCAACATGGGGATTTGTAATTGTAGTGATAATTCTGATTATGGCGGTACTTGGATTTGCAACAGGAAAAATACATGTGAATCCAGAAAAGGAAGTATTGCCAACAAATTATGCACCAGAGATTAAATATGCATATGAAACTAATCTTAGTAGTGTGAAAGGGGATATAACAATTGTAGTTGGAGTTGAAGATAAAGATGGGGATAGGATGAACATTCAGTTTTGGATTAGAGAAAGTGCTTCTGCTCCTTGGAAAGGAATCGGCAACTTTGAAGGTGGAAATGGAAGTTATCCTATGAAAGTTAGTTATATGAGAAATAGCAGTTCAATCAAAGGGACTTGTTATTGGCGAGTGGATGTTACAGATTACAAAGAATTTGTGAGTGAAGAACACGAGTTTAAGTTTACTGGAAGGGAAGTATGAAGTGGAAATTTAAGACTGGGGATTGTTTCTGTTGGAAAGGTGAGAAAGGATTGGTTATTGGGAAAATAAATGACATACTACCAGATAATCGTTATAGTGCAGAAATTGTATTTTTCTATGATGAGTTGTATAGTCGTTATAAATGGTATTTTGGTGGAAATAGTGGATTTGGAGACGGTTCTGGAATGTACAATGATTCAAGGATAATTTCTGAAAAGGAGGCATTGGCATGGATGATATGAAGTTTAAAGTGGGAGATATAGTTAAAGTGACAGGTAGTTGTAAGATATTAGATGTTCAAAATGTAATTGGTATAATAACAAATATTAGAAGCGGAAATGATGATTCTTATAATAGTTATCCATATCAAGTTAATATTTTAGATAGTAAACATAAATGGCTTATGAAACATGCTTGGGCAACTATATATAACAAGTACGAATTGGAAGGATTAAATGATAAAGAGGCATTGGCATGGTTAATTTAAAGAAGAAAACACCCGAAGAACTCCAAGATGAATTTAATGCACTTACAAGAAAGCGGTATCAACTGATTCTTGATGTGGACAAGGCAACCAAGGAACTCATGGAACTTGCGGAGAAAGTTTATGAGGCAAGTCCAGAATATGTACGTATAGTGTGCCTCAATTGCGGTGGGAAAGGAATATTAGATACAGAAGAAGGAAAGAAAGTAAAGTGTAATGTTTGCAACATGAAATGTTATATGTGGAGTAAACTTTTTAAGGAAGTAGTTGATGACGATAAATCTAGCAAACTATAAGAAAGATGAAATTATAAAGATGAATTTGTGGAAATGTGAATCTCACCATCATAGTGGATTAGAGCATCCACAATGCTATCTAAGAGAACATGGTAAAGATTTGAAAAGATGTTTTTTCGATATTGAAACAACGGGACTTTCTGGAAATTGGGACTATATGATTACATATTCTATTAAGCCAGAAGATAGTGATGAGATTATTTGTGGAACAATTACTAAAAAGGAAATTGATGATGGGACTTTTGATAAGCGAATAGTTCAAGAATGCATAGATAATCTTATGAAATTTGATAGAGTTTATGGATTTTATAGTACAAAATTTGACATTCCTTTTCTAAGAACTCGTGCATTGGAATTAGGGATAGAGTTTCCTATGTATGGGGCGTTAACTCATAAAGATATTTATTACATAGCTCGGTATAAATTGAAACTCCATAGTAATCGTTTGGAAGTAGTTTGTGATTTGCTCGGAATTAAAGGAAAAACTCACCAAAATCCAGCCACTTGGAGATTAGCAAAAGGTGGTAATAAGAAGGCGTTAGAAGAAATTCTTGAACATAATAAATGGGATTGCATTATTCTTCAGCAAGTATATGAACGCTTAAAAGGATTTACTAAGGAAGATAATCGTTCAATTTAGTAAAAGAGTTGGCAGAATGAAGTATAAAGTATCTTGTTATAATGGGGGACCATTATTTAGATTCGATTGGGTCTTCATAAAACCAGATGAAGTAATCGTGGAAGTGTACACATATGATGAAGCAAAAGCGATTGCTACTGCAAAGTGGCGAGTTAAGAGAGATTTTTATAAAGTGGTGGAAGTAACATAATTATGCAAACTAAAAATTGTGTTAAATGTTTTAAACCTGCAAAGAGATGGTCAGGACATGTTTTGGATGAAAAAGGAAAACAGGTAACTGCTGGATGGTGTTCCAATAGATGTATGAATTCTCTAGGATTTTTTGGGCATTATCATAAGAAGATGGGTTTAATGGAAGAATTATGTGTATCTTAGTAACTTGTAGGAATTGTAATGGTTCAGTTGCGAAAGGTAAATTAAAATATACATATACAGTAAAAGCAGAAGTTATAGGTAAAGCAAATAAATGCTCTAAATGCAATGCATATTCTTACAAGGGAAGTAAATCTTTTAGTTGGTGGTTCTGTTGCAAGGAATGCATGTTGGAATTCTTTGGCAAAACAACTGAAAAAGATTACAGATATGATTGGGAAGAAACCAGTTATCAGATGGGCAAGGTTTATGAGGATGAAAAGAATCAATTGGGAGAAACTTGAAGATGGTTTATTGTAAGAAATGCAGTAATTATATAGATGGAATTAAAGCAAAGCGGAAACATAGTGAAAAGTGTGATGGTCTTAGAGGCAGGTGATAAATATTTCTTACATGCGTTGGGGTTATCCTTTAGAATACTTTAAAACAGGTAAATCTGCATATTATGTTTTTCTTCATTGCGGAGAAGGAAATGAAGATTACATGGAAGATTATGGTGAAACATATAAAGATGATAAGTCATTGATTGAATTAATTGGCAGAATTATCTATCATGAAACTAAAGATGAGAAGTATACTTGGAAGATGGTGAAGATTCTTGCCAAGAAACTTGGTGTGGAAGATGATTTGAGAGAAAAACCATTGGATTCTGATGAGTGGTTTGATATGGTAATTGGTAAAAGTGTACCTAAGAAAAAAAGTAGAAAGAATAATGCAGATTCCAAGCAAAAATGCATACATAGAGGCACATGAATAGACGCAAGGCATTAAATCACGAGGAATTTACTAAAATAGGCATCCAACAGGAGAAAACGCATGAAAATTGAAATTGGTGATATTTATAGATACACGAATAAAGTTGTATTAAAGATAATTGATAAGTTTGATGGTGTGGGATATGGTTATGACATCCTCAAAAGTTGTAATATTGATGATGTACAATTTAATTCTGATATTTATTGGATTCTTGAGCATCCATATACAGCAAGCGATAGGATGATGAAAGGTGCAATTAAAGGTTGTGAAAGGATATCTGAAAAAGAAGCACTTGCTTGGTGTATTTAATGCAGATATCAGAACTTTGTAAGGAATCTCACAGGATATCAAAGGCACATGGTTTCTGGGATGGAGATAAGTGTGTTCCATCTAAACTCATGTTGGTGGTCAGTGAACTTGGAGAGGCAATGGAAGATGACCGGATTGGTTCTTCTAAAATCGGAGAGGAACTTGGAGATGCAATGATTAGGATAGCGGATTTGGCAGAGTATTTAGGGATTGATTTAGATAAGGAGATTGTGAGAAAGATGAAAATAAATGAAACAAGACCAAGATTACATGGAAAACGATACTGATAAGAAATACATTTGGAGACATATAAAAGACAACACTAATACTTATATTGTAGGTGAAATTTTATATATAGGAGAATATATTGAAACTGATAAAATCTGGTATAAAATACTTAGAGTATTGAGGTGTGATGATAAAGTTTGGCATGTTGGTGAAGAAGTTTGGTTCAATAAATCGGAAGGTAAAGAAGGAGTTAATTACAAATTTCTTACAGAAGATGAGGCACTGGTGTATCTGATATGAAAAATATTGATTTAAATAAAACACCATATATATTGAGATATGCATTTGATGATGGTATCTATTTAGCAAAAATAGTAGAAATAACGGAATATCAACTAAATTATAAAGTGATAAGAATAATAAAAGAAGCAACTAATAGTTGGAAAGTGAATCAAACTACAGGGTTTCGTTTGGAAAGTGCGACAGAATTAAAAGATTATAATTTGACAAAAATGGATGAATATAAACTTCTTACAGAGAATGAAGCATTGGTATGGTTGATATGAACGAGAAATGTTTGAAATGTAAACATAAGTCAGTTTGCAGAATGACAGCAAATGCATGCAAATGGTTTCAAGAATTCGATATGCATGTTGAGAATGATTCTTTACATAGATTATGGGATAATCCAGAAGATGAACATTGGAATAAATATAAATAAGGAGAAAAAGAAATGAAGAAAGTAAAAGAAAAAGAAACATCTGAATTTGGTAAAGGATTAACTTACAATCTTGCTTTATTTTTAGCACATCAAGAAAGATTCTTTGAATATAGAAATAAGATAAAATCAGGTGGGTCATGTTTTGATTATGGATTATGGTTTAATGGTGCTGGAGACCATTTATATGGATTGGAGATACCAAAATCATTTCCTAAGAAATTGCAGAAAAGACTGCAAGATTTTCAAACGAAGGTTCTTACATTTCGTAATTCACTTGGATTAAATGAAGTAACAGAAAAAGATATAGTATGGGCATTGAGAGAAACAAAAGATTTACTTATGGAGATTGATGGATTCCTTGGAATTAAATCAATAAAAGGAGAATGGGAATAATGGGAATTTTCAGTTGTAATTACGGTAACTGTGAAAGACGACCACATATTGAAGTATTTTATGAAGATGAGGAAAAGAAATCTTGCTGGTATTATCTTTGTTTCTGGCATTACATATGGGTAAGATTCATAAAAAGAGATAAAGGCAACGGTTATGCAGATGTTGATACGGATAGAGAAGTTCTTGAGCATATTCTTGAAGAAATCTGGGATATGCAACATGACTTGTGGAAGATTAAAGAAAAGTTGAAGATTAAAGAAGAAAAGGTGATGTATGAAAAAGAAAATCCAGAAGAAAAAGGTTTTGCATAAAGAAAATAAATTAGTGTTTTCCGAAATTCATAAACAGAATCTTTCTAAAGCATGGACTGAAGAGAAAAGAAAACAGAAGTCCATTGAAATGAAATCAAAGAATCCGATGGACAATAAAGAATTTAGAAAAAAGGTTGCACAAGCAAAAACAAAAGTAACTAATGATGATATTTTGAATATGATATCATTATATGAATCAGGGAAATCTTTAGAATTTGTTTCCAAAGAATTAAATATACCTAAAACAACTGTTAGTAGGTGGTTAACAAAATATAATAAAACTAGAAATTGTAGTCAAGCACTTATAATGAGATGGATGAATCCATTAGAAAGAGAAAAGATGTCTGGTTGTAATTCTCATAGATGGAAAGGTGGTATATCACCAATTTATGAACATATCAGAAATACTCAAAAATATTGGGATTGGAGATATGCAATAATGAAAAGAGATGGATATGTTTGTGGATTATGTGGAGAATCAGATATAAATAAATTGCAAGTTCATCATGTTTTATTTCTTTCAAATCTTATTAAAAAATATCATATAGAAACAATAGAAGATGCTATAGAGTGTGATGAATTATGGGATATAAATAATGGAATCACTTATTGTGAAACTTGTCACTTTGGGAAAATACATAAACGCAAAGTAAATAGGGTCAAGTGTAAATCTTGCTTAGGATATGGATATTGGAGTTTTGGGAATCATACTCCAATGGGACCAATTGATGCAGGTGATGGAATCCCAACAGATG
>JADBLP010000075.1:30003-32982 GCA_014894375.1 Actinomycetota bacterium | reverse complement strand
GGGAATCATACTCCAATGGGACCAATTGATGCAGGTGATGGAATCCCAACAGATGAATGTCCTGAATGTCATGCAAGTTATAATGATTATGAAATACTTTATAAAAATAAAAACAAGATATACGGATATATTGAATGATTAATCTATAATGATTTGTTAAAATGATTGATTTACTTGAAATTCCATTTGGAAGTAGAAATATCGGTTTGTGGGACCAATTTAAAGTGGATTCTCGTGATGAAGTTATAAAGGTAATCCAACAGCATCTTGGATATCGTAACATAGGAATTTCAGCATGTGCATATGTAAATGGCGACCAGATACTTCTATTCCTTTTCTTTGACTTTGATTCAGAAGATATTTCACTTGCTTGGGAAGATGCCAAGAAAACATTCAATCACTTTGAAGAAGCAGGAATTACATGTTGTTTGAACTTCAGTGGAAGAAAAGGTTGGCATGTGATTGTTGAAGTCGAACCAAAGAACTATTCTTCCAAGCAACATAAAGATGTGATGAGACTTTATCGTGATATTCTTGGATTAGAAACACTTGATGAAGCAACATTTGGAGATAAGAAACGGCTATTCAGGATTCCAGGGACATGGAATATCAATGGGACTTGGTGTAGAACACTTGCTTGGAATGATGGTGAGAAATTGGATTTAGATGATATCGTCACAGAAACTTATTTGGAAGAAACAGAAGAGATAAGGCAAACAGATGATAATGAGATAAGACATTACTTCAAACCATGCGTGGAATATCTCATTCATAATAAGGAATTCTGGATGAAGGAACGTGGAAAGTTTGAGCCAAGTGAAGCAATACGTCTTTCATGGGCAGGAATTCGTATTTGGGCAGGAAAAGGGATTGATGAGATGGTTGAGGAAGCAAGAGGGTTTGGTTGGGACGATTTTGACATGAACTTTATGCGTGAAAAGAAGTTGCCATATTTAATTGATAGGAAATGGATACCATATTCTTGTGAAAAATTGGAAGAAATGGGGTATTGTTTAGATGAGATTGATTGTCCTAAAAAGTGGGATAGAATGATTAAGAAATTAGGAATAACAAATGGAAATGGAGAGATTTGAATGAAAATACATGAAAATTGGTGTTTGAAATCTAGAAATGGATTACATTGTTTTCATATATTAAAACCAAAAGTTAGAGAAGACCAACCAAGAGAAGAAAAATGTTGTTGGTGTGGGAAGATACAAGGAATGTATTTCATTACAGGTAGTTCTGCTAAATCACATGGAAAAGAAATCAATCTATCAGAATTATTTAATCCAATAAATTATAGTTGGGGGAATTAAATGGAAAAAACTGATTGGACAGATGAATATCTGAAACGAATAAAAGAATCTAAAACAGATGGTGAAATCAGGCGAGTAATCAAACTACTTTATGGTATGGGATATGATACTTGCCTCGAAGATAACGGTTGCGGAGAAGAAAGAGCAAGAGAAAGAATCCCTTGGGAGGATTTGGATTAAAATGATAACAGAAATAGGTAACTTTCTTTGGTTATTAACATTATTTGGAATCATTTGGATTCTCGGAGCAATCGGTCATGAACTCTTTCATGGAATTGCATGTAAACTTCAAGGAGTAAATTATCATATTGATTTTTGGTGGTATGATTTTGAAATATCTGGGAAAGAAGCAGTTAGGCATATTAAATTCCCTTCTTTAGAGTGTTATCCACATGGAAAATTGACTAATGACGACATGTTCTATTATCTTGGTGGAATTGGTATCGGAAGTGTATTTGCAATTTCTTCATTGCCATTCTATTTCTTGTACATGCCACTCTTTATAACTCTTTTCTTGGTTGGAATGTCACATTTCTTCTATGGACTTTATGAAGGGATGTTCATAAGAAAATTGGATAGAAATGAATACATGAAATTTCATTATTATGTTTATCTTGGAGTAATCATTTTAGGAATGATTTTAATAAGAAATCCAATTATAAATTATATATGGTAGGTGGTTAAAATGGAAATAAAAATAAGACCGAAAGATGGGCAAGTTGATGTGTTCGGTGTATATACAAAAGAAGATATGATGTTTGAGATTTATTGCGTGGATGAAATGGAGAATGGATTCTGCATACTTCTTACAAGAAAACAGATGAAAGAGTTGAAAAAACAAATAAATGGTAGAACAGATATAGATAAGAAGAGGAAAGATTAATATGGGATGTCCAAAGGGAGCAGTTAAGCATCGTTTTGCTAAAGGTAGTGGTCATCCTGGCAATTATGCTCATTCGATTAGGGGGCATACATGGAAGAAAACAGACGGTGGTAGAGTTTGTACAAAGTGTGGGAAGGAAATAAATAGATTTAATAAAAAGGAAGAAAAGTGATTAAAATGCAACTCACAAAAGATGATGTATATGAAGATGAAGAGGAAATGAATACAACAAGATACTTTGATAAGTCATATACACCTAAAATCATAAAGAAAATAGACTTCTCCAAATTCCTGGAAGTCAGAAAGTTCTATGAAGAACACAAGGATAGTGTTAAAACTGTGATTAGAGACCATTCCGAATTGTTTGAAAAATATATGAAAACAGTTAGAAGTTGGGATGATTGGTTATATGACTATTGTTTCAAGGATGGATTGAAATGAAGAAAAAGAGCATTGACTATACGATTCTACTTTTCTGTGTCGGATTGGAAATATGGGTGATTTAAAATGACTCCAGAACCATTAAAAAAGAAAAGATTTGGAATTAATACTTATACTGAGAGTTTTGGTGGAAGTGAAATTCCATCATATGAAACAAGTAAAGAGATAGATGGTAGTTATTTTCAATATGAAGATATAAAGTCTGCAGTCTCAGGTCTCATCAAATTCCATGAGGATAGGATTGAAGAGTTTGTAAATGAATTAAAACAAACCGATTTAGTATGGGGTGAATGGATATTGGGGGATATAGAAAATGCATACGAATCCATCATGGCA
>JADBLP010000075.1:0-29903 GCA_014894375.1 Actinomycetota bacterium | reverse complement strand
CAATCGAACACTGGTTGCAGGATGTGATATAATGATACCAGATAAAGGTCACATAGATTTAAGTTTAAAGATTCTAATGATTGTTTCAGCAGTTTTCATAGGACTTATGATTTGTCTTGGTGAAGGTCTTATGAGAGGGTGGGGATGTTGGGCTTGGTAAATGATTGGAAGATGTGATATGAGTAAATTAGCAGGTTTAGGAATAGGAATCATAACAACTCTCTTAGGAATACTTTGGTTCTATGGAATCATGTACAACTAGCTTTGGTTGGGACTCGTGAATTCTTCGTCTACAGGTTGGATAATCGGATTCGGAATCTTGTTCGTAATCTTCCTGATTCTTACAGTTATTGTGGTTGTATTTCTTGGAATTGGATATTATTGTGCAGTAGAAGTAGGATGTGATGGATAATGAAAAAATGTGAACATTGCGGGCAAGATATACCAGATAAAAGAATTTCTCATGTGATAGACTTAGAAGAAATTGCAGAGAAATTTGGAATAAAAGGAAGAATAGAAACTATCGAACCTCGTTTAGAATATGGAGATATAATAATTGTTGAGAGAATAGAAACATGAATTGCAAGAATTGCGGAAAAGAATTAAATTCAAAAGAAGAAAAAGATGGAATCTGCAAAAAATGTAAGGATTTAGAAATGGATGACTTGGCAAGCAATATTCTTTTCAGTCCATTCAGTCCAGGATTGTAAGTGTTGGAAGAAACAATCGCAGTTCTTGGTATAATCTTTCTTGTCGGGGTTCTTACAAAGATAATTCATTACACGTATCGTTTGAAGATGGTGTATCTTGCATCCGACCTTTCAAGAGAAATTCAAGGAATTGAGAAGATTCAAAAGCCACCACTTAAGAATCTGGTGAATCTCGTGAAATTCCTTATAAGTAGGCGAGATGAAATCGTAGAACAGGTAAGTGAAGATGATAGTGATGATAAGTATCGAAATACATATGGGTAGGTGAAGAAAAATGAAGAAAATAAGTGCATTAATCATAGCATTAGTAATCTTGACGTGTATATCTATTTCTGGATGTGTTGATACAATACCAAAAGAGAAAACATTCAGAAGTGTAAAGATTATATCAATAGTAAGTGATAAAACACTAAATGAAGGAGAAGATAATTATAAAATTATATTTTCTAATGGAATGGAAATAAAAGATATTATTGATGATAATATTTGGAAATTAGATACTAATTCTACTTTTGAATATATTACATTTATTACTGGTGTAAAATATAGAGATGCTTGGTCAATTAAAGATTATAAATATGTTGGTGATTTAAATGATTAACTACGAATCTTGGAAACAGATAAATCCAGAGAACTGTTCACGTTGCAAGTTTGGAAGCAAGAATTAT
This sequence comes from Actinomycetota bacterium, assembly GCA_014894375.1. Lineage (GTDB taxonomy): Bacteria > Actinomycetota > Humimicrobiia > Humimicrobiales > Humimicrobiaceae > Hydromicrobium. The sequence continues at coordinate 28,525 of JADBLP010000075.1, read as the reverse complement.
GCAAAGATTGGAAAGGCAAAGTGCTTTTATCCACATCCAAAAACAAAGTTCTTGGAAGATGGAAAAGGATGGGTTTGCAGGGAATTTGAGAAGAATGAATAGGGCGTCTAAAATATCATCACATAAAGGCACATTTGGAGGCAAAACTCGTAATAACAATGGGGTCGTACCAACTTTGGAGTAAATATACACGGAAATTGGGTCAACAGGAGAAAAGTATGGAATTAAGTTTATTAGAAAAAGCACAAAAGATATATGATGAAAAATGGAAAGATAAGAAAGTGATTCTTTCATCTGGAAATATTGGTAAGGTTGTTGGATTTGTTAAGCAATCTATGAGTATCAACAACAAATGGGATGGTTATTATGTTAATAGACTAATAGTTAAGATTGGTAAATCCATATTTATTGTGCAATTAAATGATATAGTTGGAATAGAAGTAAAGAAATAATTATGAAACTACTTCCAATTCCTAAAGAAGAAAAACACAAATTTGATTCTGATTCATTGATTTATGTTTCAGATACAGAATTCTATTATGGTGATGGAGTTCCAGAAACAGTTGTCAAGGATATCTTAGAAAAATCCATGATGATTTATGGGGGGTACTACCATTTTCAAAGTGGTTGGGATTCGCCAAAAGCATATTTTCTTTGCAGAGGGATAAGAAGTGGTAAGTTTAAATTGAAGATTCAAAATTATTACCCAAATTGTTATCAATACAATGAAGATGGGGATTATAAAACATATCTTGGTAGGAAATGTGAGAAACTTTTATTTAAAGGGCAACATCCAGCAAGTGTTAAATGGTTGAGAGAAGGATTAAAGAAAAAAGGATTTCCATCTACACTTGAAAGCGATGTGCTTTATAATAGACGAATACTTATTGACCTGTATGATTATTTTAAGCCAAAAGAGAAAATTAATCCAACATATGCGATTATTGATATAGAGACAGATTTTCCTGTAAGTGATGATATCATTTCATTTGCAATTAATAATCCAGATGGTGATATCTATTACGAGTCCAAATTTGATGTGGAAAATCCTATTGAACTTGTCTTGGATTTATATGAGAAGATTCAGGAGTTTGATGTTCTTCTTGCTTGGATGGGTGAAGACCGTTTTGATTTAAAAACAATTGAGAAGAACTTCCAAAGGATTAGTAAGTTTATAAATAAGATATTAGAAGGGGAATCATATAAAGGAGAAGAGGAAATTGCATTATATCATTTATTAATAGAGAGAGGATATTTAAGTAGTGATGATGGATATCATGCAAGTTTAGGAAGTAAAGAGTTTAATCCAGTTCTTACAGAATCAACAGTTGTTCTTGACCTAATAACCATTTCAAAGAAGATGCATGGAAGAGAAATCAGAGGGAATTGGTCTCTTGATAATGCAGGGAAACGACTCTGTGGGATTGCTAAGTCACTTGATGAAGATGATATGAAACTTGATGTGAGAGAACTTTCAGAAGAGAAGTTGAGAGTCTACAATGTTGTGGATACAATAATTCCAGAAGTTATCGATGAGTTTCTTGGTGGGCTTGAAGGGCACTTGATTCTTGCTTGGAGTCTGCAATCTATGTTGGAAGATATGGTGATTGTTGCAGTTGTGAACGATATTGCACTTCTCAGGGCATACCATCGAGCAGGAATTGTACTTCCATCAAGAGAGTTCACAAAGGATAAATCTAAGAAATCTACTTATGAAGCAGCAAAACCAGATGCAAGAGAAGGAGTTTATGAAGGAATTATTACAACAGATATAATACATGCATATCCAAGTGCAGTTATTGCTAAAAATACATCTCCAGAAACTAAAGACCCAAATGGTAAACATTTAACTCCAAAAGGAACAAGATTTAATGATAATAAGAGTGTGTTCATTGAAACCTTAAAAGAGTTAATGAAGGAAAGAGCAGTTATAAAGAAGAAATTAAAAAGTTTATCTAAAGAAGATAATGAATATAAGAAACTTAAATCAATAGATTTTAGTATCAAAACTCTCATAGCAGCATTTTCGCATGGTATCTTTGGATGGGCAGATTCAAGAATGAAGGATTTGGAGACGGCTGATGCAATTACTGCAATAGTTAGAGGGATTATTGATAAAGTTAAAATTACTTGTGATTTAATTGGAGTAAAGTGGTGTTATGTCCACACGGACAGTTGTTACATCAATGCACCAAAAGAAGATGCAGAAAGGATAGTTAAACATTTGAATAAGGCAATTGCAGAACATTGCAAAGATTATAATATAATTCCAGAATTAGAATTCAAAGAATATTATTCAATTGGATATATTCATTCACCTGCAAGGAATGTATTAGTACCAGAAGGAATTTCAATAGATGATGATGAAAATTGGGAAGAATCGGGAATGGATTATGCCCGTTCAGAAGTTTCAGAACCAATTGCAGAAATGGAAATCGAAATGATTAAGATGAAGTTAAAACATCAAGATAATAAGATGGTGGATAGATTAAAAGAAATGGTTAAGGAAATTCCAAATAGACCTTCTTCAGAACTGGCTTTGATTAAACCACTTAATAAGAGAGTTAGTGAATATGGTAAGAAGTTATTAGATGGAACAATTGGGAATATACCATATCATGTGAAAGCTATGCAATTAGCTCATGAATCATATGGATTGGAATTAGTAGTTAAACAGAAGTACGGAATTCTTCCTATAATTACCACTCAAACTATTGGTAAAAAGAAACCTAAGAGAAAGGTTGTTCCTATAGCTTTTAGTATTGAAGATGGACTTCCAAAGGAATATAAAATCGATATGGAGAATTACCTACGGTCAAACCTATTTGGCAAGATAAATATGCTTTTCAATTTAAAGGTTAAAGAACTTGAGGATTTAGTACTTGATGAAGAAACTAAAAAGAAATTGGAGATTATATGAGTTATAGACCTATTTGTGACATGTGGTTACTTGCAAGACCTAAGATAAAGTTTTATGGAGCATATCCAAATGGATTTCTTGAAAGGGCAAGAGTTCTTATCGGATGTTCTTATAATGACTCGATTCTCCATGTTTGTGGGGGAAAGGCGAGGGATTATCCAAATAAAGGATTTGGACCCAACGATAAAACACTTGATTTAGACCCAAATCTACATCCAGATATTTGCATGGATGTAACAAAAGGAGATATTCCTAAACCTGCCAATTATGATTGGAAAGGAATTCTAATCGACCCCCCATATACACTTGAAGATGCAAGTCATTATTATAATGGAACAATTAATGATAGATTCCCAAATCCAAATGAATTAGTTAAGAAATGTATTAATTCTATTGGAGTTGGAAAAAAAGTTGGCATTCTACATTATATTTGTCCAAGTTGTCCAAAGAATGCAAAGTTTATTGCTTGCATTGGAATAATCATGGGATTTAATAATAGGATAAGGTGCTTTTCTGTTTATGAGAGGAGAGAATAGTGAATTATTTGATTGAAAATCATAAATTTGAGGGATAAGATGAAGTGTAATCTTTGCGGAATTGAAATAACTGGTTATGTTCATTTCTGTCATTCACAGAAGGGATAAAAATAAAACAATTAATAGAAGATTTTAACAGGTTATACATATGAATGAATATCTTGAACTTGCAAAGAAGATGGCAAATGAATCAAATTGCAAACGTGTAAAATATGGTTGTGTAATCGTCAAGGATGGTCAAATTCTTTCAACAGGTTGGAAATGCGATGAATGTCAACAGAGGAAGAAAGAAGTTTTAACTACTTCACCAGATGGAAGATTGCTATGCAAATCTTGCTATGATAAAATTTGGGATGAGAAAGATGCAGATGGACATATCATATTTAATATGGTTTGCCCATTTTGCAATAAAACCTTATTGATTGCAGATGAGAAAGGGGATTGTGATTGTGGTGCAATCTATGATGGAGGATTTTTGGATGAATTCTATTATGGATATCATTTTTATAAGAGGAAATAAGATGTTAAATGTCATTTTAAAAAGTAGGTTATGGAGTAAGTAAAGATATATGGATGATTTAAATAATAACAAAAAGAAATGGAGTCAAATAGATTACAAATATTTATTAGATAATATAGGTCACAAATCGTTATTGGAAATATCAAATTATTTGGGAAGAACAAAATATGCAGTAAAAGCAAAAATAGCATTAAAAAGAAAATTGGGAGAAGCTATTAATGTATTTAATCCTCAGAGTAAATCAGTTAATAAAGATTTCTTCAAAACATGGTCTCCAGAGATGGCATATGTTCTTGGATATTGGTTTGCAGATGGGAATATATATAATAATACATTTACTATTGTATCTGTTGATTATGATATAATAAAGAAAATAACGGATGTAATGAAATCTACATACAAAATACAAAAAGTTAATCAAACATCTATGATTAATGGGGTTATTCCTAAAAGAAAACCTCTTTATAGAATAGCAATAACTAATAAATTTATTGTTAATAGTATAAAATGTCTTGGAGGTGTTGAAAAAAAGTCTCTTATAGCAGAATTTCCAGATGTACCAGAAAAATATCTAAATCATTTTATTAGAGGGTTCCTTGATGGTGATGGTGGGATTAGTGTTAGGAATCATGGAAATCCAGAAGTTGTATTTTATGGTACAAAATCTTTTTTAACTACATTAAACGATAGAATAAAATGGAAAGGTAAAATTATACCTCAAAGAAAGATATATTTTTTAAAATTTATAGCAGAAGATGCACAAGAAGTTTTAAAATATATGTACACTAATTCAAATATATACTTAGACAGGAAATACGATATATATAAGAAAGCCATGCTTTGGAAAAGAAAGAACTTTTTATGGACAAAAGAAGAAATTGACATTTTAAAATCAATTAAAAATGGAAGGGTAGTTAATGTATTAAGTTTGTTGCCGAATCGAAGAAAATCATCAGTATATCAAAAGTATGGGGATTTGGTATGTAAATCAGAAATTTATGTTAAGGGGGGATAAATATAGATATTCCATCAGAATATCTTGGTGAATCCAAGCAAATTACTATCGATGAGGCAAAGAAACTCAAACGAATAACTGGAGAGGCAGCTAAAGAGTTTGAGGAAAAGGTTCTTGCCAAACAAGATGGTCAATTTAAGGATATGTATGTTATTGTATTTGGGTGGAAGCCACAACCAGATGGTGGCAAGAAACTCATGTCAAAGTTGAATTCTGGGAAGTTCCTTTTTCCAGATAAGACAGAAAAACTTGATACCATAGAAGCAGGACTTCCATATATCTGTTTGGTATATGATAGGAAATTAGATGAAGAAGGAAAGCCAGCAAGAGAAGCATTTGCAAAGATAATCTGTGAAGAATATACTCCAAAGATATATATTCCATCATCTCGACTTCCACATATGGTTTGGAGGGACAAATCTGGCACACTTCGTAACAAAGCACCATTTGGGAATTCATATGAAGAACGCATCATCTCTGCAATCAAAGAGATGGAGAAGATGGGTTTTCCATCAGTAAAAATCGTCTTCAGGGTGAATGAAAACAGAAAAAATGAATGAAAAAAGGAGTGAATATGCCATTCAATTGTGATGTTTGCGGAGAGGAAGTAAGTTATTCAGAACCAGTATTCGTTTTAAGAAATAATGCAGAGATTGTAATCTGTACAAAATGTCTGAAGAAAGGATTAAAAGAATCAAAGGAAAAGAAGGAGTAGAAATGTTTGCAGATTATAAGAATTGGAATCTTATGGAAGGAATAAATATGTTTAATAAGAATAAATCTGATACATATAAAGAAGCATTTTTAGAAGAATTTAAAAGTAGAGAAAATTTAATGAAAGGAATTATTGAAGCAAGGATGGAATTGTATAAAATGTTTCCAGATAAAATAACAGAAATATCAGAATTATTTCAAAGATATAAGTTGGAGTAAATATGTTTAAAGATAAGTATGGAAATGAAATAAATTATTCAACAGAAATTATATGTGGTGGATTCAACATTTGCAAAGAAAAGAATGCATTCAATTGCACAGATTGTTGGCATAAGGTGGAATAGATGTCTCATAGATGTCAAAGATGTGGAATTGAAACCATATTTTTTATCTGGTCAACTTCTGCTGGATTTCCAGTAAGAAGGTTGATTCGTAAGTTGAATATAAAAAGTAAGTATGGAAGAAGAAAAATAATGGCCGAAGGAATTCCAATTTGTTATTATTGCCATAAAAGGTTAAAAGAGAATAAAGAGTAGATAAATTAATTAGTCAAAATCGAAAAAGAAATGAATTCATAGAGGAAAAATATGAAAGAAAAATGTTATTTATGTGGAATAAATAATGGTGTTCAACATCATCACGCAATTCCAAGAGCACTAAAACCATATCAAAATATTATCATTCCATTATGTAAAGGATGCCATCTGAAGATTCATAAAAGTAAAATAATTCCTTCCTTTCATGATATAAACACAACAGTTGAATATTTAAGTCCAACTGAGTTATATGATGAATTATTAGTATTACGGAATCTAAGTAGGAATTTAATACGGTCAAATAGTTTACTTGTTAAAGAAGTTAATCGAATTAGGAATGGATGAATGAATATGGGTATTTTTGATAGTTGCATTTTTTGGGATATGATATTTAAAACAAGAAAAGAATATTATTTTAAAGGAAAGTTCGGAATTGAAGAATTAATTATTTGTCCAAAGTGTAAGAATAGAAAATTTATAATTACTTTTGCTTTGTCAGATTGTTGTTATGATAGAACACATTTTGAATGTCCAAAATGCAATAACGAATGGGGGCTAGATAAATCTTATGATAAATATGAATGGAGTTCTATAAATCTTAGAATTCCAATGGGTGAAATACCAAAGTATACTTGGATAAGTCATCCAAAGGATTTAAGATGATAATTAGTTTTCTTATTATTTGGGAAATAGCAACATTAATTGTAATGATTGCATTTTATATGATTGATATTGGTGGAAATTATCTATATAAATCTTTTATTGAGAGTCATGGAATTATGTGGGGGATATTTAGTTTGATAATGTTATTTTATTGGATAATATCATTAAATCTATAAAAAATTTAGTGATAAAGAAAAATAGATGATACCCAAGAAAATATAGAAGAGATTGTTAATCAAGTCAAGGAGATAAATAAATGATAAAAATTAAAAATGATGATAATTATTATAAAGAACGGTATAATGAAGTGTGTAAAGAACATGAAAAAGAAATGATGGTAGCATATAAATTGGTGATTGATGCAAGAAGAAAATTAAAAGTTTCAATGTATTCATTAAAAGCGATATTAGAGAATATCAATTCTTTAGAAATTATAGATAATCGGGATAACAAGAAGATATTGATACCAAAATCTAATGTTTATCATGAAAACTTAAATGAATTAATGGAAATGAATGTTGATGATAGAGAAAATAAAGAAATTATAGTTCCATTAGTTATTTCTAATGGTTATACTATTAATTTGGGAGTGAAATATCCAGAGTTAAATAAGAAAGAAGATAGAATAGTTTTATCTGATAGTTTAGATGTAGATAAAATCACTCTTTCTCATGAGGAATTAGGAATGATTGAAAAATTAATTTATAAAATAAGGCATGATAATAAATGAATGAGAATGTTTGTTGGATTTGTGTTTTGAAATATTAAAAGAAAAAGAGGTTAATAAAGAGTAAATGAGAATTGAAGTCAATAATAATTTTTTTGATGAATGGTCACCAGAAATGGCTTATGTACTTGGATACTGGTTTGCAGATGGGGATATATCTCGGATGTACAAAGAATCTAAAAATCCATACAAAAGATTTAAATTAACATCTATAGATAATGAACATTTAAATAAAATTAAATTACTAATGAAATCAAAACATAAATTATGGAAAGATAAAACAGATTGTTATGCATTAGCTTTCTGTAGTAGCAAAATATATGATAGAATTGTAGAATTAGGTGGATGTGAGAGAAAGTCTCTAGTTGCTAAATTTCCATTTGTACCTGATGAATTTGTGAGACATTTTATTAGAGGATATTTTGATGGTGATGGAAGTGTTTATTTTGGTGGCAGTAAAGTTCCGTTTGCAAGTTTTCTTGGTACAAAAGATTTCTTAACTATATTATCTAATTATTTATGTTATAATGTGGATATAGAAAAAATGGGTAATATTTATAGGATGACATATAGTGGAGAATATGCAGTGAAAGTGTTAGATTATATGTACCGAGATAGTAAACTTTTTCTATCTAGAAAATTTGATAGATATTTAAAATGTATGAAATGGAAAAGGAAGCGAGGTCCATATCGTAGTTGGAAGCAATATATACTAAATAATGAGAGGTTACCAATATGCGTGTAGTAGTGCAATGCAGTTCTGCTGGACAAAGGTGTGGAATTCAAACTTATGCTAGCAGATTAAATGAATATTTAAATAAAGAACCAAATGTTTCAAGTAAGATAATTGTTGAAAAGATAAGAAATCATCCAGATATAATCAATATAAACTATGAACCAGGATTGGTTCCACCACAATTTCTTCAAAAGTTCCTTTCTAAATACACTCAACCAGTGATAATCACAGCACATCATATTGGTTATCTCCAACAATTTTATCCAATGGTTGATGGAATTGTTCTTCATTCACTTGACCAAGTGACACCAGAAACGAAACCTTGGGATTATGCAGTGATTCCACATCCAGCACTTGTTTTTCCAAAGAAAGATAAGATGGAACTGAGAAAAAAACTTAAACTTCCAGAAGATAAGAAAATTGTTGGAACTGCGGGGTTCATTTGTGGAACAGGAAAAGAACTTTCCATGATGATAAATCCATTAATCAATGCCTTGCAGAAGGATGAATTTCTTTATTTCATAACTTCCTTTTGGAAGGGTGGAGATATGGGGGAATTGGATAGGATTCAATCAGTAGTTAATAAAGCAGGAAAGCAAGATAATTTCAGAATAGATACAGACTTTGTTTCAGATGAAGAACTTAATGAGAAGATGCAGGCATGTGACCTTCTTTTTGCTTGGAATACGATGGAACATGGAAAGCACAAAGGTTCTCAATCAGGAATTGCTCCAGATATGTATGGGAGTAGGACTAAACTGATTGTGAAAGATGGACCGCATTATTCATATGTTGCCTCTTTGCCATCTGTGTTAAAGGGAAGAAGTCCAGCAGGAGAATTTGTTGAAGATGTATTTAAAGCATTACGTACAGAAGATTTGATGAATACTGGAAATGTTCCAGAACCAATTTCATGGGAAATTCTTGTCAAAAAGTATTGTGAGTATTTTAAGAATTTCACTGAATAAGGAGGATATGAATTGACTAAGAAAATAGAAATTCCTCTAACAAAAGAAAAAGAGATTTATAATACTGCTCTTATTGATAAGCAAGTTATAGATAGGCAGATTCCAACAATTTCCTTTGAAAGTAAGAATGTTAGGTCATCTTTGGATTGGGATGAATTAACTGTTTCTGTTTCAGATGCAACTGCAAAGGGAGCATTGGATGTATTTAAACAAGTTATGAATGAATTAAAACAAGAAGATGGTTAAAGAAAAAATATTGATTGTCAGTGATAGTTGGGGTGCTCCTACCGGATTTTCCAATAATGGCGGAAATATAGCATGGATGCTCGCAGATAAATATGATGTTCATGGACTTGGATTGCAAACATTTCAGGACCATAAAATGGAGTTGGTTAATCATGGTGAAAAAAGAACAGTTTTTCAACACGCAAATCAACCACGCACTCAAGACCGTTGGGATTTTGGGCAAAGAAGTTTACCAAGACTTTTGGATGAACTCGAACCAGAAATTCTTTTAACGGTGAACGATATTCAGATGGTTCAACATGTTCCTGATACAATGTGTGGGAATAAAATTAAACTTCAAGTGATGGATTTGCCTTCTAAGAAATTTCTTTCAGATGAAGCAATGCGAATTCAATTACAAGGAGAATTACAGAAATTCAAAGAGAAGTTTCCAAGAACAACAAAGTGGATTCAGTATGCACCTCAAGATGGGCATCCTCCAATGCCACAATGGGGAAGCATTTATAAAATGGCAGACCAAATGGTAGCATTTAGTAAATATGGACAGTGGGTTTTTAAAGAATGGTTTGGGATGGAAGTTCCAAGAATTTCTCATGGGGTTGATACAGATACATTTAAGCCAATGGAAAAACCAAAAGAATTACAAGATAAATTTGTGATTGGAAATATTAATAGGAATCAACCAAGAAAACAACCTGTGCGTTCCATGATGGCATTCGCAAAGTTTGCTAAAGACAAACCAGATGTTCTTCTTCATATGCAGATGGATTGGAATGACGAATTTGGGTGGCCGATACAATACTTCGGAGAACTCTATGGGATTATGAATAAAATGATTCCTCCAGCAAGAGTTGGAATGCCAACTCCAGAAGTTGTAAAGATTTATAATATGTGGGATTTAAGTTTAAATGCAACCGGTGGAGATGGATTTTGCATTCCCGTTATAGAATCTTTTGCTTGTGGAGTTCCAACTATTGGAGTACCATATACAACATTTCAAGAATTGATTATTGATGGAGAACCAACTCCAAGAGGAAGTTTAGCAAAGATTAAGGATTTGCATTGGCAGAAGATGGATGTAGCAGCAGTTATGCGTTCTCTTGTAGATGTTGATGATTTAGCAAATGTGATGAATAAATATTATTATGATAGAGATAAAATAAAAACAGAAGGAAAAAATGGTAGAGAATGGGTTGAAAAGAAATGTTCTCTAAAAATCTTACAACACCAGTGGAAAGATTTAATAGGAAAAGTTCTTGCTGGTGAAAAGGTATCTAATTTGGAGATAAAGGAGTGATGAATGCGATTTGTCGAATGTGAATGCAAAAAGTGTGGGTGTGAATTCAAGATAAATATCAAAGATTTGGAGAAGGGGCATTGCCCAAACTGTAACACATTTGGATATGTGGTTGTATTAAAGATAGATAGGAATAACAATTTCAATGGAGAGAAATAAATATGGGAATATTTAGAAATGGTTGTGAAGATGGAAAACATTGTTTTGTAGAGAGATATGATGAAGAGATTGTGAAGATGCATAATGATTATCATGAAACTCATGTGAAGAAAACATATCTTTTTGATATTTGTTGTGTATGTGGAAAAATAGTTTATCCAGAAGAGGAAGAAGAGGAAGAGGAAAAGAAATAATGGTAGAATTTAAAGATGAGATAGTTCAATTAGAAAGACTTATTGAAGGAAGAGCAGAAGAAAGATTCAAAGAATTTAAAATCCAGTTCATTGCAGATTCAAAAAGAATAACTGTAAATAAGAAAACTCTAATAGAACAATTGGAACAAGTGAAATCTGATATTAATAAAGAACATGAAAAAGCAATGAAATTCTATAAAGAAGGAATGGATGCTTACATAGATTTCATTAAAAGTCATGCAGGTTCACGACAATTGAATGACCCACCAGATAGACCAAAACTTCCAAAGGAATATGAAACTATCGGTGGATACATTAACATGTTCAAATGTTATATGACAGATGAAGTTATTCTGGATTTTGATTTCCTGAAAGAAATTTTCATGAAAACATCTGAAGGAATGAATTCAGCAATTGGTTCAACTGTAATGTATGCAAGTTTTTGTAGTGGAAATGCTCTTGCAGTAAGTAATTATAGTTTAAATGCCACAACAAGTAATTGGGGGAAATAAGAAATGAAGAACATAAATCAAAATGAGATTGCTAAAGTAATAACTTTGGCGGAAGGCAAGAAAATAAATCTTTCGATTGGGCAATGTAAAGAAGTTATTCATTTAACTCTTGAAGAACTTGCCAAATACGAAGATGAGCAAATTTTGAAATTGATTAATAAGCATCGGAAGGATTAAAATGGCAGAATATACAGGTGGAACTGGTGAAAAGAAAACATATGAGGAAGAAAAATTAAGTGTCATGCACTTCAACAAAGAGACGAATGCATATAAGGTTCTTTCAGCAAATCCAGGTGACGATAAGAAAACTGTGTTTGTTTCAATACGAGAAGGAGTTAAAGGGCAACCAGCAACAAGACTTGTCCTTGCTTGCTCGAAAGCAGAAATTGCTCTGATTATCATGGAACTCACCAAAATCTTCAATAACGACCTCAAGTAAAAAATATGCGTTGTTATTACGCATTTCATAGCAAAAGTGCCTTTCTACTGCATGCCAAGTCAACTTTGGATGATTATTACACTGAATTCATGTAAAAAGGCAATTCAACAGGAGTAAATGAATGAAAAGCAAATGTTGCAATGCAAGATTGATAAATATTGATAATCCAAATTGTAAACATGGATTGAATGGTCCAGAATTAATGGAGATAATATATCGATATTGTAGCAAATGTGGTCTGACATACCATAAGATTCAGAAGAATTTAAAACTAAAAGAAGAAATTGATGAGTGGGAATAAGAAATGAAGAAATGTAGTGGATGTCAAAAGAAATTATGGTTTGGTTCACATGAGAAATCTGGAATGTGTTTTGATTGCTGGTTATATGATGGGTATAAACAAATTGCAGATAGAAAGAGAGCAAAAGGAGATTTAAAAGGAGAACAGGAAGTTTACGAACATATGGAAGATTCTATAATGAGAGCAAATTATCCTAATTATAAACCATTAGAAACAAGAGAAATGCGAGAATTAAGAAAGATTAGGAAATTATTAGAGGAAAAGAATGCCAGATAAAGTAAAAGTGAATTGTCATGCATGTAATAAGGAGTATTTCATAGAATTTAATGAAGTCCATGAACTCTTTGGCAGGAAGTGTGAAAAGTGTGGAAGCGATGAAATTTTCTACCAAGAAATCATCTATGAGGTTGAACCAGATAGAACTCCAGTAAAAACAGGTGAAAGGGGTTGTGGAACAAGTGGGAGATTCAAATGACGATATATTCAAAAGATGATATAATCTTTAAAGGAAAGAGAGAAATTCATATATCCAAAAGCAAGGAATATCATTCTAATTCCATGTATGTATTATGGCAAAGAGACATAGAAAATAAAGACATAATTGGGAATATAATTATTACACCATCACTTATTAAATTAGCAATAGATAGGTTTGAAAGAGGATTATTAAAAAAAGGAAGCATCACTCCAGATTTTGATAAGATTCTTATAGAAACGGTAATAGATACATTAAATCATGAATTGATGCATTTAGCAATCTATGATATAGAAGGAATGAATACATCTAGATTGTATGATTTGTTTATTGGTGGAACAATACATAATAATAGAGGGGTTGTTTCATCTGGTGGTTCAAGTATTCAATATCGAAGGGAAATAGGTTATAGGGAGTATTTGCCATGAAGAAGAAAATTTATTGCAATAATTGTAAATATTGTGGAAATATAATTAATTACTATCCATATAATCCTTATCCAGTAACAGAAGAACCACATAGATTTTGTAATAATCCAGATATAAAATTAAAATCAATAAAGAGAGATACATTTTATCAGCATATAGAATTTAATCCAATAGTTGTTTGTAATGAAATTAATAAAAATAATGATTGCAAATGGTTTGAAAAGGTGAAAAATTGAACATAATGAAGTCACTTGATAGGTCAAGAGTAAAGGAGTTAGTTCCAAGAAAAGGAAGGAGTGTTCTTATTTCAATCACATCACCAAATTCAGAGTTTGTTCAGCTTCATGGAGATTGGACAGATGTTCTTCGATTAAAGTTTGATGATGTGGAACAAAAGGATGGACAAGATTATGAGTTATTCTCTGATATACAAGCAAAACAGATTCTTGATTTTGTAATAAAACATCTTGATAAAGATATATTTGTTAATTGTGATGCAGGATTGAGCAGAAGTCCAGCAGTAGTTGTCGCTCTTGAGCAAATTTTCAATGCAAATGATGTATCAAATGTATCAGATTATCAACACCATAATCGATTTGTAAAGAATAAGATTCGGGATATTTGGTTTAAGAACATTTGGAATCCTATATGGGAAGATAAGAGAATATTGGTGAAAGAATGATAGAAGAAGATATGAATAGACCAGTAACAATAGAAGATATAAATAAAGGATTTAAAGAGATTGGAAGAAGGAATTGGGTATATGGTTTAACTATTGGATTGCTTAATGGAATCTGGATAGGATTTTTGATAGGAATATGGATATTTAAATAAAGAATGAGATTGGAAGAATGATTGAAAAAGAGATATTAAATGGAATAGATTATAGATATAATAGTATATCTGGTAAGAAAGAGAAAATAATCCATATCAAAGTAGAACCAACAGAGTATTGTCAAAGATGTGGCAAGAAAGATTTTCTAAATAATACTTTTAGATATTGGGTTAGTATGGGTGGATTTGAGTATTTATGTAAGGATTGTATTGAGCATTATAAAGATGTTGAAAAGAAGAATCATCCAGAGATGGCTAAATATGTTGATAAATAAACATGCATACATATGTCCATGTTGTGAATCCAATCCAGCAGACATACTTGGTGAATCTACTAATGGGATGATTTCAATGTTGTGTGTAAAATGTGGACCCATTGGAATCAGAAAGAATCAGAAGAAAACTCTTAAGATATGGAATGATTTAAAACTTCCTACAGAACTACCAATAAAAGTTGTAGAGAACGAGTTGAGAAAGATGAAAGATAAACCAGTTAAGATAGGAAAAGAGATGGTAGATACCGATAAAAGATTGGTTAGAGAATTACATTTAGATGGGAGAGATAAAGAAAGATATACAGGACCGTGGTTACAAAATAGACCAAATAAATGTGAAACTTGTAAAAAGAAAACTGATGAATTGTATTGCACTCCAATGGGAATATGTAATTGGAGGTGTAATTCATGTCAAATACAATTGTGTGAAGCAGTTTATAGTGATTATGAAACTGATGATGATATAGATAAACATGTAAGTGAATGGCCAGATTCATATCCAGTGAGGCCAAATGGATATCATCATATTACAACAAAGGATAGACCATTAGAAGTAAAACCAAAAGGAAGTAGATTAGGTACATCTCCAATTGATGAAAAGATTTGCAAGTATTCAAATGATGGAATCTTTAGACAAAAGTGTGTTGATAAAGGTTCAAACAGATGTAAAGAATGTGCATATTTCTATGAGAATATAAAATCATATGAAGATATGCCAGTTTCTAAGAAAAGTTATTTTAAATCTATAGCACCAGTAGGATGAGAAAATGAAACATTGTGATGAATGCAATAAGGAATTGAATAATCCAAAAGAGATTTATACTTCAAGTGTGCATTTGCCAACATTTGGATGTACCATAACAGATTTGATATTCTGCAGGAAATGCTTTGAGAAATTGAAAGGAAAGGTTAAATCTTGTTAATTTGTTGTTGGGATTCATTAAGATTAGATGCATGCGAACCATTTAAAGGAATTTTGGGTGAAGAAAGTTGGACAAGTGTTCCATCTCTGGATGGTTTTACAGGACCGATACTTCCAGCAATAGTAACAGGAAAAAGCCCAGAAGAGTTAGGAATTCCAAGAGATGATTCAGCATTTTGGTCAGGATTAGATGGAACAAAGATAGATGATACTCTTTTTGACCATATTGGTAGTTATTGTACTATATCACGTTTAATTGGTCCTCAAACTATGCCGCATACAAAGATTGTTCCTTCAAGAAGAGGGCAAGAAGTTTTTATGCCACCAATAAAATGGAATGCAGTTTCTAATTGGGACGTGGATATCTGGAGATGGTTAGGAAAGAAATGGTCAATGACTAATCCATATTGGATAGATTCAATTTTCTTTTGGTCATTTATAACTCATGGAAATTTCTCTTGTTATGATAGTCTCGGTGCATTGGAATCACCAGAAATAAAAAATGGAGGGTTAATCATGAAGAGACTAGCAGAAACAGACCCACAAGCATTAAGAGATTTATATATGATGGGAGTTTATAATGGAGTTGAGACACTTAAAGGATTGAATGAAATTTGTGGTGGAAAGGAATTAATCATTTGTTTCAGTGACCATAATGAAGCACTTGGTGAAGAAGTTGATGGAATTAAATATACAGGACATTTTCATGGGATGGAAAAGATTCCAGGATTAGAACGAGTACCTGTGTGGATAAATAAGGGTGGAGAACAGTTTCCTGAAGATTTTAATCAGTTAAAACTAAAGGATTGGATAAAAGATATGTTTCAGAAGTACGAAGTTAATAATTCAGAATATCAAGCATTTAAAGAAAAGAAGATGAAATTATGAAGGAGATAAGTTTTTGTGTATGCCCAGGTTCATCTGGTGATACTCTTGGTAGTTATCATCATGATACAAAACAAATCTATATAGATATAAGAGCAATAGATTATGAACTTGATGATGGACCAGAAGATGATAAATTTATGAGACTTTTATCTCAAGTGATAAATCATGAGATTATTCATAAAGTATTAGATGAATATGTATCTATTGATGCATCAATTAAATTTGATAATCTTTTTATATTTAAGAATCGAGAATATTTATTGGGTGAGTAAAATGAGAAATATAACGCATAAATTATGGGGATTAAACTTATTGTTAATGGGAATAAGTTTATGTAGTATTCCAATATATGGAAGATTTATAGGACAGATAGGTTGTTTGATAGTTATTGGAGTTTTTTTGATAACTTCAACACTTACAACATTATTCTTACAGCCATATAAAGATAAAGATGGAAAAGTAATACATTGTTTAATGGATGATTAGAATGGGTTGAAATGGAAGAGGAACTTTATGATGACAAATCTGTTCCATCTCCATATATTAATCAAGATGGAACTACTAATTGGGATAAAATAAATAAGCATTATAAAGATACATATTGTGGAGGAATGATGGAAAGGGAAGAAATCATTACATTCATAGAAGGATTGGAATATTATTTGAAATGCATGCAAGAGGATTTAGATAGAGTCAAGAAAGAAATTTCTAAGATGTAATATGTTGTATTTAAAGGAGAAATAATTATGGTATTTACGTTAACACCAACAACTCTGAAACCAGGAGAGAAAATAACCATTAAAGGAACTGGTTATGGAATATTCTTTACAGAGAAATCTGGACTTGTTGTATCATTAGATGGTGTTGCAACATTTGGAGTTGATATTACAGAAACAGGAGAGATAAATGGATTTTATATATTACCGACTACTCTTGTAAAGGGGAATCATAAGATAACCATTGAGGGGGATGATATGTCTTTTATTGTGGACGACACACCAGTTGGTTGTGTCAATTATTCAGAAATCTTTAACATCATAACAACTCTCACTAAAGATACTAATTTCTGGTTTCACACAGGGAATATTTATTATAAACTTGTTGATGAAATAATATTAAGAAAAGCACTTGATGAAGAAAAAACAAATAGTTGGAAAGATACAAGTAAATTACCATTTATTCCAAAAGATTTTGATTGCACTGAATTTTCCAAAGCGATGCTTGGATATCTTGTGAAATACTTTTATCCAAATTCACCATGTATTGGAATAATATATATAAAAAAGCTGGAAGGAAATCATAATATGCTATTCTTTATCAATCAGAAGAAAGAACTTTGGTTACTTGAACCGCAATCTGATACTTGGATGCCGTGGTCTAGTGGAAATGATATAGTTGGGATATTTATATAAGAAAAGAATTAAATCAGTTTTAACATGTTTTTTTAATGTAGTACGTAAAAGGTAATGAATAATAATGAAAAACAAAAGCAAACCTGGCAAACAAAAGAAAAAACCAGTGAAATAATAATAGGGGAGTAAATATCCCCTTTACTTTAAAGGAGATGAAAGAAATGATTGGTACATGGGGAATAGTTGGAATTTGTTATGTGGCATTCTGGAACATCATGGGATTTCTAACATTAGCAGTTTCTAAAGGAAAAGATAAGAATTCTAAATGGATTCCATTAGTTATCGCACTAACAACGATTCCACCATTTTTATTGGGGTTGTTTGGAAATGACTAAAAGAGAAGAAAAAGCAGGAGATAATTATTTTGGGAAGAAACAGAAGAAGAAACTGAATTGGGAAAATCTATTGACTAAGTGCAAAAAGTGTGGTTCAACAGAAATTGAGAAGATGAATATGTTTCAAGGTATGCATAAGAAAGGAAAAGGACCGAATTATCAACTTCATAGATGCAAAGATTGTGGTGGAGAGATTTGGTTGGAGATTTAAATGACAGAAAGCTATACAACTAATGGAAAGAACGGATGGTGGATTACAACAACTAATACTACCTCAACTGGAACAGTAAATGGCAGTTATACTTATCCTAATTCTACTTATACTGACACCACATCAAATACTGAAATTTGGAGTAGTTCATTATTTGGAAATAGAGAAGAAACTCCAGATGAAGCATTTTCCAAGAAAAAGATGGTTACAACAAAGGATGGTAATCAATTTGAATTGACATTTGCTGAGATTTACGAGTTGAAACGCCTGAAGAAGATTCCAGAGGAAATGACGAAAGTTGAGATAACTGATGTGCTTTTGGTGTTGAGGATATGAAACTTCCAACTATTGATGATTGGGCTAAAGCATTTAAAAGTATGAAATTTACAGGATATAATCCAGATTGGTTAATGATTAATCCAAAAGTAGAAGAATTTATATTTAATAATATTTTTATAAAATTAAAATATGGTTATGAATATGAAGTTACCCGAAGTGAGTATAATATATTAAAAAGATTAAGAAAAGATTTTAGTAAGATTGATAAAGAAGATTTTGAGAAAATTCTTTTAGCAATAAGGATTTGATTTATGATAGAAAAGTGTAATTTTAAAACAACAACAGAAAAACAATTTATTGATAATGACAAAGATGGAAAGAGTGAATTTGTTATTCAAGAGAAAACCATTTGCCAATTAACCAATGGAATGGTTTGCCCTGGTGAAATGAATTGCGTGATTTATATGACATATTTTGATGAAGAAGGAGTGATTTAAATCGGAACGAATTATTATATTATTTGCAAGTGTTGTGGAACAAGATTAAAGCATATCGGCAAGCAAAGTTTAGGTTGGAAGTTCAAGAGCAATCTTTCAAAGGAAGCATTTGAGAATATGGGATTAAGCAAGAATATGGTAATTGCAGATGAATCTGGAACATATCTTACAAAAGAACAATTAATCAAGGAAGTCACTAAAGATTGGGATTTACATGAAGATGGGAACAAATGGTTTGATTCAGGTGATGATGGATGGAGTTAAAATGAGAGTAATTAAGAAAGTATCAGAAAGTTACTATTATGCACCAGAGAAGTTCTGTTGCAAGAAATTCAAGAAAGAATTTGGGCAGAGTTTGCATATTGATTCAAATTCACATAAGATATATTTTGTCAATGATAATTCACATGAGTATAAAGAGATTTATTTCTGTCCATTTTGTGGAGAGAAGATTGAATATATTGATGAAATTGAATGGTCATTAATTAAAGGAAAATAAAATGGTAGAAATGAAGGTTATCAAAAAGTCAGGATTTCGCCAGATTTACTCAGTGGAAAAGATTAAGATAGCACTCCAAAAGACAGCAAAGAGTATTAATGAAGAATTCAAGGAATCAGATTGGAAAGAATTTAAGCCAAGAGTTCTTGCAAGACTTGAACCAATAATGGAAGGAAGGGAAGAAATCTTTTTCTGGGAAATAGATGATGCAGTTATTGATTCACTTTTAAGAAGCAGATTCAAGGAGATTGCTAAAGAATATATCCAATCACGTTCAAGAATAAGAAAAGATAAACTTAATGATTTAGGTTTAACACAAATAGCAATGAATCTTTTAAAAGAAAGATATCTAAAGAAAGATGATGATGGAAATCCAATAGAATCTGCAAAAGAATTGATGATTAGAGTAGCAAATGCAGTTGCATATGTTGAGAAAGATAAAACTTTAAGAGAATTATATTCTACCAAATTCATTAATATGTTGTGCAATTTAGAATTCTTACCAAACTCACCAGCACTTGTATCTGCTGGTACTAATAGAAAAGGTACATGGTTAGCTTGTTTTGCTTCTATGGTAGATGATTCTATAGAAGATATTTTCGAGAAAGCGAAAGTAGGAGCAAAGATATTCCAGATGGGTGGAGGATTTGGTATCTCATTAGCAAATTTAAGAGAACAGGGTGCTAAGATTAAATCTAGTGGAGGAGTAAGTAGTGGACCAGTTGCATTCATGGAAGAATATGATGTGATGGTTAAAATAGTAAAAGCTGGAGGATTTAGAAAGGGGGCATTAATGACAATCTTAAATTATAATCATCCAGATATAGAGAAATTTATTCATTGCAAAGAAAATATAGATATATATAATAATATGAATATTAGTGTTTTAATAAAGAAAGAATTCTTTGATTGCTTAACAAGTAATAAAGATATTTCTTTGGTATCTCCAATTAAAAATAAACATATTAAAAATATCTCTCCCGCATTATTGTTAGAAATGATAGCGACCAATATCTGGAAAACTGGAGAACCTGGGGTACTATTTTATGACAATATGAATATAGATAATCCAACTCCACATTTAGGAGACATTTCAGTAACAAATCCTTGTTCTGAATCTGGACTTTTATCTGGAGAAGCTTGTGACCTCGGTTCTATTAATTTAATGAAACATATATCTGATGGAGATGTAAATTGGGATAAATTAGCAGAAACAACAAAACTTGCAGTAAGGTTCTTAGATAATATGTTAGATGGAAGTCCTTATCCTACAGAAGAAATAAAATCTGCAGTGATGAAAACTAGAAAGATAGGTCTTGGAATAATGGGATTTGCTGATTTACTTATAGAATTGAATATAAAATATTCATCTCCAAAATCTGTGGAAATGGCTGGAAAGATAATGTCTTTTATTAATGATGTGGCAAGCAAGTATTCAGAAGAATTGGGTAAAGAGAAAGGTTTATATCCAGCATATAAAGAAGGATATAGAAAGAGAAGGAACTCAATTGTTACAACAATTGCTCCAACTGGTAGTTTATCTCTTATATGTGGAGTGTCATCTGGTGTAGAACCAAATCTTTCTGGGGAGTATACTAGGATTATAGATAATAATGTAGTTAAAATAACTCACCCAATGAAAGATAAATCAGCTTTTGAAACCACATTTGATGTATTACCAGAGCAACATCTTGCTATACTTTCAGAATTCCAAAAGAATGTTGAAAATAGTATATCAAAAACAATTAATTGTCCAGAGAGTACCACTGTAGCAGATATTAAAAATCTTATTATTAAAGCACATATCATGGGATGTAAAGGTATTGCTATATTTCGTAAGAATTGTGATAGAGAAGCATTAATAAAAGGATGTGCTGAATGTCAGATATAAAAGAAAATTGGAAACTTAAAGATAAAGATGTGATTATGCTACTTCTTCCAACAGAAGATGGAAAATATATCATAGCAAAGGCAATAATCAAAGATGAACCGATTGAAACTCTTAAGGATGCAATTATAGAACTTCCAGAAGCAGAAGGTAAAGGAAGATTAAAATATCCAGTTGTTCTTGTGAGAGATATAGATAAATTGAAAGAAAAAGTGGTAAATGATATTAAGGAGTTAAAGCCAATTACAGATTGTGATGATAATCAAGATTATATGGATGGATATTTTATGGGATATGAAATGGCACAGATGGATACAGAATTTATTATAAAAAAGAGGTTAGGATATGAATGATGATTGGAGTTTAAAAGATAAGAAATGGATGATTGATGGTGAATTATTATATCCAGAAAAATATATAGAAACTCTCAGGAAGAAGTTGATAGAAGATATAGAAAAAGATGGAAATTATACTGATGGACAATATAATGATTGGATTGAGACTCCCAAAAAGAATGTTGTGGAGATAATTAATAAGAGGTTTGGGTATGAATAAAGAAGCAAAATTAGTAGAAAAGTGTTTAGATGAGATGTATCGCAAGTCTACTCCATCAATTACTTGGAATGAAATCTTAAAGAAATATGAAGGCAAAAAGGATTGGTATCTACTCCATAAAATAAAAGAAGCAGATTATTTAAGGATTAAGGAGAAATACAAGAAAAAACTCGATAAAGGTTATTGGAGTTCTTTGGAGATGGATTTATTGAATTATTCACCAACACTTGGAGATGATTAAAATGGTTGAAGATGATTGGAGTTTAAAAGGAACAGAAGTTGATACATGGCATATTGGAAGAAAACGATATGAACATTGGAATATGTACCGTGATTCGGATATAGAAGTTCTTAGGCAGAAATTGATTAAAGATATGAATTTGCTAATTGGTGTTGAAGATGATATTTCTGATATTACTAAAGATTTGCTATATCAAAGAATAGGAAATAAAATAAACAAAAGATTTGGAGTAGAATGAGTAAAGGATATACCATTGGATTGACACGTTACAATCTCACTCTCCAAGCAGTTGATGATTTACGGACTCCACTTGCTTATCTTTCTATTTATATTGATAAGAAAGGTAGGAAGATAACTGGGCATTTGATGGGATATATCCGTCATGGGGAATATAAAGGATTAGGAATTACAAGAGATATCGTTGAGCAAGCAATTGAACTTTGCAAGTCACTTGGTTGCCAGCAGATAGTTTCAGGAATTCTTAAGTCACGAGAAGGATTAATAAGTTTGTTTCAAGAGTTAGGATTTGAGGAAATAAGAACAGATTCAAAAGAACACCGTAAATTTAGGATGAAAATATGAGTCAAAGTCATGTTCCAGAAATAATTGATAATTATAAATATAAAATTATACTTGCACTTATTGGGTTAAATTTAATTTCATGGTTAATTTAAAGAAGAAGGATAAAATTATGAAAGAAGATGATGAGGATGAAGATGAAAATCGGAGTCGTAGGAAATCGAGAAGGTTGGAGTAAAGAGTTTGTTTTTAGAGTTCTTCAAGATGAAGAACTTACAGAAGATGATACAATTATTTCTGGTGGGGCACAAGGAGTAGATTCGATTGCAGAAGAATTTGCTAAACTTTTAGGTTGTAAACTGATTGTCCATAGACCAGATATGAATATTGCTTATCCATACCGTTTCCGTCAAAGGAATAAGAAGATTGCAGTAGATTGCGATAAACTTATTGCATTTGATAAAAGATTTCATAGTGGAACTTCTCAAACGATTCGTTTTGCCAAAGAATTAGGAAAAGAGGTTAAGGTGATTAATGAAGAAAATAAAATATTGTGAAGATTGTAAGTATTATAAAGAAGAAAATGATGGGGATTCTAGTAAACCATGTCAAGATTGGAAATATTGGAATACCTGTAATACTCAAAATAGAGATTATTTTGATGGACCAATACAAAAGATAGATATAACTTCCTGTGAACAAAGAAATAAACGAAATGAATGTGAATTTTATGAAGAAAAAAACTAAGAAGATAAGAACTGAAATTGTGCAAGAAAAGATAGAAGTTTCCATCTGCAAAACACCGATTTTCTTTGATATCGTTGCCGAAGGTGATGAGGCAGATTTATGGAAGTTGAGAAAAGAACTCGAATGGGAAACACAGGTTCTTAAAGAAGGTGTATTCGGTGGGCCATTGATTGTGATTGATACATGTGATGACTTTTCAAGTGCTAAAGAGATATTCAGAAATGCCATCTGGAAGATAAATAAGGAGATTAAAAAATGGAAGTAAAAAAGAAAGATAATAAAGAAAAATATTATGTTGTTAGACCAATTAAAGAAAGTCATTATGATGATGAATTCAGAATAGTTGGTACTAAAAAAGATATCGCTGATTATATATCGGAACAAGTTGAAGATACTTTTCCTTGGTCATATGAACTGGATAAGAAGTTCTTGGTTGATAAACATAAACCATTATTCTATATTGATTTCCATGCTGGAAGTAGTGATGGTAAAAGTGGTTTTGGTGCTTCTAAGATATTTGATTCAGAAAAGAAAGCTAAAGATTGGATGATTGAATACATATCAGAAAGTGATATTGGAGTACCTCCAAAAAGTTTTATCTTTCATGTTGAACCAGTTTATTGGATAACTCGTAGAAAGGGAAAATAATGGAAGTAGAAATTTATACTGTAAAGAATTGTGGAGATTGCAAGAAGATTATGCAATATTTAAATAATAAGAAAATAGTATACACCGAACATGATATGGGAATTGGTGGAAGACCAGAACTCCAACAGATGAAGAAACAATTCAAAGAGATGGGATTAAAAACATATCCTGTGACGATTATTAAAGATAAGAAGGTAATTCTCCAAGGATTTAAACAAGAAGAATTTGATAAGGCATTTGGGAATGAATAATCATTTAGATTTAAGGCAAATTCCAATAACAAGTATGGAATTACATCGTGAGCATATTGAGAATGAATTAAAAGGTAGTTTAAACTTTCTTGCAGATAAGGAATTAAACAATCGTGTAAAGGATATTGTCTATTCTGGCAAAGAATGTAATATAACTTATCGAGCACAAATGAGTCCAAAAGAAGATTCATTAGAAGAGATTGTTACAAGAGATTGCTATATTACATCATTTAATTGGCATGAAGATAATTTTGATGAGTTGTATAATATTACACTTGAATTTGTGACTTCAAATGCTGGAATTCGTATTCTTTCAGTTCTTAAGAGCAAGGATGGAAAAGAGATGGTGGTTAAACCAGATATCGCCAAGTTAGTTAATAAAGTTTGCAAACCAAAAGATATCACTTTTGATAATCTCCAGAAGGTAGTTTTATCTTGTATGATTTGAGAGGATTAAAATGGATAGAGGAATAGAATTAGGAGAACAACATTGGGAATATATAGGGAGATTACTGGAGATTCATGGAGAAGATGAAAAGGTCATTGAGAAGATTAAGTTCCATTATGTGCAGGCAGCCAAGCATTTTTATGGTCATGGAGTAGAAGATGCCAAGAGGAAAGAAAGTTAAAGCAATAAATGTAGTTAGATTAACTGAAACAGAAAGGAAGAAGTTCACCAAGAAATATCAATGCAAGCGTTGTCATAGTTTCTTTGTAGATACAAAAGAAGAACTCGAATATCACAATGAATCTATGCATGGAGAATATTCTGCAGCAAAACACCATGCAAACAGGAAAGGAAGTAGAAAGTTAAAACAAATATATCTTAATAGGAATATCAAAACAAAACCAGAAGTTATACCCATTGAGAAGAGGAAAGGGAAAAAGAAGAAACCAAGGAATTGCTTTGCTTTCAGATGCCAGAATTGCAAACATGTTGGAATCATCTATGGAGATATAAAGAAGAAATTACAGAATCTATTGTTATGCCAAACTTGTCATGCGAATGCTTTAATTGATAGTAGGCAAGAGATAATTGATTTCATGAAGAAGAAAGAAATGGGTCCAGTCCAATTTATGGATTTCTGTGGGATTAACGTAACCTTATTTGAAGGATATAAAGAAATAAAATACAAAGGAAAAGGAAGAGCATTAGATGGATTTATTAATAGGAGAAATGGAAAGAAATGAAAGAAAAAGAATGGAAATTAAAACCAGTTATTATAACAAACGCAGGTTCGGTACACTTAGAAGGAACTAATGATAGAGCTTTTTATAATACTGATGAAGATAATGAGAAGTATGGGAATTATTATAGAAAGCATGACATAGAAATTCTCAGACAGAAATTGATAAATGATATACACAAATATGGGAATCCAATGGGTTTAGCAGATAAATTAGAAGAAGATATTAATAAGAGGTTTGGTTATGAGTAGAAAAATAAAAGAAGATGGAACTGAGTGTAGTTTTTCAAGCAAATGCCCAAAGTGTGGAGGAAGATTGGGTTCAAGTGGAACCAGATTAAGTAAGAGATTTGGAGTTGTAACAAGAACAAGGAAATGTATCAAGTGTGGACATAAGGTATATACCGCAGAAGTTGACTTTGATGATTTCCAGCGACAAGAGGTGCTTATCAGGTCATTAGAGAAGTCAATTACGGAGTATTTGAATAAAACTAACGAGGTCAAAAAATAGTGATATATAAAGGCACATTTAGAGGCAAATGTGATAACATGAGGGCACTCGACATCTCCAATTCACTAAATGGCTTAAAAACCATGTACCCACAGAAGTTATCACTTTTCTGGAAAATATGATAACTTCTATATATGCCTTTTTTGCTCTCCATAAGAAAAACAGGGATTTACAGTTTTAACAGGAGAAAATTGAATGGAACCAAATGAAATTGATAAAATATTCAAATTGATGGATGAACTCATGAAGGGCAACTTCACAGGTGGATATTATCCAAGAAATGGGAATTTCATTAATACTAACAAAACAAGTGATATTCAAGATGATACAGAGATAGAATTCCAAGAAGATATGGATTGGATATATCTTACGATGGAATTGAGAGGAGTGGAGAAAGATGACTTGAATGTGGTTCTCAAGAAAGATTCAATTCTTATAGAAGTAATTGCAGGTGGAAGAGAGATTAAGAAAGATTATCCACTTCCATGCAAGATAAACACCAAGAAGTCAAAGATATGTTTTAACAATTATGTCTTAAGTTTAGAGTTGAGAAAAGTCAAGGAGAAAAAGGATGAATCCAAAAATAGAAAAGGATTATAAAGAATATATTAAAATAGCAACTAAAATACCAAAATGTACAGTGGATTATCACAAATATCATTTTGAAAAATCATTTATTCAAGAGGTACATAATGAAGATGGAGATATTATAGCAAAAGAACAATATGCTACATTTATTTGTGAGAATTGCGGACATACTAAATTTGTTAAGCAACAATTTGATGAGAGAAGTAATCCAGATGAATACTATGCAAGTATAATTAATCATAATAGAGAGAAACTAAAACATAGTTGTAAAATAAGTAAATCGATTTAAGGGAGAGAAGAATGGCAAAATTAAAAGTAAAAGTGGAAGAAATGAGTAATGGATTGATACCAGTTAAATATGATAATTGTGAAGTATTTTATGATACAAAAACAAGTAATTATATTGCAGTAATTAAAATGGATACTAAAAGAATGGTGTTCCAACCAGTAAAGGAATAAGAACATGAAATGTTATCACATATGTGTAAGTTGTAGAGAAAGAATAGATAAAGATGGTCTTGTTCCTATGTATTGTCCATCTTGTGGTAGATTCGGTTCTTCTACAATAATACTTGAAAAACCCCCTGAGAAATGCGACGTAGATGGATGCAGAGAATATCCATCTAAGATACATTTTGATTATAAGGGATATTGTTTTAATCATTATAATAAATTATGTGTAGTTGAGGGATAAGAAAATGAAATATGATGAGATTTGTAATCTTCTGAAGGAAAAAGGGTTCAGGAGAATAAGTGTGGAAGGAGCAAAGAAATCTTCGTTTGTGAACAAGGATTACTCTGTTTCTGTGATTGTTGAAGAAAACCAAACTGAACTCACTGAAGAACAGATAAAGATGATTAAGAAGAGAATGAAAGACCTCGGGTACTTATCTGATGATTGAAATGATGCCCAATGAATATCCCAATGTTCCATGCAGATTTTGTAAAGATGGTTCTCTCTTAAAACCACATATTGAAAGTTTTTCTGGAACTAAAAATGATACAACTTATCATATAGATTATTGGTATTGTCTCAGTTGTGGATTGATGTATCATTATGAACAATTAGAATCAATTATTGAAGAAGATTAAAATGAAAAAGGATGTTAATTATATAGTTTCTGGACTTGAACGGTCTGGAACTTCTCTTATGATGCAAATTCTTGAAGCAGGTGGACTTCCAGTTGCATATGATGATTCAAGAAAAGCAGATAAGAATAATCCAAAAGGTTATTACGAACTTGAGAATGGGAAGATTATAGATAAATTAAGAGATGAGGAATTTCAAATAAAGAAATATAAAGGCAAATTCATTAAAATAACTGCATATGGATTACAATTCCTTCCAAAAGGCAATTATGATATAATTTATATGATAAGAAACATTGGTGAGATTGTTGAATCTACAACGAAAATGACTGAGAATAAATCAACATGTGATAAGGAAGAATTGAGAATGGCACTTGTTTTCTTTGAAAAGCACATGTTGGATGAATTAAAGAAGAAAGAATCCAAGAATTTCAGGTTTATTCCAATGTTTTATAATGCACTTATGAATGAATCTTCAAAGGAAGCAGAATTAGGTATTCTTAAAATGAGATATCCAGAATTTGATGTAGAGAAGGCAAAACAAGTGATAGATAAGAAGTTATATCGCAATAGGAGTGTATAATGGAGAAGTCATTTGAAATGGGAATGTTTTCAGAGGAAGATTTATTGAAGTTTCTTGAAGAAGGATATATTGAGTGCAAGAAAGGTTTCTTTGGAAGAAAGAAGAAATATGAAATCACTCAAAAAGGTAAGGATTATCTTGAAGGAAAGATGTTTGATAAGTTAAAATATATACAGTAGG
>JADBLP010000054.1:0-26008 GCA_014894375.1 Actinomycetota bacterium | reverse complement strand
AAAGTATTTTTGAGTATAAAGATAAATGTTCACAACAGGAAATAGCTCAACTGATGAAAAAGTGCGAATTATTTGTTCTGCCATCGCTGCAGGAGGGTTTTCCAAAATCTTTGTTAGAAGCTATGGCTTGTGGTAAGCCAGTAATAACAACAAATGGGTTAAAAGAAATTGTTAATGGAGCCGGAATTACTGTAGAACCTGCAAACGTTGAACAACTGGCAAAAGCTATTAAAGAAATTCTATCTCATCCATCTAAATGGAAAAAAGCAGGTTTGCAAGGTAGAAGATTGGTAGAACAAAATTGGTCTTGGACCATTGTGAGTAAAAGAATAGAAAAGGTTTACGAATCTTTGTTGAGTGATGAATAATGTCAAGTATTCATAAAGCTTGGAATCTATACAAAATAATGAAAAGCCAATGGTGGCAATATGAAGATTTAAAAGAACTTCAAGATAAAAAACTTAGAGCCATCGTAAAGTATGCTTATGAAAATATTCCAATATATCATGAAAAATTTAAAGATGCAGGGCTGATGCCAGAAGAAATAAGAACCACTAAGGATTTAGTGAAATTACCTTTTCTCACAAAAGCGGAGATGCAAAATAATTACCCAAATAGAATAGTGGCACCTTTTATTGATATTAAGAGATGTTGGACTCCGCATACAAGTGGCACTACCGGGATGCCTTTGACTATACTATATGATACAAATGCTGAAGATTTTGAAAAAGCAACTGCTCTTAGACCGAATTTAAATTGCGGGCAGAAGTTATTTGATAAATGGGCTGTGATTACATGCCCAGATCACATGGGAAATAAAAAATGGTTTCAAAGATTTGGATTATTTTCCCAGGAGCAGATTTCATTATTTGAGGATACAAAAAAACAAATTTCATTATTAGAAAAAATTAATCCACAAATTTTAGATGGATATTCTTCTTCGCTTTATCTCATTGCTAAGGAGATTCAGGCCAGCGATAATATAAAAGTGCGACCTAAAATAATTTATGGTACATCTGAGATGTTGACAACAAAAATGAGAAATTTTATTAATTCTGTTTTTAATGTTGAGATTTTCGATCAGTTTGGTTGTGTAGAAATGGGTCGCACAGCATGGGAATGCCCAGAACATTCTGGTTATCATATCGATATGGAAGCAGTCATTATGGAATTTATCAAAGATAATGAACAAGTTGAATCTGGAGAAAGAGGAGAAATTGTTTATACAAATCTATATAATTATGCTATGCCATTAATTAGATATAAAATTGGAGATGTTGGTATACCAACTGATGAAAAATGCCCTTGTGGCAGAGGACTTCCTTTGATGAAAATACTCGAGGGCAGGAAAGATGCTTTTGTCCGAACACCAGATGGAAGAGTCTTCCCTCCAACAATTTGGATAATATTATTAATGCATTATAATCTTGAGCAATTCAAAGTAATACAAGAAAACATTAATCAAATAAACATACAAATTGTTCCAGGAAGACGTTTTAACCTAGAAAATATTCCTAAAATAAAAAGTGATGTAAATAATGCATTAGGTAAAGAAGTTATGATAGATATTCAAATTGTAGATGAAATTCCTAGAGAAAAATCAGGTAAAATAAAGCCAATTTTATCTAAATTGGCAGATATCGGGGAATTTTAGTATGAGAATCGGATTTTTTTGTACTTTTTTTCCAGAAAAACCTCCATTCACAAAAACTAAGGGATTTGGTTATGGTGGAGCAGATGAATCGATTTTTGATTTAGTTACCCAATTACATAAACGAGGTCATAAAATAACTATATTTTCTATTGGTAAAGGGACAAAAACTCAGTATGAATCTCCTGCTGAAGGATTAGAATTATTTCGTTTTCCGGTTATTAGTATCCCTTTGATAAATATACCAATTTCACTAAAAGGTTTTTTTTCATTTAAATTTTTAATTCAAGAAAAGAATTATTATTTTGATGTTATTCATGCTAAATTAGGTAGTCCTCCAGGAGGGGAGGCTGCATTGCTATATAAAAAGAAATTTAATTGTCCAATGATTCTTGATATAGGTGGTCCTCAAAATCCTCGATGGGGTAGTGTTATCCGAAAAATTATTATGAATTTTTATCTTAAATTTATTTATTCGAAAGTCCTTAATGGATGTAATATAATTACTATTAATTCAAAAGAACAAATTTTAGATGATCCCATTCTTAGACCATATGAAGAAAAAATACGTTTTATTCCAAAAGGATTAGATTTTAATTATTTTTCAAATTGCGAAGATACAACGATAAAAAATTTTCCATATATTAATGAGATTAAAAGTAATAAAAAGATAATTCTTTTTGTTGGTAGCTTAGTGGAATTAAAAGGGGTTCATATTTTAATTAAGGCATTTAATAAAATAAAGGAGGTATACCCTGATTTAATATTACTTATCGTTGGTCAAGGCCGCATGAAAAATGAATTAGAGCTGCTTGTAAAAAAATTAAATTTAACAGATCGCGTAATTTTTATGGGATATATGGAAAAAGAATCGTTAAAAAAATTGTATAAAATTGCTGATCTTTTCGTTTTACCATCAATGTCTGAATCTTTTCCCAGAGTATTACTTGAATCTATGGCTGCTGGAACACCTTGTTTAGTAAGCGATATTGGAGCTCATATAGCAACTCTTGGATATGGCGAAGTTGGTTTTACAGCTAAGTGCTTTGATGTTGAAGATTTTGCACATAAAATTAACTTTTTCTTCAGTCATGAAGAAAAATGGTATATAGATGAAAGTATAAAATCGAAAAAATATGCTTCGAAATTTTCTTGGGAAAAAACAGCAATCGAAGTAGAAAAATTATATAAATTATTAACACTTAAAAAAATAGATTCTTCTGAAAAACAAATCTTATAGGATGTTTTATGATAAAAGAAAATGTTGGTATTATAACCTTTCCAATAGGAAAAGCAGGATTCGTTGCCACGTCAAACCTTGTTGAAATATTATCTACTATTTTTAATGAAACATATTTGATTACGGGAAACGTAAAACCTGATTCTTTTAAGAGAAAAAAAAATATTTATATTTATAACATTGAACATAAAAAAGGATCTAATTTTTTTCTTAGAAGTATACAATATATTACCACTCAATTAAAAATATCTTATAGGTTAATAAAAATTAATAGAAACACAAAAATATTAGTTTTTTTTATTGGAGGAAACACACTAATTATCCCAATGATATTTGCTAAACTTTTAAGAAAAAAAGTAATATTAATGCTCGCGGGTTCTTCCCTAGAAAGTTTTAGATCGTCACATAGTGATTTATCAAAACCAATTGAAATTTTTGAAAATATCAATCGTCTTTTAACAAATCGTATTATTGTTTACTCACCAAATCTCATTAAGGAATGGAATTTAAATAAATATAATAAAAAAATTTTAATCTCGAACGAACATTTTTTAGATTACGATTTATTCAAAATTATAAAAAAAATAGATGAAAGAAAAAATATAATTGGTTATATAGGAAGATTTAGCGAAGAAAAAGGGATATTGACTTTCATAGAAGTAATATCTATATTAATAAAAAAATTTGAAAACGCAGAATTTTTAATAGGGGGAAATGGAGAGCTACGTGGTAAAATTAACAACTATATTGAGAGTAATAATTTAACTAATAAGGTAACACTTACAGGATGGATTCCTCATGATACTCTTCCAGAGTATCTAAATAAATTAAAATTACTAATCCTTCCATCATATACAGAAGGTTTACCCAATATATTGCTCGAAGCAATGGCTTGTGGAACTCCCGTTCTTGCAACCTCGGTTGGAACGATACCAGATATAATAACAGATGGAGAAACAGGATTTATCATAACAAAAAACACACCTGAAGATATTACTAAAAAAATTATCAGTATATTAAAGAATCCTAACTTAAATAAAATTGTTGATAATGCGAGAAATTTTGTCGAAAAAAAATATAATTTTAATACCTGTCTAAAAAATTATGAAAAAATCATGATGGAGGTGTTAAAATAAAAAGGATCGATGAGAAGTTATTTTCCCCATATAACTTTGACCGACTACTTCCATATATTTTAATCATTTTATCTATAGCGTTAATTATCTATCTAAAACTTCGTACGGATCGTATCGTATACATACTTACTGGCATTCTAGTTTTGATAGCTTGCATCGTATGGATATTAATAAAAAATAACGCCTCATTAAAAATTATAGATATTAAATCTCAACCATTTTTCCTTTCATTAAACATTATATTTTTTATTATTTTAACATGTAGCATCATTTCTCTTTATTACAGAATATATCCTTATCAAAGACCATTTCTATATTTTGTTTTTATATTTGGAATGATTGGTATTGTAGTCTTAGAAATATTGTCAATAAATTCTAATAATAAAAAACAAATTGTATTCCTCCTTTTTCAGATAGCTTTTATAAATCTAAGTATTATATGCTCTCAATACCTCATTTTCCCTAATATTCTTGGTATTGATCCCTGGAGCCATCAGTTGTTTACCTGGAATATTATCAAAAACGGATTTATACCATCAGGATATAATTATTCCAATCTCCCATTAATGCATATTGAAATAGCATCGACGTCGATGGTAACAGGATTAGATTATAAATTATCAGCCATTTTGTCTATAACTTTCAATCAAGTTATATGCAGTATTTTATTTGTTTTTCTTGCGGGTAAATATTTATTTAAAACAAAAGTAGGGTTATTCGCAAGCCTGTTATTAGCTTTTGGTAATTATTTTATAAATATGGGATTGATTATCATTCCGAATTCGATTGCTGCTGTATTTATACTAATTATAATTTATCTCTTCGTTACAATTAGAAAAAATAATTTTTTAATTGGGACGTTTCTCATTATTTTATTTATGATTTCCTTGATATTCACTCACACGATATCAGCGATGGCTATGGCAATTATCCTATTTGTCATGTTTATAGGTGCACATTTTTATAAGAAATTCATAAACAAAAATGTATTCATCCCAATGACATTTAATCTTGTTGCTTTTTTTTCTGTTGCTATGTTTTCATGGTGGATCTATGTCACAGGCCATATCAACACGTTAGCAGATATCATCAAAGTAGGATTTTCTCCAGATTTCTTTATCCATGCTCCAAAAGAAATTAGTATGTATGTAACTACTGTACCATTAATTGAACAAGTATTAAACCAAATAGGAACCTTTTTATTTTTTTCACTTTCATTGATAGGTTGCTTATACATGATTTCAAGAAAATATGGGAATATTTCAACATACGTATTCGCATTAGTGGGAATTACACCATTGGTAATCGGTTTTTTTTCACTAATTATTGGAACATATGTAATTCCTGACCGATGGTGGTATTTTTCTCAGATACTTTTAACAATACCTCTCGCGGTATCCGTTATATTGGTTTATAATAAAATACATAATCGGTTTGTTAAACCAGTATTTTTAGTTTTTTTAATAATAGGTCTCTCGTCCATATTAATTATTAGTCCTGCGGCGGACATCACTAATCATTCTTTATTTCCAAATATAGGTATTCGTACTACCAAAACAGAGAGTGAAATTACGTCCGCTGCATTTTTTGTTGAAAAATCAACCGAAAAACTTTCATCTGATTATGATTATTTTACTAATCCTTCAGGCAGTCTTTTAAAAAATTATTTTAACGTTAAACCTAATAAAATAAAATCTTTGGATACCGTTCTTCTTTCAGGAAAATTTGATATTAATGGTACTATAATAGTAATAAGAGAGGAAATTATAAATAAACCATTTAGATTATTTGGGCAACCTTTTAAATTAAATTATAATCCGAGCCAGAAATTAGAAGAACAGGGTTTTTCTAAAATATATGATTGTAATTCTGTATTAGGATTTTATAGAATTAATATAAATACACCGGGGATCTAATATGGATAAACCATATTTTATAATGAGTTTAGATACAGAACTTCTATGGGGCCCAGATACAATAGAAATGTTTAATTTTATAAAAAAAAGAGGAAAAGAAGCCAGACAAAACATCGATATACTTTTAAATCTATTCGAGAGATTTGAGATACCTGCAACTTGGGCAATAGTTGGTCATTTGTTTCTTGAAGATTGCTGTAAAAAAACATGTTTAACGGAAATAAACAAAAAAAAATATAATTTCAGAAGAGATTGGTATATTGATCCACATACTAATCTCAAAGAGGACCCATTATTTTACGGAAAAGATTTAATTCAAAAAATATTATCCAGTACAATACGGCATGAGATTGGATATCATTCTTTTTCTCACCCGATCTTCAGTGAAATTCCCCGAAAAATGGCAGAAGATGAAATCAAAGAAGCTAAAAAAATAGAAAGAGAATGGAATATACAATTTAAATCGTTTGTTTTTCCATCTAATAAAATTGCGCATGTAGATATTTTAAAAGAAAATGGATTTTTAATATATAGGGGAAAAACCGGAATTTACGGGTCTAATGATAATTTATTTATTAAAAAATTTAAAGGAGGAATAGATAAGTTTATATCATCACCTGTCGAACCAAAATGGATTGATGGAATTTGGGAGATTAAAGGATCAACTTACTTCTGTGACCCTCAGATTCCTAGAAGTTTACTTGTTAGATGTAATTTAGGATTAAATAGAGCAATTCGCAATAAAAAAATATTTCACATTTGGCTTCATCCTTGGAGTCTGTTATTGTATAAAAAATTGGAGGAAGATTTAGGAAAATTTTTAAAGCAGGTTTCTGAAAAAAAACAAAAAAATGAACTGGATGTCATCACAATGGGCGAACTCGCAGAACATATGAATTTATTACGGCATGAAAAAATGAAAGATGCTAAAAAGTGATCTTTATGACAATAATGAATAAAAATATAAAATTAAAAAACAAAGCAATAGTTATTGGGGGTGATGACTATAACACTTTGGGGGTTATAAGAAGTCTAGGAGAAAAAGATGTTCCCATATATGCGATCATCGTTACCGATGCGAGTGATAGTTTTGTTAGACATAGTAAATACATAAAAAAATATTGGCTCATTAAAAAATTAAAAAATGATATTTTAGAAATACTGCTAGAAAAAATAAATAATGACAATGAATTAATGGTAATAATTCCAACTTCCGATTTTGTTGTTAAAGTAATTGATCAACATATTGATTTGTTGAAAAAAAAATATATTATGCCAAACATATCAATGAAAAGTGGTAATATTTCATATTTTATTAATAAATATGAAATGAACAAAGTGGCTAATGAAGTAGGTTTGGATACCCCAAATACAGTTTTATTTAATTTAAGAGATCAAACTAACATAGATCGACTCGATAAATTAACTTATCCATGTATAGTAAAACCTCTCGAGAATGAAAGAGGGACTATAAAAAAAATAAATAATAAAGAGGAACTAATAAGACACATACAAATATTAAAGGAAGAAAATGATAAGGTAATGATACAGGCGTATATACATGGAAAAAACTCTAATATGATAGAGCTGATAGGATTCGTTAGTACAACTGGTGAAATAATAACGCCCGGTATCATCCACAAAATAAGAGAATACCCAATCGATGCAGGAAGCACAGCTTTTGGGTTCTTTTCGGATAATGTTTTTAATTTAGATTTCGACAAAATAAAGGCATTTATTAAAAAAATTGGTTATAAAGGTATTTTTGATTTAGAATTTAAATATTTAGATGGTAAAGCCTTTTTTATAGAAATTAATTTCAGGATAGGCGCTCCTCATTATGCATATAATAAAGCAGGAGTAAACATACCCTACTTATATTATCTTGACACATCTGGATTCGATATTTCAGATATGAATAAAAATGTTAAAATAAGACACAAATTAATCGTTGAATTTAACGATTTGTTCAATGTGAAGTATAGGTCTATTAGTTTATATCGCTGGATTAAAAGCGTATTGGAAGCAGATAGTTATGCAATATATAATAAAAAAGATATCAAACCATTTATTTTTTATTTAATAAAACTAATCTCTGCATTATTTGGTTCAATTAAATCTAAAAAAAGAGGCTTGTAATGGCTGAAATTTCGATAATAAAATATAACAAAAACTTCAAAGAAGATATGATTAACTTTTTAGGTTTACACTGGAAATCTTTACAAAACCAAGAATCTATTAGAGAACTTTTTGAATGGAAATATGAAAAAAATCCCTATGGAAAATTTCCTGTTAACTATTTAGCTGCCGATGGCAAAAAAATTGTTGGTCATGTCGGTTTTTATCTTCAAAAATATAAATTGAGGAATCATACTTATACGTTTGCTATCGCGGCTGATGCACATGTTCATCCAGAATATCGTAGACGGGGCATCTTTTCTGACATTATCAACTATTCTACAGGAGATATACTAAAACGAGGCGATATCGATTTAATTATTCATGTTACATATAATAATAAATCAGCGCCATGCGTCATGAAATCGGGTTATTACGCTATTGATACACGAAAAAAGATGTATTTATTCTCGGTATTAAATTTGCTAAAAAAGTATATTCTTTCTGAAAAAAAATTGTTTCCAATAAATACAAAAAGTGCTGATTTAAAAATTGAGATCACAGATAAATTAAGAGCTCAAGAAATCTCCGAATTTAATGGTATACTAACAAAGGACGATAAAATCAACAACATAAGAGACACAGCTTTCTACAAATGGAGATATTCTCACCCGTTAGAAAAGTACATAATTGCGTATTGTAAAAAAAATGAAGATAAATTAGTTGGATATATTATTTTTAAAAAACATAGTAAAAAATCTTACTCAATTATGGAATATGGTTATACAGAACAAACATACTTTAAAAAATTATTTAAAGAAGTCAGTAAAAAACTATCAATTTCTTTTTTACAGACAAATACATTTTCTCGTCCTAAGACTGAAATATCATTACTCAAAAGTCTA
Source organism: Actinomycetota bacterium (assembly GCA_014894375.1). Classification (GTDB taxonomy): domain Bacteria; phylum Actinomycetota; class Humimicrobiia; order Humimicrobiales; family Humimicrobiaceae; genus Hydromicrobium. The sequence goes on along the minus strand of JADBLP010000054.1, from coordinate 17,042 downwards.
GGATTCAAAAATCAGAAACAGATTGCAGGTGGACTTCTATATGCGCTAGGATACATTCAAGAGGATAAGTTACCAGGTATGTTAATATCACCAACTTCAACAAAAATCAAAGATGACAACTTCATTTTAGATGAAATTGACATTAGAGATAAAGAGAATTGGTCTATTTTTGAATCTGATTTAATCTGGTTTTAAGTGAAATCAAGTTGATATTTAAAACATACTTATAATTCACAAAAATCTCCTTAATAATCTTTTTGTTCTTTTAAAGTTTAGACCAGTACTCTTTTCCACCAGCAATACGAGCTCTATATCCTCTTTCGAAAAACTCTTGGAAAGGATTATAATAAGTAAAAGGATTGTTGTAAATAGTATAAATAAAATACCTAATGCAATAAGATTAACAGTTATAAATCTCCCTACAGGTATTGCAATCAGCACTGCAATTAAAGAGGTAAGGAAAATAGGTTTTATAATGTATGATCTGAATACATTAATACCACTCAATTTGAACATTTTAAAGGCTTTAAGTGCGCTTATACTGAGCAACGATATGCCTGTTGCGACTGCAGCACCCGCCGGGCCATACGTTGGTATCAAAATGAAATTTCCAATAACATTTAATATCGCCCCCAGTGTATTAACATACATCACGAAATTGGATTTTCCATAGGCTATCAGAGTACAATGATTAGGACCCAGAAAATTATGTAAGAAATATATCACTACAAATACCTGTAACGTTGAAGCTGCAATCAGATACTTTGTGCCATAAATCGATAGAACCGCTTTTGGAAATAATACAAAACATAGAGCCACAGGAAGTGTAATAAAACATATCCATTTGGTCAAGGACAGGTATATAGCCTCGTTTTCTTTAAATCTGTTTTTTGCAAACAGGTTGGAAACAAGAGGCTGATAGATGAACATACTAATTGTAAAACCTGTCAAAATAAAATGAGAAAGAGGCTTCGCAGCACTGTAGAGTCCAACAGCAGCTTCTGTTTTTAAGTATGCCAGCGTAATTGTATCTGTGAATTCCATAATCTCAACCATTATACCGACCAACAACAATGGTAAAGAAAAAAGTAATAATTCTTTTCCTATTTTTAGTTTTAACTTTCCATGTAATAAACCGCGAAATATATATTTTTTATTCCTCAAATAGTACACATAAAAAAATACTAAATTTAACATAAAAGTCAGCGACACAGCAATTAATACATTGACGAAAGTTAAAGCCATTAAACCTAACACGATAATCGATACCAAAATTAACGTTGGTTGGATCAGTGAGGAAAAAATAATATTTTCTTTTATTCTTTGAAAACCCCTAAAAATTGATATAAGTATGTTAAAAATAACTAAGAACGGTATTGTAATAGCTACCAGTTTTAGGTAAAGTGAAAAATCAGGGTCTTCTGCCAGAAACGGTGCGATATATCCAGAAATAAGGTACAATCCAACAGCTACAAATATAGCTGATATCAATCCAAAAAGTAGTCCCCATCTAATCACTGCACCAATATTTTCCTTCTCATCTTTGCCTGTATAATATCCGATATATCTAGCCAATCCGTCTTGAAGGCCAACAGCCGCGATTACTCCAAAAATCGTTAAAAATGTATAGTATAGGTTAAAAAGTCCGAATTGTTCTAGGCTATAAAATCGTGCTATCACTACTCTTGTTAAAAAACTAAAGAACAATCCGAATATCGTGCCGACGAGCAGAAAACCAGCGCTCTTCCCGATTTTTCCCAGCGAATTTGCGACTAGGTCCTTGTCATAATCTTCAGGGTTTTCAATGGCATTGGAAATGTTGGTTATTTTTTATTCACCGAGTTGGAGATATACTAAACCATAATATAATCCCTTTGAAATTTAGATGAAGAGAATACCTACCCTCTAAAACCATTTATAGAAAGAATTCTATTTGATAAAGTATAAATATGTTCCTTATAACGTTTATAACGTTTTATATATAATTCCTTCTTTTTCTATTTCATTTTGAAAAATACCTCTAACATCAATCAGTATAGGTTTACCAATCATAATTTCTTTTAGTTCGTTCAACTTAATTTTCTTAAACGGTTCATGCACAACCGTTATTATCACACAGTCAACTTTAATATCTTTTAAATTATCTAATGGCTTTATTCCAAAAATTTCTATCTGTTCTTTGGTTAATAATGGATCATAACCATATATATCACATTTAAACTCTTTTAGCCCACTGATAATTTCTATTACCGGCGTTTCCCTAGTATCATCAACATTTTCTTTAAAAGTTAATCCCATTATTAGAATCTTTGAGCTATTAATAACTTTGCTTGCTTCATTAAGAGCTTTAATAGTTAGTTCTACAATATGTTTAGGCATGTAGTCATTAATTGCTCTTCCTGCAAGAATAACCTGAGGATGATAACCATGTTCATTCGCTTTGTAGACAAGATAATATGGATCAACCGGAATACAATGACCACCAACCAAACCAGGAGAAAACCGAATAAAATTCCATTTTGTTGAAGCTGCATCTAGAACAGCTTTCGTATCGATATTCATCTTATGAAAAATCATCGCGAGTTCATTCATTAAGGCGATATTTAAATCCCGCTGGATATTTTCGATTACTTTCGCAGCTTCAGCAATTTTGATATTTTGAGCTTTGTATACGGTTGTAATCTTACCATATAACTCGGAGAGTTCATCAGCAGATACATCATCCATACCAGATACAATTTTTGTGATTTTATCTATAGTATGATCCTTATCACCTGGGTTCACTCGTTCTGGTGAATAACCTAACTTGAAATCTTTTCCAACTTTTAACCCCGACTCTTTTTCAAGGATTGGACCCATCACATCTTCAGTGACACCAGGGTACACTGTTGACTCGAGTACCACAATCGCACCTTTTTTAAGGTTTTTCCCTACAATCTCAGCTGCAGAAATAACTGGCTTTAAATCAGGTTGTTTAGATTTGGTAACTGGTGTTGGAACAGCGACAATGACGTAATCTGCAAGTTTAATTCGAGAAGGATCTGAAGTTATTTCAAATTCTTTGATAGTTTTGCTTAATTTTTTAACTTTGTTTTCGTTGATATCAAAACCGATAACTTTAATATGTTTAGAAAAATTTTCAGCTAACGGTTGTCCTACGTATCCTAGACCTATTACACACACAATTTTATCTTTCATATTTATTGTTGAAACCATTTTACAGCCTCCTGTAATCCATCTTCCAACTTAAATCTTGGTTTATAACCTAGTTTTTCTTTTGCCTTTGAGATATCAGCGAGAGAATGTTTTATATCACCATCTCGTGCGTCTTCATATAATAAATCCAATTCCTTTTCGCATATACCCATAATTTTATGGGTCAAACTATTTATCGAAATACGGTTTCCTCCAGCTATATTAAAAACACCTGTTTCTTTACTTTCTGCAGCTAAAATATTAGCTTTAACAACATCATCAATATATGTAAAATCTCTCGTTTGTTTACCGTCACCATAAATCACAGGTGATTTATTGTTTATTATGCTAGTAATAAATTTAGGAATAACCGCTGCGTATTCACTTTCAGGATTTTGCCGCGGACCATAAACATTGAAATAACGTAAAGAAACTGTCGGTAAATCAAAAATTTTAGTAAAAACTTGACAATAATATTCTGCAGTGAGTTTACTTACAGCATAAGGCGATAAAGGACGTGGTTTCATTTTTTCTTTTTTGGGTAATGTTGGTGTATCTCCGTAAACACTACTGGAGGATGCATATATTACCTTCTGAACTTGATTTTCCCTTGCAGATAATAAAACATTTAAAGTACCATTAATGTTAACCATATTTGTTTGAAGTGGATCTTTAATACTTCTGGGAACTGAGGGTATCGCAGCTTCATGAAAAACGTGATTTACATTTTTAAATGTTTTTTGTAATATGTCTAAATCTGTTACACTTCCTCGTAAAAATTCTATTTTATTTGAATCAGTCAAATCTTGAATATTTTTTATGTTACCGGTCGAAAGATCGTCAATAACAATGACATGATTGTTAGGAGATAATTTTCTCACTAAGTTAGAGCCAATAAATCCTGCACCGCCGGTGATAACAACGGTTTTGTTCTTCATATCTATCGTCCAATATTTTTTTTATTTTACGCATCAAGGTTTTATTAAGAATGAGAAGTATAACTATATAATTTTGCATCAATTTTTATGAGTAATTTATATATTTTCATTTTAATTCTTCTAATAAAACTTCAAGGGGTTCATTGTTAATACATAATCGCTTCCAAATCGAATAATTAAGTATATTCCAAAAAGTCATCGCTTTTTTTGAATCAGTTGATTGCATCTTACGCATTTCTTTTTCATTAAAAACCTTAGAAGCTAGCGGAACTAATGGCTCGAAAATACCTCCTTTGTTTGCCCAAAATCTCGAACTAATTCCAAAACTACTTTTAGACCGTGTGAGAATAAATTCTGGAATATTACTCTGACGACCAATTTCTTTTCGTAAAATATCTTTTGGTTGCTGTAATTTGATTTTCCAAGGAATGGAAAAAACATAATTTAATAGAGCTACATCATAAAAAGGAAAATAAATTATTTTATTATTCCCCTCACCTAACTTACTCCAAATAGATAACGTCATGTCTTCATCGCTAAAAAGAGAATAAAGCGACCATATATCATAGATGGACCTATTACAAAACCTCTTTATAAAATTATATCGCTCTTTAATAATATCCTCTTCGTTCACATGAAAATAGTTACATACCCAATTTTTACTTCCATATCCCATCCATGACCAAATAGGATTTTTAGGATCAGATAACAAAAATTCTGAAATTGATTTATTTATAATATCAACAAGTTCTTCTCCTTTTCCAGCTACTTTTGAAATTATTCTTAAAAAATTAATCCCGGGTTTTGTGAACATTAAACGAAAAGGCATTTCATTTCTATGTTCGTTAAAATAAAAAAAATAATTATTTCCAAAAACTGAGCCACCGCCTTGGCCACATAAGATGATTTTTTTATTTTTTGGGATTTCGTTTTTCCAGAGTAAATGTAATAATACAGACTGTAAATGATGAAGAGGTTCTTCAGCAAGTGAGATTGCTTCTAAAAAACCACTAAGATATTCTTGAGAGCTGGGTTCATAATAATGATGGTTCATCCCAAGTGCTTCTGCTGCAGAAAAAGCGTATTTCTTCTCTACATTCGACCATGATGACTCAAATGGGTATCCAGACGAGTATGATGTCTTTATCTCAAAATTGTTTCTACAGTTCTGAGAAATAAGAGATGAATCCAAGCCACCACTGAGCAATACAGCTATTTCATCTTTATAAGGACTTAACTGTAAAATAGATTCATTCAGATATTCATATACTTTTTTTGAACCATCAAAAATGGATTTTATATTTTGATTCTCCGCTGCCAGATTATATATATTTATTGATCGTATAACACATTTACCATTTTTGATATAAAGCTGTAATTGACATCCTAAAGAAAGTTGATTAATATTTTTATATAATGTATTTGGAGGCATCACATAACGATATACAAAAAATTCAGGCAAAACATCAATATTTTCTTCAATAGGAACACCTGCTTTTCTAAGCAACGCCACGTGCGTGGAACAGAAGAATTCACCTTTTGAGTTTATATGATAATAAATCGGTCGACCAGACATCGGATTTCTCGTTATACTGAAAATATCCTCCTTTTCATTGTAAGTAAATTGCGAAAATAAAATATTATTCAAACTGGAAGAAAAAAAACGAGGGGATTCAATAACTGAAAAACCAATTTCTTTAGGAATGTATTGAGACAAAAAATTATCCGTAATAATAGTAATTACTGACGAATGAATTTTAAACTCTTCGAGAGTAACATGTTGAAAATTTTGTGAAATTTCATGCTTCGTGATTGCGACTAAAAACATAGTAACTAACCCCATATATTTTCTTATTAATACAAAAATGTATCTAATTGTTTAAATTGATCTCAAAATCCATTCATTTTCCTCGAGAAGAAACTCATTTAGTTTTTATAATTTATCGATCTTTTCTCTTATTTTGGAGTAGAGAATATCGTCAACCTTCTTTTCAATGCTCTCGTTAGATGCTTCAGAATGGGGAGTTTTTTTCACCTCTTTGCTGGCCTCGATTTTCTTTTTTGACATTGATTTTTGTTCGATGATATCAGCAAGCTTAGTGGTCTCTTCATCGAGTTTTTTTATCTTCTTATCAACAATGCTTTCATATCTAAAGAATTTTTTTATCTTATCTCTAAATATAAGGATTAAGCAAGTGGTTATGGCAAGAATTGTTCCAATGAACACGATGTTTAAATAAGACCATAGAAAATTTTGTTTATCTTTAGTCATCACACTAGAGCTGACAGCAACATTTATATCAATAGTTTTACTGAACGTTCTACCGTTATTATCAGTAATAGTAAGAATCACAGTGTATAACCCCGGATTTTTATAAATATGAACTGGGGTTCTACCGGTTCCTGTCGCTCCATCCCCAAAATCCCATAAATAAGAAACTATAACACCATCAGGATCATAACTCCCAGATGCATCAAATGAAATTGACTTGTTTGAGGAAGCAATCTCTGGTGCATTGATATGTGGAATTGGTGATTCGTTCTCATTATTGGTTTCCGAGATTGTCACTGATAGGGTTGGAGACCAAGAACTATTTGTACCATTCTTATCTTGTGCGATAACTCTAATAGAATAGGTAGAAATTGAATTCCAAGCATAAGAGGAAGAAATTGATGTATTAGAATCAAAAAATGCAGACCAATTACTTAATGTTCCATCTCCCCAATCAAACCGTATTCGAACTTGATCACCATCAGGGTGAAAAGCAGAACTAGTGTAAGTATATGTGACACCCCGTTCAATAAAAGTTGGACCTGATGGTTTCATCGGTGTGTTTGGAGGTTTGTTCAGTTTGGTTTCATTGGTATCGGGAAAAAACCCTCCACCTGATGGAAATCCACTGTTAGATGGAGGATCAGAATCACCTTCACCTGAATGATTACCAATACCTGTTTCAACAAGGAAATATCGCTTGTCATCTGTTAATCCGAAATAAGGATCAATATTTTGATTAAATGTAATCCAGACATCTTCTAATCTTTGCGGAGTAGATGGTTGTGAGATTTCCATTTTCCAGATTCTATTACGGGCATCGAAGGGGACCGTGACGTCAAGGGTGAACCTATTGTGATTCAGTGTGGTTTCACCTGAAGTCACGGTATCATATCCAGCTCCATTTGAGTGGGAAACAATTACATGTGCACCTTCGAGTGTGCCCTGACCAGATATGTTAATTATAAAATTGCTGACATCGCCTACCCAAAAATAAAAACTGCAAGGACGACTAATAATATGTATAGGTTCATCGATGTTTTTGTACAATGAAAGTGGGGCATTGGTTTTTGAAATTTCAAAAAAACCTTCCATTGGCTGGATCAGTAAGAAATAATTCCCCGTCATTGTTGATAAAAATGTTATCGTTGTTTCCTGGTCATCCGTTAACGTTCCTCTAGTAATTTCTATTGAGTTAGGAGCGAGTACGATATAGATAAGACCATATTGTATATCTGATGTATGGTAATTAATACTCGAGAGATTAATCTCAACTAATTGATTTTCATGTGCATAAATAGCAAAATTTTGTTGATTTCTGAATCTTTTTAATTCGAGATTTAGTGGTTGATATGTGCTTTGATCGTCTAGTGGAAATAATTGCATATCTGGGAGAGAGATTAAGGGGTCTTTGTAGAAGGTGGGAGGTGGATAGATAGGGGCGAGCGATGATTGATAATTTGAATTATTTAGATACAAGCGGAGTTCAGAATGAGCGATATCCATTTGCGCGTAATAATCTTGTACTTCTTCTGCGTACTGTTCTCCATTTTCACACTCAGAGATGGTATTATTTTCTTCATCGTAGAACATGATACGAAAATCGGGATTAAGTGTCTCAAATGGCTCAGTAAAAGAACATGTGGTAAAAATCCAATAACCGTTTGTCTTTATTAGCAGATTATAGAGAGTATATGCCCAATTACCCGATAAATACTTATAATTGATAACACCGCTTATGTAATAAGCATATATCTCCTCAGTGACCGAGCAAGATTGAGAAGGATAAATTTCAGTGAGATTGTAATATCCTTCTGGTAATAACTGATTTTCTAATCCGAGCGGTATTTGATTCGCGCCGCCAGTGTTATACATTTCTGTCGCCCATAGGACTGCTGGTTCATATCTGCTACTCCAACCGCTGAAAATCTCCGAGAGATAGTAACAAGAAGTAAGTGAAGGATAAGCACCGATAAGGAAATCAGGGTTTATCGTCTTTACTTGATTTTTCATATTTTGTGCAAAATCTTTGATACGCATACTCAAATAGGTACAATAATCATTCAGAAGAGTTCTAGAGACAAGCCACTCATAGGGATTTGATGGAAGCGGATTTGGATGCGACATCTGTCGATTATCAAGATACGCACAGAACGTTTCATTTTCAAATCCCCAAGATGCATCGAAATAAGATGGTCTTTGATCAAGTGTTTGACCGTAGAGTTCAAAATCGAACATCACTCCATCTAAACGATATTGATTAGGATAATTTACGGGCAAAAGAGCTAATGACACGACAATATTCGTAAGATGATTCCAATAGGCTTCGCAGAAAGGACTTATTTGTTTTCCAATTACCCCATCTGAATATTTAACCGGGTATCCTCCATTTACAATTGAATTATTTGGGAAAAAATGTCGATGAACAAAGTAAAACCCTGCAAAAAACATGTATCCTTTTTCTTGTGCAATTTCAGCATCTTGTTTGATGGTCTCAGGAACTTGATCAGGGAGTAAGGAATAATCAATATTGTTATCTAAACCCCCTTTTACTATTACTGCATTTATCCCGTGGCTTAATATTTCATTAATTTTTTCTTCAGTTATTTGGTTCTGATAGGTATATGCCACTTTTATTTTTCCTCCGGATAAGGGATCTGTTGGATCTGTTGTCTTGAGGTATTCTTGGATGTTAGATAATCCGTCTTTATCGGAATCTGCTGTTGCATCGTTTGGATTTTCAGGGTTGAGTCCATATTGAATTTCCCATTCGTCTGCCATGCCGTCGTTGTCGGTATCAACTGCTTTGCATAAAGGTAAAAATCCAGTAAACATCAACAATAGGATAATTATGATTGAGTATGTTTTTATATTTTTCATTCTCGCTCCATCTACCCCTTCAAGCAATCAAGGTTTTCGTGTGACATGTTACATTGTGTCATTAAAGCAATATAAATATGCTGTGTCAAAATGTCAAAATGAGAATAATCCGTTTTTGATCGTAGTAGAATTCTTTTTCTGAAATGAAATAAGAGTGAATTTTTATCTTATTAAATGGAATAAATTAATGAATAAAACCATTCGCTATATTAAGATCCAAATCTTATGTCCGTTTCTATGCCTATTTTTAGGTTATAATCTACTATCGTTATTATTATAAAGAATGAATGATTATGAAATATTGAATTAGGTAGTAAAAAAGGTGATTTAGAATATGAAAATATTGAGCATGAGAACAAAAATAGAGGCAATTGGAGTAGCACTGCTCCTTCTAGCGATTAGTTTTGGAACCGTCTTTGCGACCACACACACCATCCGCACAGGGCAGGTAGTTAAACCTGAGTCCTTAGCCTGTAAAATGGAAAAAAGGAGCTGCTATAACAGAAAAACCATTTGAATCGCTTCTCCATCTTGATAAGAAATTATCGGTGATAATAGTTACTATCCATGTGTGTATTTTTACCTCCTCCCCAAATTGAAAGTTATGTAAAATTTCATCCCTTGTGATTGCGATCAGAAACATAGCATCGAATACTATATGTTTTGTTATTAATATAAAGATGTGGCTATTCGGTTAGACTCATCATAAAATATATTCATTTCCTTCAAGAAGGGACGCTTTTAATTTACATTTTATCAATCTTCTCTAACATCTTGGAGAAGAGAACATCATCAACCTTTTTTTCAATACGCTCTTCGGATGATTCATGAGAGATGGATTTCTTGGTCTCTTCCCTCGTTGAATATTTTTTTGTTATTGATTTTTGTTCTATAGCATGAGAAAGTTTTGCGGTTTCAGCATCGAGTTGTTCTAACATTTTGTGCTGACGAACAATGCTCCACTTTGTAAGGAATAATTTTTTCTTGTTTCTAAAAAATAGCATCAAACATATAGCTATGGCTAATGTTGTACCAATCAGGATTACATTTATAGGAAATGCTAGGAAATCATGTTTATTTTGATCTGATGCTTCAACGCCAGCAGCTACGGTTACAACAATACTCTTGCTAGATGTTATACCACTACTATCAGTAACGGTCAGTGTTACTGTATATTGTCCAGGATTTTTATATGTATGAATTGGGTTTTTACTGGTATCAATTTCCCCATCTCCAAAATCCCAGAAATAAGAAACTATTACACCATCCGGATCATAACTCCCAGATGCATCAAATAAAATTGAGTGGTTCGAGGAAGCGTTCCCTGGTGCATTAATATTAGGAATGGGTGATTCGTTCTCATTATTGGTTTCCGAGATTGTCACTGATAGGGTTGGAGACCAAGAACTATTTGTACCATTCTCATCTTGTGCGATAACTCTTATAGAATAGGTAGAAATTGAATTCCAACTATAAGACGAAGAAATTGATGTATTTGAATCAAAAAACGGTGACCAATTACTTAATGTTCCATTTCCCCAATCAAACCGTAATCGAACCTGATCACCATCAGGGTCGGAAGCAGAACTGGTGTAGGTATATGTGACACCACGTTCAATAAGAGTTGGACCCATTGGTTTTGTCGGTATATCGGGTGGGTTGTTCTTTATACCAGCTCCATTTTCCTCAGTTTCACCAGGAGGTGTATATCCACCGCCGCCTGGTGGATTACCACCTGTTGGTTCAGATTCAGTAGTAAACCAATAAGATGCATTTTTCCATTGTTTACTTCCAACATCTTTACATGAGATATACCAGTGATAGGTCGTTGAATAGGCAAGTCCAGATATGCCACAAGCCTTACTACCATTCGTTGCACTAATTCCGATATTACTTCCGATATTTTGAATCGTCGTGATGCTCCAATTGAATAAATCACCTTCGGGATCTCGAATCATCAACGATAGAGAAGGAGTACCGATTGAAACACCAGTGGTACCATTCCCTAGTGATATTCCTGAAAACACAGGAGGTTGGTTTCCTCCAAGAACAGTCACACTTCCATCAGACACGCTAATCGTTACGTATCCAACGGCATTAGTAACACCAACAGCATACAGATCAATGGTGGAAGTTCCCGAAAGTGATTTTGCGGTAAAGGAAATACTGACAAAAGAACCTGGATCAGAGATACAATCTGGCCCCATTATTAAATTATAGATATTAATAATTGTTCCAGCGATATTATTAATAATTCCATTACTGAAAAAAGTAGTATAACCATGAAAAATATTGCCCTCAGTGACAGAATTTGCTTGCAACAAAGATGGATTAAAAGAGACTTTCAATTCAAACGATTTAATCGGCTGACCCGGTGTACATGATATATTAATGGTAAATGTCTGACCAGCAGAAACAGTTTGACCGAAAGGAATAACCTGTACTATCGTTGGATCCGACGCTTGAACTAGAATGGTTGTTGATCCTATGAAAAGCACGAAAGCGAGTAAAATTCCTGCTAAGGAAGAATATTTTCTCATCTGTAATATGTTCATTGTTTCTCTCCTTACACTACCACCACAATTCATTATAATGATTGGAAGCTGTAATCAAATCTAATACATTGATGACTCCATTATTATCACCATCTTCTCGAATCCAACCAGAAGATCCTGTTTGTCCGTAATGAACAGATATCATTACCTGATCAAGAATCGTACATCGACCATCATTATTAATATCCCAGTTTGGGGGCATCGAAAATGCTACATTATTGGAAGTATATACATTGTTACTCGTGTCTTTTGCCCAAATATAATAACTGTAGTTTCCTATAGTAGAAAAGGCGGTTGTTGAACGATAATAATACTTCCCCGCAGTCCTGGTCACCATGGACACGTTATTCCACGAGCCACCAGGGTTATGAATCCTCAGAACCACCTGGGACACCGCGACATTATCAGTCACCGTGCAGCTCACATTCACCCACCCATACACAGGATTGGTATCCAACGGATCAGAGGTCGAACGAGCAATATTAGATATTTGCGGGGGGGTTGTATCTGGATTGGTTGTTGTAAACAAATATGAGCGATTGGTCCAATGTGAACCATCGTTTGCTTTTACATACCATGTATACGTTGTGGAATATGCAAGATTTGAGACAGCACAGGTTTTAGTTCCATTGACAGCATTTGTTCCAGAACTGCTACCAATATTCGGTGACGTTGTGATAGTCCAATCGAATAAATCACCTTCCAGATCATGAATATTAATTGTTAACACCGATGTTGTAATTGGTATGTTTGTTGAACCATTGGTTGGATTTGGGGTTGTAATTATAGGTGCATTGTTGACAGAAGTTGACCCAGGGGGTGGAATATATATTCCCGTACGAGTATTCCGTTCACTATAATGACCCGTATTTGTTCTCGGTAATGGATTTGATGCTACAGCAAGAGTATCATACGCCCGCACCACACCAGTATTTGATATAGTAACCAACTCATTCAATCCATCCCCATCAATATCCTGAACGATACTACTCCGAGAAGAAACACCGGGAATCGTATAAATCAACTGATACTGAATATTATAAATATTAATGTCACTGACTTCCTCAGATAAGATAATCTCAAGATTCTCATCACCCATCACATTCGCATAATACGGAGGCTTCCCGTCATACGCAAGGGTTGCCTCTATCTGCCATGTCCCCAAATCAAAAACCTTCGCATTAGAATAACAAGAAGTTGTTAGCTCTAGATTCCCATCACCGTCTATATCATACACAGGAAATGTTTCATGCGTACAAAGCCCGCTAATCACATCTTGACACTTACCTGGAATATTATTCCCGTTTCTTCCATCAAGACAATAGATCCCTGCATTTGTATCTCTCTGTTGAGACACAACCACATCAAGAATGCCATCATTATTCACATCGACAATAACCGGGAGATTACTTGAACAACCAATTGTAGGACGACTCCATAAAAGATTTAAGGTATCTGCATCATAACATTGAACGCCTTTTCCAAGCCCGGTGTTTCTATCAGTCATAAAGATCTCAAAATCACCATCGTTATCAACATCTGCGGCTGAAAGACCTCCATGGCAGGGATACCAAATATCTTTTGAGATAAGGGCTTTGCCTGTTCGCCCATCGACTTTCCGTAATTTCGCGCCACCATGATCAGATGCATTATCTGTGTAGATATACGGATACCCCGTTCCATCTGTATCTAAAACTAGTTGATGTGCCTCACTACATTTAATACTCGAATTTTTCCAATATATAGTACCATCGTCAGCATGCAATACCTGCAACGCATTAGGACCGGGTTGGATTAATTCATAGTGCCCATCATTATTTAAATCATAGATTAACATTGGATTATGGGCTACTATTGAATATTGAAGAGTCGTTGACCATTTTAATGTACCATTATTCCCATAAAAACAAAATATTTTATCTGGGGAAGGAGCAAGATCTCCACTTACAAACACCTCCATGATACCATCATGGTTTACATCAACAACTAAAGGACCAATACCTCCGCCGACATTCAAACCCGTCGAAGCAGTCCATTTCAACACAAAAGGCGGGTCATCTGCACCAACAATATTCCCATACCCAACTGGAACAAGAAACATAAGAACAACAGCTATTTTCAGGATTTGTTTTATTCTCATTCTCCTATCACCTACCTCTCTACCTCTTAATTGTCATCTTGTGACATGTTATTCTGTGTCAGTGAATATATTTAAAGGTAACTTGGAAGAACGTCAAAAAGGAAAAAATCCCTCTGATAGCATCTCTTAGATTTATAATCCCTCAACAGAGAGAATCACTTAACAAAATGAAATAAGGGCTCTGCCCTTATGATCCCGTTCCGCCTTCGTTCTTGGCAAGCCCTTCGTTGCCGTATCCCACTCGGCGGTCAGGCGCTGTTTACCGGTCGTCAACGACCGTCACGTTGTGATGTCGCTGCTGGTCCCGCAGGTAGGGGGAAGATTCTTCGAGGTTTGTCAGCCCTGTGGATTCGTAATGTTCGTACCCGCTCCAGAACCCACCACTATCGGGGTAACGTTTGCGGAACCCTAACCCTGGATGCCCCTCAAACATCTTCCTTGAGCTATAGGACTTGAACAGGACTTCGACATTTTGAATGGAGTACCGCTTTGGGATGTTTGTTAAAAAGTGGACGTGATTCATGTGAATCCAAAGTCACCGAACTCAAACCGGAACCGTTCGAGTTCACGAAACGCTTGAATGCAATTGTCTCTAGACGATTGTTTCCGAAAACAATGGTATAGATTATGAGTGACGAATATCATTGTCACCCAGTTATTGCGGATGTCATCCGCAATATTTTAGAGCTATCGTTACATACAACATCCATAATTTTTGTATCCCCCGTTGCACTAGTAAAGGATAGGTGAAATGCTTACCGAGCGCGACAAAAAAAGGATATAGTGTGACTGAAAAAAGAGATGCGACTTTTGTAGAGTAGCAAGCTGGCGCAGTACGGACGTCTCCAGCCTTTGCAGGACATACAAAGGTATCAGGATGCTCATCCATCTGTTTCCAGCAAGCTCTCTATAATTCCGTACGGCGGGTTTTCCCTCAGTACGGCTTCAAATGCAAACGCCCATCGGCTCAGTTATAGCCTTCCCCTACGGTGGTAGTAGTTAAGTTCCATTCCAGCATACCCACTTACCTCTGCAGAGTTTACTTCAACCTTAAGTCAAGGATTATGCTTCTCGATGTGGTTGCGACTACTATACCCGAAACTATCGAGCACTTCGTCATTAACCTGTTATTAGCCACATAGGCATTCAGACATCTTACGCATTACTCCTTACTATTTGCACCCAGAGTCCCTTTGCTAGGATAGGTTATGCTGTCCATTATCCGTCATCGCTACTACGGGCTCATCCGTCGCTCTTACAGTCTTCCGTTGTTTTCTTCACGTTGGAATTATACAACGGCTCTTTGCCATGCGGAATGGTATTGGCTGACTGTAAGACTTTCCCAGCTTTGATAATGAAACCTTCGTATCATATCGTAGTCCATACGCCGATGGACTCAAGAGGCGCATACGACTATTTCTTCTCCCATTGATACTAGCCTTCGTCTGCAGATGACAGACTCGACATCCATATTATTCCACTCAAGTGCTATCAAGAGTGGAGACCTTACGACGCTGTAACTTTCGCTTCACGCTACAACCTGATACGTTGTTCGCACTTCGCACAAGTGCTTTTACTTCAGAGCTTCCATCCATGCAGTTGCCTGCCATGAATGTCTGATATACCTACACGAGCAAATAGCCAACTCTCGTGGCTGAACTTCCATCAGCTGGTTTCATTATTTTACTGGCTGCACCATCTGCGGGTCTTTCACTGCGTTTCAGACCACGCAGTATTCCCAGTCGCAACATTAAAACAAACACACATGACTCTATACGTTATCGATTATTTCTTAAATTTTTGAAACAAGAGCTGATCAATCTGCTCCTCTATAGAAGTATGCCCGGGTTTCATAGGTTTTTGTCCCTTGGATATATTCTTTTTTCGTAAAAAGATCATTATTCCGATACCTATGGCACATACTGTGAAGAGTAGAAAACTACTCGTGTATGAAAATGAAGAAGATTTTAAATTTGCCGTGACTTCCATAGATGCATCGATTGTCACCTGGAATGTCTTTGTGAAGGTTTTTTCGGCGTGGTCGGTTACTGTAAGATTCACTTGGTAAATTCCTGGTTTTGTATAGGAATGATCTGAAGTTTTCCCTGCTCCGGTTGCGCCATCACCAAAATCCCAGACATATGAAATAATTACCCCATCTGGATCAACGCTGCCTGATGCGTCAAATACAATTGTTTGATTTACAGATCCATTATTTATTGCTCTGATATCAATGATCGGAGGCTCATTACTAGTCTCTGGTTCTGATAATGTTACCGTTAATGGAGTTGACCAGCTACTATTTGATCCATTTTTGTCCTGGGCGATAACGCGGATGGAATAATTGGATAGAGAGCTCCATGCATGAGAGGAAAACACATTCGTGTTTGAATCTGCAAACTCGGACCAGTTGCTAAAGTTCCCATCCCCCCAGTCAAATCGTAATCGGACTTGATCGCCGTCAGGATCTATTGCAGAACCAGTGTACGCATAATTGACTCCACGCTCGATGAATGTCGGACCAATAGGCTTGAACGGAGAATTTGGTGGATTGTTCTGTGGGGGAACTGACGGCAATTCATTTCCACCGGGAGACGAATCTCCTCCACCCCGACTGCTAGGAGGACTAATATCCGAAGATTCATCCTCAGTGGTAAACCAATATGATTGATTTACCCATCGCCCACTACCAGTATCTCTGCAGGAAACATACCAATGGTACGTCGTGCCATATGCGAGACCAGATATACTACAGATTTTTTTTCCATTGAATTCATTATTACCTGAATAAGATCCGATATTAGGGCTTGTAGTAATTCTCCAATTAAAGGCATCGCCATCAGCGTCCCGGATTATAACCACCAAAGATGAGGTACTGAGTGAGACACCCACGTAAGCATTACTCGGAGTTACACTGGAAAACACCGGAGGACCGTTTCTGGAAGCAGAGGCTGTTGTAAAAGTGTACCATCGTCGAGTCCAAGACTTACCATCGGTCGCATTGACGTACCAACGATACGTCGTTGAATAGGCAAGACCTGAAACAGTACATGATTTCGTAC
>JADBLP010000079.1:18356-26040 GCA_014894375.1 Actinomycetota bacterium | reverse complement strand
AAAATTTGGATCGAAATTTCACACCTTCGGTCAGCCTTACTGTCTCTCGACTCTACCTGAAGCAATTATATCCTTGAGCATGTTCCCTGGGCCTACCGAGGGAAGCTGGTCTATATCTCCTACCAGCAGCAATGCGGCCGTTGGGGTGGGGGTAATATGAATAAGGTACCTGTTGCCTCATATAAAAATCTAAACGAAAGCTAATTGACAAGAGTAAACTTTATATTTATTATGGTTCAATAGATAAATTAATTGCCCTAAAATCAATAAATTTAAATAATTATAAGAATCTGAAAAGAGATGATAATTATATGATAAGAGGTAAGCCTATAGTTCTGATTTCGAGTTATTATCCTCGATTCTGCGGTATAGCTACATTTTGTGAGGAAGCCAGGGAATTTATCCAGAAGGAATATCCAGAAAGAGAAGTTCTGGTAATAAGCCATACAGATGGATTAGGAGAAGGAGTTTTCCCTATAATAGATACCACTCATCGTTTCTGGTGGAAGCCAGTAGCAAAACAAATTAAAAAATTGTCACCTTATGTAGTGCATATAGAACATGAATATGGCTTATACGAGCATGTGGACAACAGGGGTATCGGAGATAGGAACCAGGGATTCATAGAATTTTTGGGCTCTATTAATGAATTCCCTATTGTGGTAGAACCGCATACAGTACATGGCAGGTTAAAGGAATTTGAAGAAAATTTTATTTATCAACTATGTGAAGCCGCTGATGTAGTTTTATTTAAAAGTGATTACCAGAAGTGGAGACTGAACTGGACTTTTACTCAAAGAGGATGGAAGATGCCCAAAAATATTATGATTGTCCCTCATGGAGCGAGAGCAGATAAAAATTGGAGTGAAAGCGAGATTCCAAAATTAAAAGATGAGCTTGGCTTGAATAAAATTGAATATTTAAGTAATAATTTAGTCGGAATGGCGGGTTGGATACAATCTAATAAAAGGTGGGATATATTAACCTCTATATGGGAAGAAATAATTGAGGAAATAAAAAAAAGAACAGGTGAGAATTGGGATTTACTTGCTGCGGGCACTATGAGAGATAAAGCCCATATAGGAGATTATAATAATTATAAAAAGAGCTTAGAAATTTTAGAAAAGAAAGGTATTGCGCATTATTATGAATGTATTCCAAGAGGAGAAATTTACTATAAGGTAATAGCAGTTTGTAATTTCATCGTGCTCCCCACAATAGATGAAACTCAATCAGGAACACTGGCAAGAATTATCGCTTTAAATAAACCTTATATAACCACAGCTCCTCTGGAAGGATTAACAGCCCAGACTCTTGAAAGTGAAGGTGGACTACTGTTTACAAATAAACAAATGCTGAAAGAAAAAGTCATACGACTGGCATGTGACAAGGATCTGAGGAAACAACTCTCTGAGAATCTTAAAAAATATTTAAAAGAAGTTGTATCCTGGGAAATAATTGCTAAAAAATATAAAAATGCATATAGATTTGCAAGACTTAAAAAAATAGCAGGGAAGGAAATAGATTTCCCACCTGATTTTTAATTTTTATTCAAATTTATAAATTTTGATATCAAGGTATTGAACTCTCCTCATAATAAAACACTGCAGGATAATTTTTTAAATTTGTAATTAGCATACTTTGTTTGTATTTAATATAATGATTTTATAAAAATAAAGATAACCATAAATTACTGATTCTAAAAGGATTTTTAAAGAGCACCTAAGTAGCTTTCTAAAAAATCTCCAGGAGGTGTTATTTTGGGTAAGCTCAAGAAAGTTTTAAGAGAAAAATGTAAAGGCATTAATTGTATATATATATCATCATATGTCCCAAGAAAATGTGGAATTGCTACCTATACAAGTGATTTAACCAGAGCTATTGACCTTATAAATCCATACTGCGAATCAAAGATTATAGCATTAATTAGACCGGAAGATAAAATTGATTATCCTCCAGAAGTTAAATTTAAAATTAACCAATACAAGATTGATTCCTATATTAAAGCTGCATATTATATTAATAAATCCAAAGCGGATATAGTTGTTCTGGAACATGAATTCGGATTATATGGCGGTAGATTTGGAGAATATATTAATAAATTAATAGAGTTGATAAAGAAACCTCTAATTATAACCGCTCATACAATTCCTAATAATTCAAATGAGGGATATGGCTTGGTTTTAAAAGATGTTATAAAATTTGCGCATAAAGTAATAGTTATGATGCCCGAAAGTTTGCAGAAGCTGGTAAAAAAATATAATTATCCTAAAGAAAATATAGAAATTATCCCCCACGGTGTTCCTGATATACCTCTGGAACCTAATGCTAAATATAAAAAGAAAAAAGGATTAGAGAGCAGAATAATCCTGGGGAATATAAATCTTTTATCAGTTGTTAAAGGACTTGAATATATAATAGAAGCTTTAAAAGAGATTAAGGAGCACTTCTATAATGTTTTATATTTGATAATTGGACAGACACATCCTGTTGTATTACAAACGGAAGGTGAAAAATACAGGCATTTTTTAAGAGAAAAAATAAGACAGTATAATTTACAGGAAAATGTTAGATTTATAAATAGATATATGTCTTTGCAAGAACTAGTTGTATGGTTAAAAATTATCGACATATATATAACTCCATATCTGGACCCACAACAACCCGCTTCGGGTGCTCTGGCATATGCAATTGGAGCAGGTAAAATATGTATTTCAACTCCCTATTTGTACGCGAAAGAGGTTTTGGCAGATGGAAGAGGAATAATCGTACCTTTCCGAAATTCCCAGGCCATTGCAGATGCTGTGATAGATATATGTGAAAATCCTCAAAAAAAATTAAAGATTGAAATGAAGACATATAAATTCGGAAGATTGATGACCTGGTACAATGTAGCTATGCAACATCTTCAATTGTTTAATGAGGTTTTAGATAAACATGAGAATACGAGGTCTGTCAGGGTAATTTAATTAGACCTTTATAAAGGAATATTTAAAAATTATTTTAAAATCAAATAAAAAAATTCTTATGGATCCGCTAAAAAAAATAAGGTCAATGACTTCCGATATTGGAATTTACCAGCACGGGAAACTGGATAAGCCCGATCCTGAATTTGGATATGCCCTGGAAGATCAGGCACGGGCTCTTATTGTTGCTGATGAGTTTGGGGATAAAAAGTTAAAGGATATTTATTTAAATTTCATTTTTAAAGCACAAAGAGAAGATGGGCTGCTATATCATTTTTATTATGGAAATAATGGTAAGGGTCTATTTAAAAATGAAGAACATAATTCAAAATCTAATACAAAAGAAGCTTATGGTTTAACTCTATGGTCTCTTCTATCAACAAAAAGCAATAAAGACGGTTATAATAAAAAAATTATTGGAAATTTAATTGAAGATGCCTCCAGCTGGACTTCAATAAGAGCAATATCACCGGCTTTATTAGGTTTATTAAGTCTTGACTACCAGCACAGTTTGGAAAACGAATTGAAGGTAAAGTTGCATAATTTTTATTTTGAGACATATTCTGATGATTGGGTGTGGTTTGAAAATTATCTTGTATATGCAAATGCTCTTATCCCATGGGCACTTTGGGAAACCTATTTAAAAAGAAAATGCAAAACCAGCTTTGAAATTGCTAAGAAAACAACCGATTTTTTAATAAATAATTGTCAGGAAGATAATATTCCTTCGCCCATTGGGAATAAAGGCTGGTATTTTAAGGGTGGAAATAAAGCCTTATTTGACCAACAACCAATTGATTCAAGCTATATGGTTTGTTGTCTTGAAAAAGCATACCGTGCAACAGAAGATAGTTTCTATCTGACCTGGGCTGAAAAATGGTACAGGTGGTTTTTTGGCAATAATATAAACAATATTTCTCTTATAGATGAAAATTTTGCATGTTATGATGCATTAAATCCAGAAGGTGTAAATTCAAATCAGGGGGCTGAATCAAATATATGCTTCCTACTGGCATTTCTTGCTGCTAAAAGATTGGGAATTATTAAATGATTGAAAAACAAGGGGACAGATTTCGGTAAAGAAATTTAATAAAAATGATTCATCTATTGATTTTTCTGATTCAAGATTTTTAAGGACAGCCTGTGGTAAGTACCTTATATCCATTTCTCATTTAAGGATTGCAAGAAGTAAAAACGATATTGATTTTGATATAGATAGAGAACCTGCTTTATTTTCGGAAAATAAATATGATAAGATTTCTAAAGTTCTTTAATTTGTCTTTTAAATTTTTCAGGTCTCTTTCAGCAGCCGGAGATTTATGATTTAAACTGATTGGTAGCAGGTTCAAAAATCTGAATAATATAAAACATAAAAATTAAAAAAATGTTTACGGTAGCCAACCAAAGTATATATTTATATTATTTAATTACCAAACAGGTCTATAAAATTAATTAATTCCTTTAAAATTTGGTTCAAAATTTCACACTTTGGGGGCAGCCAATATAATTATTTAAAGATTCAACAATTTTCATTTCTATAATGATAATCTTGATTTATTCATTATAATACTTGGTAAGATCTCTATAATAGTTTCCGTGACTGCCAACCATTATCAGCTTCAGAACATCAATTTCTAATTCATAAGCCAACAAGAAAAGCTGTTTTTCAATATGAAATTTATATACCCGAACGCCCTTTAGAGATCCCCTTTTTTCCTGGCCTTTTTTTGGATTACCTGCTATTTTCTTAATCTCTTCATCAAGTATTTTTATCTGTTTCTTATATAACTTTTTCTTCTGTTTTTGGAAGAGTGGTGATTGAATTATTTTAATTCCTGATCACCTTCCCCAAAAATATAAGGTGTTCCAAGCCCTTCTTTTAACTGTTCCCTCCCAAGTAAAATATCTTTGATTACTGAAAAAGACAAGTCCGGATTTTCCTCTGCGACTTTGCCGATAAATGCCCAGTATTCAACCTGTCCTGCCATAGATCGGCGTGTCACTCTTGCTATTAATCTTGCTTCTTCTGCAATCTCTTTAGAAATTTTTATTGCTGTACTCATAATTTTTATTATCTCCTTAATGTTTTATTATGAAGCATAATAACATATAATGCTACCTATTGCAACTTCATTCTATTCAATGGTTGAAATATTACCACCTTTGACTTTTATAATAACTTATTTATAAAAAATGATATAATTGCTTGATAATTCCAAAACGTTTTATAGTTCGGAGAATAAGATTATAAAGAAATCTGCAAGTTCAGCTGGATCAGATTCTGTTAATTTATATGGCTTACAAAGATTAATTTAATTTACTTCAATATGCAAACTGAAAAATACATTGAGCAATTTACTAAATTGTGGTTGGAATGTAGCACCCAGGCTCCTTTTCTGGGTACTATATACTCTTATAATGATAAATTATCTTGTGAGACCAGATTAGAAGAATTCTTAAAAAAAATAAAAAAAAGAAAAGATGAAAATCCTAAACTGGAAGGAAATAATAATGGTTATGCAAAAGTTATTTTTCCTGCCATAAGAACTTTTTTCAAGTCAACATTTAATTTTGGGGATAATCATTTAGATATCATACTCTCAGATAGTTATACAGAAGCAACAAAGAAATTTATAGAAACAGGACGTCGTTTTGACCCTAACCTTAGTATGGAAGATATTTTTCAGGCTTGCCGTAATGTATGGATAATCAATGGAATACAATCGATGATGGATTTGCCGATTGAGTTGACACCTTCTGTTTTTGCATATAGCATGCTTTATCCTTACACCGATAACTACCTGGACAATCCTCATATTACTTCGGAAAGTAAAACTATTTTTAACCGACGTTTTCAGCAACGAATAGAGGGGGAGAAGATTGTACCTGGAAATACTGATGAAAAAAATATTTTTAACCTGATAGGAATGATAGAGGAACAGTACGAACGCTCACGTTATCCGAAGGTTTATGAAAGCTTATTGGCTATTCATCAAGGTCAAACAAAAAGCATCCGCCTACTTGACACTTCAGGCTCACTTAAGGAAACAGATGTTTTAAAAATATGTATTGAGAAAGGAGGCGCTTCAGTTCTGGCTGACGGTTATCTTGTTTCCAGTTCCTTAACTGAATCTCAGGAAAGATTTTTATTTGGTTTCGGTGCATATTTACAAATGGTTGACGATATACAGGATGTTAATAAAGATTCCAAAGCAGGACTTTTGACTCCCTTTTCACAAGCTTCTCAACAAACGTCATTAGATGAATTAACCAACCGCACTTTCAACTTTGGTGTCAGAATAATGGACCAGATTAACTGTTTTAAAGGAAGCAATCTGGACTCTTTAAAAAGCCTGATGGAAAAAAGTATTAAAATACTACTCATCGAATCGGTTGGACTTAATAATAAATTTCATAGAAGATCATATACTCAGAAAATTGAGGAGTATTCACCATTTAGGTTCTCCTATTTAAAAAGGCGAAGAAGCCGCCTGTCCACTAACCAGGGTTTATTTATGAAAGAAATTAAAGAATCCATATTGTCCGGTGATTGATTAGCAAATTTAAAAAAGTCTTTAAAAACTTAACTGGTATAAAAATATCTTCATTTATTTTTATTAATTTTAACACCTAATATTTTTTCAAGTTCAGATAATTTTTCCTTATCACTCATCATGAAGGGACATTTGTCCTTTAAAGCCACATCAGGATTTTCTGCAATAGCCTCTGCATATTTTTCGCAATTGGTATATCCACACGCGCCGCAATTCCTATTGGGGATTATTTTAAGTATATCCTGCACCTTTTTCGACTTTTCTTTTTCCTTTGGAAGCAAGCTGCTTGTAACAACTATTAAAATGCCGAGAAACAGTGCAATTGCTGCAAATATTAATATAATTGTCAGGCTGTTTGTCATTTTTTAAAAGTATTTCCAATGGTGCACTTGTAGGTGTTTAAATAAGGACTAACCGGAGAACCTTTTATTTCCTCTACAGTTTCCTGACACTGGGGGCAGTTCATACTTTACATCTCCTTTTTTCTCTATAATATATCATATTTTTAAACTATTTTTCTATATCAGTTATTATTTTAGAAATCCAGCAGCAAGTCATCTTTTAAATTGAAATTTAATCAGTTTGAAAGTATAATATTTAGCATGTTTTTATAATCAAGGAGGTTAGAAATGGCAAGGAGAGTTTATTTTAGAGAGATTTATTTATACATTGTTTGCCTTATTGCACTCATAATCTTCATAGTGGGACTCGTTACGGTTTATAATGGTGCTATCAATTATGTAAAACCAACAACATATATGACAAAGTCCAACATAATGTCTGTGTATTCAGCAGATCAATACCAAAACCTATCCAAGGAAGAAATAGAACAATTAGCTGAAGATGAACTGAATGCCTCTCTTCAGAGTGAAAAAGATATAGCATTTAAAGGTTTACTGAGAGGAATACTTTTGGTAATTATAGCAATTCCACTACTTGCCTTTCACTGGAAAAAAGCTCAGGCAATGTGGCGTACAGGTTTAGAGACAAAAGATACCGATTGACATATCTTCCTTTTTACCACCAAAAAGAACCGGGAAATTATAATATAAAAGTAACCTGCCCTTATTGTAAAAAAGAATGGTACGTAGTCTGGGATAATAATCCCGGGCCAATAAAACCATTGGGATTCTAAAGAATCTTTAATAAATCAAATGAAAATTT
>JADBLP010000079.1:17166-18256 GCA_014894375.1 Actinomycetota bacterium | reverse complement strand
CTTATCTACAGCCAGGCCAAGCAGATTTTTAAATATCTCCGGATTTATTACATATACAATAACAAAACAGGTAATGAAGATTACCACTGCCAGCCATTTTGTGTAGCGGCCGCGGGTTCTCACAAAAAGCATTATGGACAAAATAGCTATAACAATGGGTCCCGCTATTTTAATATCCCCTAATGGGACAGTATAACCCGCCACAACTTTTTCACTTTCTCCCAAAAAAGATGCCAGATCAAAGCTTATATTTGCAGCAATTAATACTATTTCCAGAATCAGCGCTATAAGCAAAATCCAGGATGCCCATACTGTTGAAGGTCCTTCGGTTCTATAAACTTCATAGGCTGCGGCAGGAATTAGAAAAATAACTATTATGAGTGGTTTGGATAACCATATTCCTATAACAATACCTATAAGTGCAAGAATACTTACAATTGTGCAAATCAGGGTTGCATATTTGGTAGGCTTGGCCATTCGATCACCTCATTTATATTATGCGTTTTATAAATATGCAATATAGATATTTGTTTATGAATTATAGCAAATAAGGAATAAGGTTACTACTTTATTCAATAAAACACATTAATTGTCCTTGAGAATATTTAGAAATTATTGAAATAGAAGAATACAGATTATAATTAAATTGGATATCCGTTTATAATTAAAGAATAAATATTATGCTTTAATTAATAACAGGAGGGAAAAACATGGAAGATTGGAAATGTACAGCTTGTGGATATATTTTTAATGTTAAAGTTGAAAATCCGGAATTCGGGATAGATCTTCCCTATGATTTTGAAGACTTGCCAGAGGATTGGGTTTGTCCAGTATGCGGAGTTTCCAAATCAGAATTTAGAGTTTGTAAAAAATAAATAAGTCTCTAAATTAAGTGGTGTTATACCAATCTATTTAATCACCTTAAGGAACCTTGAATTTATGGCTACAATTACTGTGCTGATTGACATAAGAGCGGCACCAATATTTATATTTAATATTTATAAGAATTTGCTTATGGATCTTCCAGGTATAAAACATGAATAATCACCATAATCTACTGCTGAAAGCAATAATGATAAAAGAATGACAA
>JADBLP010000079.1:0-17066 GCA_014894375.1 Actinomycetota bacterium | reverse complement strand
GTTCACTGATACTTTTATTCCTTTTTTTAAAGATTTTTCAATTGCTTCTAAAATTTGCAGGTCATTTAATGCTATCTCTGTTGTATAGTAAGGTTTTGAATTTGTTTCCAAACACTTACTGAAAATTTTCCACATTCTACAATACGGATTCTCATCACTTATTTTTACAACATCTCTCCTGCCGCTATTTTCTTCTACTACAATCTTTGAATCCTCTTCATAAAATGCCAGGCCTTTTGTTCCTCTGACAATGAAATAATTTCTATTCCCATCCAGAAAGTATGAATTGTTAAAAGTACCGATTAGATTATTTTTGTATTCAAAAATCATAGATTCATAATCATAATCACCATATTCCTGCCTGTATTTAGCTCCTGCCGCATAAACTGTTAGGGGTTTTCCAAAAATTTTTGAAAGCATGGCAATTTCATGAATACCACCATCCAAAAGCATACCTAAGGGAAATTCTGGTTTAATTCTCCATTCTGTATTTCCATAATCTTCTACTCCATCTTTAAAGCCTATGTAATCATGATAAATCCTGTCGAACATAAGAACATCTCCAAGCCTGCCAGAATTTACTATTTTTATCATTTCATCCGCAAGGCTCTTATAAGCATGCTGCTCCAAAACAAAAACCAGCTTTCCTGTCTCTTTTTCTTTTTTTACCAATTCCTTTCCATCTTTAACATTTGTAGCCATTGGTTTTTCCAAAAACACGTCTTTACCTGCATCAAGAGCTTCAATAGCAACTACCGGATTCATTGGTATTGGCGTCATTACAATCACCGCATCTATAAATGATTCTTTAACCAATGATTTATAGTCTTTATAAAAAGGCATGCCTGGATATTCTTTGTTTATTTTATTTTTGCTTTTTTCACCGGTGGCACAAAAAGCAGCTATTTCAAACCTGTTGCTAAATTTTTTTAATGCTGGTTTATGCGCCCTTTCCCAGATGATACCTGGACCTATTACACCTAAACGAATTTTACTCATAATTTCTTTCTCCCTGTATAATAAGATAATATTTTATAATTGGGTTTAAATTTTAATTTAAACCCAATTGAACCTCAGCAAACTTTCGCTATTATTTTACCGAATTTAATTCATAAATCAAAGAAAAGAAATCTTAATGTCACAGCCAATTAGAAATGATGAAAAGTGAGCCAGCCCTGCCTGCCTTTCATCTTTTCATCATTTCTTAAGATAATCTGTGAAAACTTTAAACCTTATTTTATTTTTTTTCTTAGAAGTTTTAATTCTACAAAAGATTAATTTAATTTTAAAAAAGTAGTATTTTTTTATTTAAAATATTGTAAAATGGATTTCAATCTTAATAAAGAATAAATCAATGGAAAATATTGCTATAGTTACAGATACTACATCTGATATTCCTGAACAGTTAGCCAGTAAATATAAAATAAGGGTGGTGCCTCTATATATCGGATTTGGTGGAAAATTATTTCTGGAGGGAAAGGAAATAACCAGTAGTGAAGTATATGAAAAACTGGAAGCTGGAGTAAAAGTATATACCTCCACACCTTCTGTCGGTGATTTTGTAGAGGTTTACAGGGATTTAATAGAGAAAGAGAAAAAAACTTTAATTTATTCAATTCATATTAGTTCAAAGCTCTCTGCTACTTCAAATTCAGCAGATCAGGCCAAAAGATTTTTCCCTCAAGCTAAAATAAAAGTTATTGATTCTAAAACTTCCGCCATCAGTCTGGGTTTTATTGTTTTGGAAACTGCAAGAGCTACAAAAAGAGGTGAATGTGAAGAAGGAATAGATAGTATTATAGATTTTATGATAAGGAAAAATAAGTTGTTTGCCACTTTTGAGAATTTTGAATATATATTTAGAGGAGGCAGGGCACCTTTTTTAGGAAAGTTTTTATCTAAATCAATAAAACTTAAACCAATTCTTACTATAGACACCAATGGAAAAGTAAAGCTAAAGAAATTTGTAAAAAATAAAAGGAATTCTATTATTGAGCTTCACAAACAGATTAGAAAAGACTCCTTTTGTACTGGTAAGAAAAAAATTGGTATCTTTTATGGCTCTGATATCAATCCAGCTTTAGAACTTGAAAAGATTATAAGAGAGGATAGCAGGGTTAAAATTGATGAGATGATTCTATCTGAAGTAACCACAGTTATGAGTGCTCATACCGGTCCTGGAATCTGGGGGGTATCTTCTTGTCCTGTGGTAAGTAAATAATTTGTTTTTAGCTTTTGGCTAGGGAAGAAAGATGGCTGCGATTATATAAGGAAGGATTGCAAAGAGCCCAAAAAGAGGATTTCCCCTTCTGGTTTTATTTTGATTGTCCCAATTGAATAAATATATGGCTAATCCAAATGATAATATTCCACTTGAAAGCAAAATTAGCATTGACCATAAAGGATTATAATCAATAGATTGATTATATGAGTAGAATTTAAATAAATTCAGTGCATGGGTACTTGGTAGAAGTATTCCGATTTTACCTAAACCAGTGGGCAGCAAATCAGATGGGATCAAAAAACCACCTATAACCATTGATGGTATAAAAATTAGCTGGGACCATAGCATGGTTGTAAGAGAGCTGGACGATAAAGCGCCGATAAGCACACTAAGTCCAGTAAATGCAAAGGCCGTGAGTAAAAAAACCAATATAAAGGCAATCCATTTATCCGGAAGTGGGGCTTTAAAAAATAAAGATGCTGTTGGAATTATAACTATTGCAATAACTATAGTATGTAGCATTGTATTTAATGAAGGAATAATCACTATAGAAGTTGCAGGTACTCCATTAATTTTATAGTTTCTGAATATGCCTGCATCACGGGATTTTATAAATGGACCAGGTAATCTTAAAATAGTACTAATCAGCATAGAAATTACAATCATTGATGGAATTATTATCTCCATAAAACTAGGATTAATGTCTTTCATCGACAGCCCCATTAGAATATAAAGTCCCAATGGGAGAAGATAATTCATCACCAGTAAGCTTTTATCGGCCAGTCCTGTATGAAATTCGAAGAAAAAATGGTTTTTAAAAGCTTTCATTTTTTAGCCTCATTGTCTGTAATTTCCATGAAACGCTCTTCTAAAGAACGTTCCACTCTCAAATCAATAAGCTCATCTTTTTGTTTTGATATATATTTAATTATTGCTGAAACTGTTAAACCAGGATTAGCACTATAGTATATTTTATATTCATCTTTTAATAAACTTTTAGTAACAGATGGAAATTTAATATCAGGCTTTGATAAACTGGAACCTACTACTCTGACAGATATTTTAGCCAATCTTGCTCCAGTTGCTGTTACCTCAAGAGGAGTTCCAGCAGTAATCATTTTACCTCTCCATAATATAGCCATACGAGTAGCTAACTTTGCTGCTTCTGCCATATTGTGTGTAGCAAGTAAAATAGTGGTATTTCTTTTCTGTGATTCTATTATTATGTCATGCAGCTCCACCCGTGATTGATCATCAAGGTCTGCAGTTGGTTCATCTAGAATTAATATAGATGGACTGTGGGCAATAGAGAGTGCAAGAGACAGTCGTCTATGTTGGGCTGTTGAGAGTGTTTGGTATTGAGCATCCATTTTCTCTTTGAAGCCTAATCGTTCTAATAAATCATAACGAGGAGATTTCTTATGGTAAGCACAGAAAAAATTCATCGCTTCATCTACACGCATATTACCTGGCAGCCCAGAAGTTTGCAGTTGAATACCGATAAGGTTACTGAGATTACTATAATTATAATTTGGATTTAGACCCATTAATTTAACAGAGCCCCCGTCAGGCTTTCTTAAACCTTCGAGACATTCCAAGGTGGTTGTTTTTCCAGAGCCACTAGGTCCCAGAAGAACAAATATTTCTCCCTTTCTTACATCAAAGCTTATATTATCAACTGCTACCGAGTCGCCATAGACTTTTCTTAATTTGTTTACTTCAATTACGATATCTTTCATTTATAAAAGAATAATAGTCATAATTATATTTTTAATATTACTAAATATATTCAAAAAAAAACAGAACTATTTATATCTGTATTTGAGTTAATTTAAAGGATAATTTCAGAACTTACAAGATTATTGAAATCCATCACACCCATATATGGTCTACGGATAGTCTAAACAATGTACTGACAACTCACATTGTTGTAAAAGATAATACAACTACAGATGAAATAATTGATATAAAAAGAAGAGTTAAAGAAATTACCAGATCTTTAAATTTGGAGCATTCCACAATAGAAGTTGAATGTGAGAGTGAGTTTTGCAAATTAAGAGATAGGGAATGCTTTTAGCTATCACTTTTCTCATATCATTCTTTGATTAAATTAAGATTTTTCTATATTTAACAGATTTCTTGATATCCCAAAAAGAAGATCCCCTGTTCTTTCAAGATGTAAAATAATATCTGCAAAAACAACCCCTGAAAGTGGCATACATTCACCATTCTGGAGTCTTTTTAGGTGGTTTGTCCTTATTTCTTTTACCATTAAATCTATTTCAGATTCAATTTTTTCGCATTGTTTGAGCTTGTCTAAATTGTTATTTTCCATACCTGATATTAAGAAATTAAACAGATGGTTGACTTTATCATGTACCGCTTCTAGTTCCTGAAAAGCAATTTTACTAAAAGTCATTCTATTTTCTTCCTTTACCAGCATTAGATAAAGTATGCTTTCGGCATGGTCACCAGCCCTTTCAGCGTCATAAGCTATATGATATAAATTGGTTAGCATATTGGACAGTTTTAAACCCAATGATTTTTGAGATACTTTGGTCAGGTATCTTATTATGTCTTCTGTAATGCTGTCTACGGCAGATTCTCTGTCAAGTACCTTTTTTTCAATAATGGGATCCTTTTTATGTAATCTTTCAAATGAAAGATTTAACATGTTCTGGGTTATTTTAGTTATTCTCAATAACTCTTTTTTAGCCTGCTCTAATGAAAGAGATGGGGTGTCAATTAGCCTGCTGTCCAGGTATAATGCATTTTTATGTACTATTATATCTTTACCCGGATATAATTTAATAACCAGTTTTTCAAACAATCCGATCATAGGAAATAAAATTATTGTTGTGGTTGTATTAAATATCGTATGCATATTGGCTATCTGATGGGGAACTGTACTTCCAATATGAGGGAAAAGTAATGGACCAAGCTTAAATCCATATAATAATGTAAAAAACATTATTGTTCCAAATATATTAAATAATAAATGAGCAAAGGCAGTTCTACGAGCTGTAACTGTAGTTCCGGTACTTGCAATCAGAGCAGTTGCACAGGTTCCAATATTATCACCAAACAAAACTGGTACTGCAGCACTTATTGGTATTAAACCTTGTGCTGCAAGAGCAATAAGCAAGCCTATTGTAGCAGAGCTGCTTTGCAATATTGATGTCATAATAAGCCCTGCAAGCAAACCAAGGAACGGATTTTTACTAAAAGTCAGCAGAAAGTTTTTAAAGCCTATATTATTTTTTAACGGTTCAAGTGATTGTTTCATTAGATTCATTCCGAGAAATAATAAACCTAAACCGAGTATTGCCATCCCGATATTTTTATATCTTCGCCTTTTACTGACAAAGAACATAATAAAACCAATAATTATTAAAGGATAAGAAAGCGCATCAATAATATTAAAGGAAACTATCTGGGCAGTAATAGTGGTACCGATATTTGCACCGATTATAATTCCTATTGATGTTTTTAAAGTCATCAAACCCGCATTAACAAATCCAATAGTCATCACTGATGTGGCGCTGCTGCTCTGGATTATCATTGTTGTTCCAAGCCCAACCAAGACAGCAGCCCAGGGCTTTTTTTGAAGTATGCTAATTATTGACTTTAAGCTGTTTGAAGTGACTTTTTGAAGGCTGTCACTTAAAGTAGTCATACCGAAAATAAATAAAGCTAAACCACCTAAAACCTGAATAATTAATTTAAAATACATAAATTAAGGTAAATTTGAATTTATAATGGTCAACGGTGATTATAATAAAAAAAAGTGAATTATTAAATAAAAAAATTTAAATTAAATCACTTTTTCAGACAGTATGATCAATTGGTAATTCAGATTCCTACCGCTTCTGTATTTTCTATTATAGTTTTTGCAACCTGGATAGTAATTATAAAATATAAGAATGTGACAAAGATTTTTCCTGCAGGATGGTTGCAGTTCTTACTAATTATTTTATTTTATAATATCTTCAAAGCCAAAGACGAAATAATAGTAGTAAACTGATAAATTCCCCTTGGATTATCTTTTGTGATCGAATGCATTGGTAACTGTCTTATTTCTAGATGATGTAGATTCCTTTAAGACTTCGCTTATCAGGTCATATGCTTCTATTATTTTAGGATTTGCAATTGAATAATAAATATTATTCCCTTCTCTTCTGGTTTGGACAACACCTTTCGATCTTAATATGGCCAGGTGCTGAGAAAGATTTGCCTGTGAAATCCCGGTCTTTTTTACCAATGTGCTGACAGTCATTTCACCTCTATGTATCGTATCAATAATGGCCTGTCTTTTGTGATTGGCAATGGTTTTACAGATATCTGCATGTAAATGGTAAAAGCTTTCTTTTCTCATAAAAATACTCTCAATAAATACCATAAATGTCTACTGATATCCTCTATTATTAAGCCTAAAAATTAAATTATTATTTCCAAGTCTATTATAAGTCTATTATAAAAGACTGTAATTTTGGAAACAATAGTTCCAAGTATAATACTACTAATACTACTTATATTGTAATATTGCAATGGTTATTTTTTTTTATGTTCCAGCCAATTTGAAATCTATTGTATGTTTCTTTTTAAAGATTGAAATTATCCTGAAACAATTTTATTTTCAAGTTTTCCAATATTTTCAATCTCACAGATTACCACATCTCCGGACTTTAACAGTTTTTTCTTTTTCATAAATACCCCCACTCCTGCAGGAGTTCCGGTTGATATAAGGTCTCCTGCCTCTAAGGTAATAGACCTGGAGATGTAAGATATAAGCTGGTAAACCCCGAATATCATATCCGATGTATTTCCATTCTGTCTTAGCTCGCCATTCACATAAGATTTAAGGTTCAGGTTTTGTGGGTCAGGTATTTTATCCTTTCTGGCTATAACCGGTCCAATGGGCCCAAAAGTATCAAAACTCTTTGCCCGGTACCACTGCCGTTCGCTTTGCTGGATGTCCCTGGCAGTAATATCATTCATTATTGTATAGCCATAAATATAATCTGATACTTTATCCTCAGGGATATCTTTCATCTTTCTGCCTATCACAACTGCAAGCTCTACTTCATAATCAAGTTCTTCAACTTCCCGGGGATATATGATATTTTCCTCATTCTTTATAACGCAGCTCCTTGCCTTTGCAAAAAGCACAGGTTTTTTTGGGAACCGCCCGTCCTGCTCTTCAATATGGGATTTGTAATTCATTCCAACGCATACTATTTTACCGGGAATATAGGTATTGATATCTGGCTTAAAATGCATTCTTCCTCCTTGATAGATAATTAACTCCAAATTAGTACTTTATTCTAATTATTTTATGATTTTTTAGAAAGACTTTTATGTAAATTTATTTGAAAATATGCATCTTATATCCATAAGAGAAAAGATATATAATATTTTTGAAGTATTTGGAGTTTTTAACCATTATAAATAGAACTGATTAAGATATTTACTTGATTGTAAAGTAAGTTTTGTATTATTATAATGTGCTGTTAAATATTGCAGATGATATTATGCCGATTGAAGGTGATAGTCTTGCGTTTTGTAGATTATAAATGTAAGGACTGTGGAAGTGTTTCAGAAATAGTAATAAGGGGAGAAGACTGCTGCCAGACTAAGTGTGAGAAATGTGGAAGCAAAAATATGGTAAAGATATTTTCTCCTGTAGGTTTTAAAAGCTCCCCTGGCGATGGCAGTAATTCAGGAGGTTCACCGTCCTGCAGTAGCTGTTCAGGCGGAAGCTGTGCAACCTGCTCCGGTGGTAATTAATAAGCTGACTGATAAATGCAGGCAGGATTTAAAATAAACTTGCTATTCTTTTTTATAAGATAATATTAACTTCATTTAAAATTTTAGATGCTTCCGGTTGGCTTACCGAGATTAATTCAGCTAGACTATCCACCTTGTAACTATCCAGTTCTTTGGCCAGTATAATACCGGAATCAAATAATATATCCCTTTGTTTTTCAGTAATTGTGGAAAGAATGCTTATGGGATAAAGTTTTTTTGTTTCAATAAAGTATTGTAAATTTTCCACCTTTGGATAATACCAGGCTAAGATTTTCAAGCCTACACAACCGGCATATTTTATGACATCTGATGTGCACTTGGTATTGGTAACCAGCCAGGCTTCAAAATGAGTATGGCTGTCATTATCTTTTTCCCTGTAAGCCTTTTCTATATCCAGAAATCTGCTATGAATATAAAGGGCAGTTTTTATGTTGGATTTTATTCCTGGTGAATTATGGTACTTACATTCTATCAGACAAACCTAGTTTTCTTTTTTTGCAACGACATCAACTTCATGATCAACACAATAACCATTTAAGATTTGCCCTACCTCAGTAATAAAACCATATTCTCTTAAAATCTTTGCTATGTATTTTTCAAAAACAAATCCTTCAGGCCCCATATCCATAACGGATCTTTTTAATGAATACTTGAGAGCTACTATTGGTTCCAGTGCTCTCAGATGACTCAGAGCCTTATAATAGATTTCATCAGTAGTCATATTATCTCTTACTTTTTTATTTATTGTTTTAGTGGCTGCTGTGGCAATTTCAGGGGAAGCTCCGGCTTTTATAAAAGAGGAGCTTATTTTTTCCTCATCATATGGTTCTTTTTTACCGTCAGCTTTTATAATATATTTTTCCATAAGTCTTTATAATTATATTTTTTAAATTTACATTATAACATTTTTTTAAAGTAGATTACCGTGGTCTTAAATGAAAGGAAGCATCTATTATTCCATGATAAATAATTACATATCTAGTTACTTTACATGTCTGCTTTAAAATAATAATATTAATGCCTGTAAATAATATTATTCACTATACCTTGAGAAATAAATCATGCTTTCAGTAAAAGAAGCTCAAAAGAAGGTGCTTGAATGCAGTATAAGAATTAAAGCTGTAAAAGTTCCTTTACTTGATAGCCTGGGCCTGATACTGGCAGAAGATGTAATCTCAAAGGATGATATACCTGTCTATAATAATTCTGCTATGGATGGATATGCGGTAAGAACAGAAGATGTAAAAGGAGCAGATAGGAGCTACCCTGTAAGATTAATATTACTGGCTGAGGATATACCTGCTGGTAAAGTGCCAACTGTAAAGATTAGCCCGGGTTATTGCATGCTCATTATGACCGGTGCCCCTATTCCAGAAAATTGTAATGCTGTGGTGATGAAAGAGGATACAGAAAAGGATGGAGAGAGTATCCTGGTTTTTAAGGAATGTGCGTGGGGAGAAAATATAAGATACAGAGGGGAAGATATAAAAAAAGGAGATAAAGTCTTAAGGAAAGGGGAAAAGATTTTTCCTGCAGATATAGGAGTTATGGCTTCATTGGGTGAGAGCGAAGTGCTTGTTTACCATCCTCCTGTAGTAGGGATAATATCAACTGGAGATGAGCTTCTGGAGATAGATAAGGAATTAGATATAGGTAAAGTGAGGGATAGCAACAGTTATTCTTTATCTGCTCAATTGAAGGAAATAGGCATAAAGTATATCAGGTATGGTATAGTTAAAGATGAGAAAAAAATCTTAGAGGAAAAGATACGGGAGGCTTTATCGGAGTGTGATATTCTGTTATTAAGTGGAGGGGTTTCTGTTGGTGATTATGATTTTGTAAAGGAAATCCTGATTGGCATTGGAGCAGAGTTGATATTCTGGAGGGTAAACCAGAAACCAGGAAAACCACTGGTTTTCCTGAAATATAAGGATGGATTTATATTCGGATTGCCGGGAAATCCTGTATCGGTTATGGTCTGTTTTGAAATGTATGTAAGACCATTGATCAAGAAGATAATTGGAGATGATAATCTGTTCAGACCTTCAGTAAGAGCCAGAGCTTATCATGATTTTAAGAATAAAAGAGGCAGAACTAATTTTGTCAGGGTGATGCTTGAGAAAAAAGATAACGAGTATTTTTTCAAATCTACGGGTATGCAGGGATCAGGCATACTAACCTCTATGGCAAAAGCTGATGGTATTGCAGTTTTTCCAGAAGATGCCGGGGATATAAAGAAAGATAGTGAAATTGAAGTTTTTTGCTTGAAGAGTAGGTAAAATCAAAAGGTTAAGATACATCTAGTTTGAGTTAAAATTTAAAGATTGTGTGTAAAAATACATAAAAACGTTTAAATAAACATTTGAAAATTTTCATTTAAAATAAGATAATTCAGAATCAGGATTTGTAAATAATATAGATAAAAATTAAATATTGTCTCCGACTTAAATTTTCTAAGGCTTTGAAGCTATGAAGTTTAAGCGGTAGGGTTAGTCTGGAAACGGATTAGCCTCCCATATTTGGAAAGGGGACTTAGTTTGGATTATTGTATAAAACCAGTAAGAGTTCCTTGCTGGTTTTTTTAATTTTCATAATTGTATTAATTGCGGTTAATATAATATTGTCTGCAAAATATGATTAAATAATGAAAAATAATTAGGTGAAAAAAGTATTTAATCATTGAATAATAAGTAAACCAATAATAAAAATATATAAATGAATTAAGCAGAAATGAGTAAATTTAGATTTTTAAAGATTTTTTTAATTTTTATGCTATCTGTACTTATAATTGCTACATCTGTTTTTGCATTTTCATGTAAAGACAAAGTAAAAAACACTGAAATTATTCTGGCAACCACTACCAGCACTTACGACAGCGGTCTTCTGGATGAGTTAATCCCTGTTTTTGAGGAGGAAACCACCTATAAAGTAAAACCTATAGCTGTTGGCACAGGAGAAGCCATTGCTATGGGAGAAAGAGGAGAGGCAGACGTTATACTGGTACATTCCAGAGAAGAAGAAGACAGGTTTGTTGAAGAAGGTTATGGAACTGAAAGAAGAGATGTGATGCATAATGACTTTGTGATAATAGGACCGGAAGATGATCCTTCAGATATCAGTGGACTTACAGCAGTGGAAGCTTACATAACTATTTCTGTAAATGAGGCTTTGTTTGTTTCAAGAGGAGATGATTCTGGCACCAATAAGAAAGAAATAGCGATATGGGAAGAAACCGGGACTACTCCTCAGGGTGACTGGTATATAGAAAGTGGTCAGGGAATGGGAGAAACACTGAGGATCGCTGATGAAAAACAGGCTTACACCATGACTGATAGAGGAACTTATCTGACGCAGCAGAATAATCTGAGCCTGGTTGTTTTAGTGGAGGGGGACGAGATACTCTTCAATCCTTATGGAGTGATTCCTGTAAATCCGGAAAAACATAAGGATATTGATATAAATTATGAGGGAGCTCAAGCTTTTGTGGAATTTATAACCGGAGAAAAGGGCCAGGCTATTATTAAAGAATTTGGTGTAGCGGAATATGGTCAGCCGTTATTTTATCCTGATGTGATTAAATAATTATGGAAATTATCTGGCAGGGAATAAAACAAGCAATAATTTTAATTTTTACCGGGAACAGGGAAGTATATGAGATTTTATTTCTAACCCTGAGAGTTTCTGGAAGTGCGGTATTTTTTTCTATGCTTCTGGGAATACCGGTAGGGGTGCTTGTGGGATTAAATAAATTCCCGTTAAAAAAGTTTATTATTGCAGTAATAAATACTGGAATGGGACTTCCACCGGTAGCTGCTGGTCTAATAGTTATATTGTTTATCTGGAGAAGTGGAATGCTTGGATTTTTAAAATTAATGTATACTCCCACTGCCATGGTGATAGCCCAGGTGCTTATTGCCTCACCTATAATTGCAGGTATAACTCTGGCAGCTGTACAGCAGATTGACCCCAAATTAAAACAACAGGTTTTGTCTTTAGGGGCAAATAGATTTCAGGTCTACTGGATTTTAATAAGGGAAGCCAGGCTGCCTGCCCTGGCAGCAGTTATGGCTGGTTTTGGAGGAATAATATCAGAAGTAGGAGCAGTGATTATGGTAGGAGGGAATATTAAGGGAGAGACCAGGGTTCTTACCACTGCTATAGTTCAGATGGTCAGAATGGGTAATTTTGATATGGCAATTGCTCTTGTGGTAATACTGCTTGCTATTACATTTGGGGTAAATTTTCTACTCACTTTAATACAGCAGAAGGAAGGTATTGGATGGATAAGAAGATTCTAGAGATTTCAGACCTTAAAAAAAAATATAACAGTAAATTTTGTCTGGATGTTAATAACCTGTACGCGGAAAAGGGAAAAATATTAACTATAATCGGACCTAACGGCTCCGGTAAATCTACTCTGATAAGGCTCATTAACCTTCTGGAGAGACCCGATGAAGGGAAAATATATTTTAATGGTCATGAAATAACAAATGGAGAAGTCAGTCAAACAGAAGTAAGAAAAAAAATGGCTGTAGTATTCCAGGAGCCTCTACTCTTTAATACATCGGTTTACACCAATATAATAATGGGTTTAAAGATTAGAAAAATAAAATTATCAGGAGTAAAAGACAGGATTGATTACTTTACTGGCAAATTAAAAATCACAGATTTACTCAACAGGAGCACTAAAAATCTTTCCGGAGGTGAAAAGCAGAGAGTATCCCTGGCCAGAGCATTGGTCCTTGATCCTGAACTGCTGCTGCTGGATGAACCACTGGCAAATATTGACCAGAGTTCCAGGGAAAGTTTGCGCGCGGATCTCTTTGGGGTATTAAGGGGTTATGGAAAATCTGTTGTATACATTACACATGATCGAAATGAAGCCATGGTGCTTGCAGATGATATTGCAGTTATGGATAGAGGGAAAATATTGCAGTTTGCCGGAAAGGAAGAGATATTCAGAAAACCTGTAAATGAGTTTATAGCCAGATTTGTAGGAGTCGAAACGCTGGTGGATGGAGTTATTCTTGAGAGAAAAGGAAATGTCTGCAAAGTTGGAGTAACTGCAAGAAAGAGTAATATTGAAGTATCCGTGGTTAGCCAGGAAAGAAGGGGTACTAGAGTTACACTGGCAATAAGGCCAGAAGATGTAATCTTATATAGCACTGAAATATCATCTGAAGAATCTTCTGCCATGAATCTGTTCAAGGGGAAAATTACTGAAATAAGGGATATTGGAATATTTAAAAGAATTGAAATTGATTGCGGTTTCCCATTGAGCTCCTTTGTAACCCAGAATTCCGTTAATAGATTGAAGCTGGCTTTGGGTAAGGAAATTACAGCAGCAGTGAAAGCAAGTTCAATACATATGTTTAAAAGGTGAGATAAAGATTTAATGGGTAATTTTTATTAAATAGAATATTTTTGGCTGTAAACAGACTTATGAAAGAAAAATTAATAGATAATTATAATAGAAAAATTGATTACCTAAGATTATCAGTTACTGACCGCTGTAACTTAAGATGCACATATTGCATGCCTGAAAAAGGAATAAAACTGCTTGACAGAAGAGAGCTTTTAACTTTTGAGGAAATATTAAGAGCGGTAAGAATATTATCTGAACTGGGGATAAAGAAAATAAGGCTTACCGGCGGTGAGCCTCTTCTCAGGGATAATATACTGGACTTGATTGAAGGCATAAGAAACATTACAGGAATTGAGGACATCTCCCTTACTACCAATGGAACACTGCTGGGTAAATTTTTAAAAGGCCTTTATAGCGCCGGTATAAGAAGAATCAATGTAAGTATGGATAGTCTGGATCCAAAAAAATATAGGGAGATTACCAGGGGAGGTGATCTCAGCAAAGTATTGGAAGCTATAGAAAGTTCTGTTGAAATGGGATTTGAATCCGTAAAGATAAATGTGGTGCTTACCGGTCTATTTGATTGGAAGGACTCCCTGGAATTTATCAAGTTTGCTATTGAAAAACCGGTAAGTATTCGATTTATAGAAATGATGTCCATATCAGGCCTGGATACTGTAGAATGCAGCAGTAACCTGATTAATATCGATAAACCAAAAGTAGATATAAGAAGTATTTTTGAATCTATTAATAAATTTGGTAAATACTGTAAAATTAAAGAGCCCCTGGGTTTCGGGCCGGCAGTATATTACAAGACTAATGGGAGTAAAGGTAAGATTGGTTTTATTATAAATAAAAGGGAGTCCTGTTATTACTGTAACAGGATCAGGCTTACTTCTAAAGGAAGTATAAAATTGTGTTTGTTTTCCAGTTCGGAAATTGATATAAAAAAAGAGCTTAGAGATGGCACTGATAATGAAAGAATAAAAAAATTGATTAAAAGTTTTATAAAGATAAAACCAAAGGACAGGAATAGTAACATAAAATGTAAAGTGGGAAGCAATCTGAAAATTGCCAGCTTCATGAATAAAATTGGGGGATAGTTTTAAGATGAAAAATCCGGATAATTTTACTCATACAGACAGGCAGGGGAGGGCCAAAATGGTTGATGTGAGCGATAAAAAGGTAGCTTTAAGGACTGCTAAAGCCAGGGGATATATTATTTTAAATAAGGATATCATCGGTAAGATTAAAGATAACCAATTAGAAAAGGGCGATGTCTTAACTGTAGCAAAAATTGCTGGAGTGAGTGCGGCAAAAAAAAACTGGGAACTGATTCCACTCTGTCACCAGATAAGGCTTACAGATGTAGACATAGATTTCAGAATACTGGAAAAGGGAAATAAAATAGAGGCGGTAGCAAAAGTGAAAGGTTTTGATGTTTCCGGAGTAGAAATGGAAGCTCTTATGGCAGTAAGCATCAGTCTGCTGGCTATATATGATATGTGTAAGGCAGTTTCAAAAGAAATGAGAATAGAAGGCATAGAACTTCTAGAAAAGACCGGAGGAAAAGGCTATTATCTTAAAAATTACCAGAATAGGAGGATTTGATATTTTGGAAAATAAAGGAAAAATAGTTTCAATAAATATAAGTGAAAAAAAGGGCGGCAAAAAGAAGCCTGTAAATGAAGTTTCCATAAATGAATATGGTATAGAAGGAGACGGGCACAGCGGAAACTGGCACCGTCAGGTAAGCCTGCTTTCATATGAGAGTATTAAGGGTATTAACAGTAAGGGCATTGATGCCAGTCCGGGAGATTTTGCTGAAAATATAACTACCTCGGGTATAGATTTAAAGAGACTGCAAATCGGGGATATTTTGACAGTAGGTGAAGAAGATAGGGTAATGCTTGAAGTCACCCAGATTGGGAAGAAGTGCCCCAAACCCTGTAGTATTTTTTATTTGATGGGTTCATGTATAATGCCGCAAGAAGGTGTGTTCTGCAGGGTACTGCAGCCAGGGAAGATAAAGGTTGGAAATAAAATTATAAATGCCTTGTAAGAAAGATTGTTAAAAAATAAGGTATAGAAATACTTTTTTATATTTTATAAAAAATTATAATTGTAAGATTTAAAAGGAAAAATTTTATGAAAAAACTATTAAAAGTAGCAATCATCACTGTTAGTGATAAAGGATACCGGGAAGAGCGCGAAGACATAAGCGGTAAATATATAATGCAATATTTCAAAGAAAAAGGATGGGAAATTGCTGATTACGAAATAGTCCCGGATGAGAAGGATAAAATAAAGGAAAAACTTAAGGATATCTCAGATAAAGAAAAAGCAAATCTGATCTTAACCACCGGGGGCACCGGGTTTTCACCCAGAGATGTGACTCCTGAAGCGACTGATGAGGTTATTGAGAAAAAGGTTCCCGGGTTCAGTGAGATAATAAGGATTGAAGGCCAGAAAAAAACTCCCAGAGCAATTCTTTCCAGGGGAGTAAGTGGGATAAGGAAAAAAACTTTAATAATAAACCTGCCTGGTAGTATAAAAGGAGTAAAAGATAGCCTGGAGTTGATATACCGTCCACTGCCCCATGGGATTGATATATTGACTGGCAGGGATACGGAATGTGGCCAGGAATAACATTTGGATTTAAAATATATAGACTTATTTATCGCAGCTATGAATAATAGATGCTTCCTTATGATGATATTTTATTTTAAATTTTGCTTTCATAAAATCTGAAAAATATTATAATAGTATTATACTTTTATTTTTTATATAAATTTACGAGGAAAATAGTTGTTTAAATATTTAAAAAAGTGGATAGGTTTGATAATAACCGTAATTCTTGTCTTCTTAATTCTAGTCTTTGTTGGCAAGATGATTATATTCCCGGCAGGTAATTTAGAAGCTGCGCAAAAGCAATCAGAAACTACTAAAGCTGATAATATGAATAATCCTCTAGCGAGTAATAATGAAGATTTCAACGAAGCTGATTTTATCGAACCCGGTGATACAGATTATTCGGATGAAGTTACTGTTGAAGGTATTTCTGAAGGGGATGGCAGTATGGATAATTTAGCGGGAGAATCAGGAGAAGATAAGGATATCATTAAAAAAGAGGCTGGAGAGGTGCAGGAGGTGGCAGTCGTGGAAGAAATAAAAGATGAAAATAATAATCCTGGTCCAATCGAAGAGCAGGATATTGATTTTACCAGCAGTGATGATTTTAGAATTAAAGTAGATTTAACCAAACAAAAGGTTTTTGTGTATTACAAAGATAATTTAATAAAAGAAATGATCTGTTCGGGAGGAGCCGACCAGTTCCAGACTCCATTAGGAGAGTTTAAGACTTCTCAAAAGATTGAATATTCATGGATCGATAGATTTAATATGGGAGCTTATTACTGGACAAGGTTTTACAAAAAATATCTTTTCCATAGTGTTCCTTTTGATGAAAATAAAGAGATGATTATGGAGGAATATGAAAAGCTTGGAAGCCCCGCAAGCCACGGATGCATAAGATTAAAGTTAGAAGAAGCAAAGTGGTTATACGAAAAGCTTCCATTAGGCGTAACAGTACTGATACACGAATAAAAATAAATATCCTATCAAATTTATAAATCACCTTTCATTATAAAGTTTTTATCTCACAAGAGT
>JADBLP010000080.1:0-5827 GCA_014894375.1 Actinomycetota bacterium | reverse complement strand
CCAATATCTATACATAGAATTAAACTGCCCATGATAAATCCTTTATATAAATTTATAAAAAATTATTAATTAACTTACCTTCTTTATCAAACTTTAAAGGTTAACCACCACAATTTTTAATTTCAATTACCAATTATTTGATTGCATCATTTATATTTTTAGTGTCACGACGACCAGCTGTAACGGCTGTTTGGTCCCCTAAATGAATTTTACCAAAATTACTTTTTAGGTATCGAACCAATTTTACCGCGAGAAAATAATCTCATTTTTTCCTTAATCACTGCGAGCATCGGTTCTTTTATACTATTGGAAAGAGCAGACAAATGGCCAGAGTAATCGCTTTTAAATATTTCGTTTAATTGCTTTACGGCTGCGTTTGATATTTCAGTATTAATATTTATCTTTGATATTCCTTCATCGATTGCTAATACAAAATCTTCTTCTGTGTTTCCAGAACCTCCATGCAGGACGAGGGGAATTGAAATTGCTTTTGCGATTTCTTTTAAGCGGTCATGATATATTTTTGGTTTACCAATATAGTTACCGTGGATCGTTCCAACTGCAATAGCTAAGGCATCGCAATTTGTCTTCTCTACAAATTCTTTTGCTTCTCCCGGCTTGGTTAATTGATCCTCTGGAACAGATTTTCCGGTATCTTCTGCAGGAACATAACCCAATTCTGCTTCTACTGTAACATCGGCCGCATGGGCTATTTTTACTATTTTGGAGGTAATTCCTATATTATCACTGTTTGCCATACTGGAACCATCATACATAACTGAAGTAAAACCTGCTTGAATTGCCCGAATAATCAAATCTTCTGATTTGCAATGATCTAAATGAAGCACAATGGGTAATGGTGTTTTATTCGCTAACTCCTGGACACATTTTGCAATTAAATGGATCGAATTAATATAGCTATATTTTTCACCAAAAGCGATAATAACCGGGATATTTAAAGATACAGCTGCCTCAAAAACAGCTTCTATAGTCTCCATATTATAAACATTAAATGCTCCGATGGCATAGCCTGATTTTCTTGCTTTATTTAAAACATCATTTAAATTAACTAACATTTAACGACTCCTTACTTCTTCGAGCCAATTCTGGACTTCAGCTCGTTTTAACACTTCAGGGTTAACCACAAATCTTGGTTCCTTGTTTTCTAATAATTTGTTGATATCTTCAACCAAAAGATAAGGTGATTTTGTCAAAGCTTCTTTGGTTGTTCCGGCGATATGAGTGGTTAAAGTAACATTATCAAGCTCTAACCAGCGGCTATTTTCGCCAATCGGTTCCTGCCAGAATACATCCAAGGCAGCACCGGCTATTTTTTTCTCCTTTAACACCTGATACAAGGCATCTTCTTCAACCAAGTCTGCACGAGCTGTATTTACTAAATATGCTGTGTCTTTCATTAATAAAAGTTCTTTTTCTCCAATCATGTTTTTGGTATTTTTGCTCATCTTTGCATGTAATGAAACAAAATCAGCGCTTTTAAATAAATCTTCAATGGTAACTTTTTTAGCATGGTATTTCTGGATTACTTCAGCGGAAACATAGGGATCAAATACCAAAATATTGACTTGAAAACCACTTAATTTTTGGGCTACCAATTGACCAATATAACCAAAACCTACCAATCCAATTGTTTTTCCCTGTAATTCAGGTACCATATCGGAATTAACAAAATCTTTTCGCCAGATACCGTTTTTCACTGCATGATAGCTACGGGCAATATTACGAGCTTCCCCCAGGATTAAACCGATAG
The DNA here is from genome assembly GCA_014894375.1 of Actinomycetota bacterium. Classification (GTDB taxonomy): domain Bacteria; phylum Actinomycetota; class Humimicrobiia; order Humimicrobiales; family Humimicrobiaceae; genus Hydromicrobium. The sequence goes on along the minus strand of JADBLP010000080.1, from coordinate 4,056 downwards.
TGAAATCAGAAACAGCTTGTGCGTTACGACCTTTAATGTTTTGAACAATTATTCCCTTTTCAGTAGCATATTTAACATCAATATTTTCTAATCCTGCTCGTAAAGCACCAATAAGTTTAAGATTAGGTAATGCATCAATAGCCTCTTGTGATACTGGACAAAACAAGACCAATAATATTTCAGTGTTCTTGCTTGCGTTTAATATTTGGGGTACCACTGATTCAGCAGACGGTCCCTGTTTTTCAATAATCAATCGGCGATCCTGAAGTTTATCCCAATCTGTTTCCCAATCTTTAATATCTATATTTAAATTATTCAGTTTTAGCTCTTTGGCTGCTGCTCCAATATTATTACCCAGTATCATTACATCTCCAATACATAAAACTTCCATAGAAAAAGACCTCCTCAGTAAATAAAATTTATTAGTTTTGCTTTTTTGTTTAGATCTGTTAACATTTATAAACCTATAGTATATATGGGCAAATTAATTCTTGTTAAAATATTATATTTTTTTACCAGTCTTTATTGATCATCAGTATGATAAATGGAAATTGCCTGTATTTCTATTTTCGCGTTCTTGGCAAGACCATTGACTCCTATGGCAGCTCGTGCCGGGAAATCACCAGAGAAATACTTGCTATAGATCGAATTCACTATTTCAAAATCGTTCATGTCGGTAAGAAATATTGTAGCCTTTACAATCTCATTCAAAGAAGAACCTGAGGTTTCTAAAATGGCTCTTAGGTTCTCTAATGTCTGCTTTGTTTCGTTTTCAATACCCCCGCTAACTTTTTTACCACTTGCGGGATCTAATGGTAAAATACCAGAAGTAAATACAAAACCTCCTACCTTTACTGCCTGTGAAAATGGACCAAAAGCAGCTGGAGCATTTTCGGTCATAATAATCTCTTTTTTCATCGTACATCTCCCCTATCATCGATTATTTGATTATAACATTTTATAAATCTCACTATTACAATGATCCTATCCTGATCCTGGTTACATCGTGCTCGGTAACCAAAGAATAATCTGTGGAAAAGCGATCATTAAAAGAAGTCCGATCACTATTAGGCCGATAAAGGGTATCACCCCGCGTATAATATCAGCTGTATCTATACCCAACTCTGGCGCTGCAGCACCTTTTAGGAAGAATATAGCATAGGCAAAGGGCGGAGTTAAAAATGACATTTGAAGATTAACAATAACCATCATAGCAAACCACAAAGGATTAAAACCCAATTTAAGAACAATAGGAGTCAATATAGGTACCAATATAAAAATAATACCGATCCAATCAATAAACATACCCAAAATAAAAGCTATCAACATAATTAGGGCAAAAGCCATCCAGTGACCACCAGGAACAGACAAAATTAAATTCGCTACAACATCTCCTCCACCAGCGCTAAGAAATACACTAACAAAAGCAGTAGAACAACCTGCAATAAGAAGAACCATCGCGGTTAATTTTATCGTATCCATAGCAACGTCTTTCAGTACTTTCCAGGTAAAATGACCATAAGCTATGGTTAAAATAGTGGCCGCCGCTGCACCCACTGCAGCAGCTTCGGTGGGAGAAGCCAAACCAAAATAAATTGACCCCATTACTGAAAAAATAAGTAATGCGACCGGACCTATGCTAATAAGCAGCATCGATGTTTTTTTGGCAAAGGAAAAGCTCTCATCTTCTATAGATGACGGTGCTATTTCCGGTTGAAAAAAGGAACGGATGCCAATATAGAGCATATAAAGGCCGGAAAGTACAAAGCCGGGGATGAAAGCACCCATAAATAACTTACCTACCGAAATCCCGGCTGCCGGTCCGTATACTATAAGCATTATACTGGGTGGAATAAGAATACCCAAAGAACCTCCCGCACAGATACTCCCTGTGGCTAAACTTTTATCATATCCCCGTCGAATCATTGACGGTAGCGCGACAAGTGTCAGCATGGTAATAGAAGCAGCAATAATACCTACACAAGCTGCCAGAATCGTACCGATTAACACACTAACAATAGCCAGACCACCTCTAAATTTTCCAAACCATACATAAAGCGCATCATACATTTTTTCAGCTATGCCGGATTTTTCAAGCATATTTCCCATAAAAACAAATAAGGGTACGGCTATCATGCCATAATTTGTTAATATATCATAGACACGGCTATATATTATGTCAAAGGCATTAGGGCCAAATAATAAATACCCGGCTATCACGCCGACACCACCAATAGGAAGAGCCAATGGAAACCCGGTAATTACACCAAGTAATAAAGCACCAAACATAAAAATGGTAACAACTTCGGGGCTTGTTATTATATCTATCATAATAGTTCTCGCTTTCGAATTATAAAGTATAATTCTTGAATGAATTGGGATATACCCTGCAGAGCAAAAAGGGAAAAACCTGCCAATAATACAGCTCTAAATGGTGCAGCCGGTGGTAACCAGCTACTTTCAACCATTTTTTCACCTAATCTCAGGGAAAATGCCAGCCATTTTATTCCGGAAGAGATAAGAATAGCACAAATTGGAAAAAGAAAAATAATTGATAAAAGAACATTAATCCATGCCTTCACCTTACGTGAAAAACGGGAATAGAGGACATCCACCCTGACATGTCCATCGTGTAAATAAGTATATGCCCATCCGATAGCACCAAAGGTACCCATGAGCATCTTGGAGGTCTCTAATGCCCAGATTGTAGGATTACCAAAAACATATCTGGAAATAACCTCATAGCAAAGTACAATGATTAATGCTACAACCAAAAACTTGACTACCTGGCCTGAGAATTCACTAATAAAGTTAATGACCTGTACAAGCTTTTTCATATCTTTCTAATTGTTCCTCCTTATTTCTCTAACCTTGCTCCGGAAGGATTGAATCCGGAGCAAGGTTAGAAACTAGTTATACTATATATCTTAGGATGATAGTAATTTATTTGATACCAATCTGCTCACAAGTTTTCCTAAAATTTAATACAGAATTATATATCTTTGCATAATTGGGATCTTTTGCAGCTTCTGCGGCAAAGTACTCATCCGCTTTCTCATATAACAAGTCTACAATATCTTGGGGCACATCTTCAATAATTGTGCCGTATTCCTTAAATTGTTCGAGTGCTATACTATCCTGAAGCGCTACCTCGGTATGGAATTCATGTGCAACCTTATATGCACACATCTCTACAATCAATTGCAAATCTGCAGGAAGCTCATCCCATTTCTTTTGATTCACAAAGAGGGATTGACCATCAGACGGAGAACGGGATGCAGATAAGTACAAATATTTAATAACTTCCTGGAAACCCATCGCCCAATTTCCGGATGGTGTAAAGTACTCAAAAGCATCAATAATTCCACGCTGCATCCCTTCGTAAATCTCACCACCTGGAAGGAAAACCGGTGTTGCTCCCATTTCCTTAAAAATTGAATTAAGGGCAGTGGTTCCCAATCTAATCTTTAACCCCTGAATATCCTCAACTGAACGTAAGGGTTTATTGGTGTGAAGAAAAACCTCTGCAGGATGTACGGTTAATTGGCCCACATAGTGTAAACCAACGGGAGCATATAATTCTTGAGCAAATTTCAATCCCTCATAATCCATCCACATCATCATCTGATTACCGGTAAGAGTAGCTACAGAACTAGTGTAAAAAACACCCGCCGGAACGTAACCGACAGCCCAACCAGGAGATGCGTGGGCAGCTTCTACAGAACCGGATATCACTCCCTCAAACTCTTTTCCTGCTGGTGTAATAGCGCCTGAAGGAAAAGATGTCACTTCCAAACGTCCACCACTGGCTTCGGTAACAAGTGCCGCAAATTTCACTGTAGCAAGGAATGTGACATCAGCAGCTGCACCAAAACTTTGCAGTCTCCACTTAATTACCTTTTCCTGGCATAGACCGCTAATGCTTACACTAAGCAACAATGTAAAAACTAAAATCAAGCAAATAATTGACAATTTATTCGATCTTTTCATTTTCTAACACTCCTTTTTATATATTTTACTTAATAGAGAAGGAACAAAGATACTTTACTATACAAC
>JADBLP010000077.1:0-27256 GCA_014894375.1 Actinomycetota bacterium | reverse complement strand
TTCTGAAATAATAAAGGACAAATGTGACAGGGAAAATTTCGATAAAATAGTTAAAATAGAAAATAATTATCTTTTTAAGTTCATTGCAAAATTTATTAAGCTTTTAAATCCTAAATCAATCTTTATTTGTGAAGATTCTGAAAATGATTTTAATTATATAAGGAATAAAACTATAAGTGACGGTGAAGAAAAGAAACTTTCGATGGAAGGACATACGGTTCATTTTGATGGTTATTATGATCAGGGTAGAGATAAAGAACATACTAGATTACTGATTCCAAAAGGAGTTTATCTGGACACTAATCTGGATACAATGGATAAGGAAATGGGTATTAAGGAAATTTTTGGCATTATGGAAAACATAATGCAGAAAAGAGAATTATATATACTTTTTTTCTGTTTAGGACCGGCTAATTCTAAATTTGCAATTCCTGCTGTTCAGTTAACAGATTCAAGTTATGTAGCACATTCTGAAATTATACTTTACAGACCCGGATATGAAGAATTTAGAAGGCTTGGAAATTATAAAGATTTTTTCCAATTTGTACATTCGGCTGGAGAAATTAAAGATGGAGTAAGTGTAAATATTGATAAAAGAAGAATATACATGGATACTGAAGAGGATATTGTATATTCTGTAAATACTCAGTACGGGGGGAATACCATTGGGCATAAGAAACTTGCAATGCGTCTTGGAATAAATAGAGCTTCAAAAGAAAATTGGTTAACTGAACATATGTTTATTTCCGGAATACATGGTCCTGGGGGCAGAGTAACATATTTTGCCGGAGCTTTTCCATCAATGTGTGGAAAGACTTCTACAGCAATGATTCCTGAAGAGACAATAGTAGGCGATGATATTGTCTATATTAGGAAAATTGAAAATAAGGTATATGCTGTTAATGTGGAAATAGGAATTTTTGGAATAATAGAAGATATTAACCCGGATGATGACCCATCCATATGGAAAGTTCTAAATGAACCAAATGAAATTATATTCTCTAATGTACTAGTAGCAGAAGGTGGATATGTCTACTGGGTAGGAAAACCCGGAGATGTACCTGAAAAAGGAATAAATCATTCAGGTGAGTGGTATCCGGGTAAAAAAGACTCTCAAGGAAAAGAAATAGCCCCTTCTCATAAGAATGCAAGATTTACAGTTAATCTTAAAAATCTAGATAACCTTGATATAAATTATGATAATCCCAATGGTGTAGAAATAAAGGGCATAGTATACGGAGGAAGGGATTCAGATACATTAGCGCCGCTGCTGGAGGCTTATAACTGGGATCATGGAATTATAAGTATGGGTGCATCTATAGAGTCAAAGACAACTGCAGCTACTCTTGGCAAAACAGGTGTAAGGGAATTTAATCCAATGTCAAATCTGGATTTTCTTTCAATCCCTGTTGGTAAATATATAGATATTAATCTTAAATTTGGAGAGTTACTTGAAAATCCACCTAAAATATTTAGTGTTAATTATTTTTTGAAGGATAGTAATGGTAATTATTTAAATAAAAAGACTGATAAAAGGGTATGGCTTAAGTGGATGGAGCTCCGTGTTCATGAAGAAGTAAAGGCAATTAATGTTGGTACAGGTTTTATTCCAGAATATGAAGATCTTAAAATGCTGTTTAAAGATGTTCTTGGGAAGGATTATGTACAGAAAGATTATATTAGGCAATTTACTTTAAGAGTTCCTGAAAATCTTTCAAAAATAGATAGAATTATAAAAATTTATAATGATTTGGGTTCCGGTGTTCCTGATATATTATTCGAAATCCTCAAAGAGCAGAAAACAAGGCTTGAGAATCTAAAAAATAAAGAGGGAGAATATATTTCACCGTTTTCATTTTAGATTTGTTTGGCAATTTCCTATGATCTAAATAAGTAGTTATGATTAAGCAGCGATGATTACCTGTCAAACTTGTACATAACCAGACCGGTACAGGGTTTGGGGTAAAAGTAAGTAGATTTATGCGGCATCAGATGTCCGGACATACAGATTTTTTCCAGCTCTTTTACCGTAGCTGTATTTAACAATACTCCAATATCAAATTTCTTGCGGTCGATATTATCTATAACATTATCTATGGAATGAGTATAATCAATTTTTGCAATTTTATACAAGGCAGAAATTTTTTCCATTAAAAATTTATGGAATATGTTTATATCCGTGTTTAAATATTCTCTATCCACGGATTTGGCATAGGTAGTAAAACCTATGGAAGATGGTTTCATAGTTATGAAATATAGTTTTTTATTCTCACCGTACAGAAAGAAACTTTTAAGACTTCTGGACTTTGATTTTAAAAGTCTTTTATTGAGATAGAGGGCAGGCTTTATTGTATCTGCTTCAATATTAAAAATATCAGTGAGTTTATCCAGAATTTTTTCCAGGCCTGGATAGTTCTTAAATTTTATCGTTCTGTGATTGGGGAGTATAAGGAGGTCATTTTGACCGCTGTCAACATATAATGTGAGAATAAAATCTTCAGGGCCTGGCAGATTCTGTCCTTTTTTACGGTTAAGTTTTTTATATTCGTCCCTGTAAGCCAGAGAGGTTTCATAGCGGTGGTGCCCGTCTGCTATTATTAATTTCTTATCTTTCATAATATTTATGATCTTTTTTACATCTTCCATATCTGTGATTTTCCATAATTTGAACCCCAGTGTAGAATCATATCCTGCCGGCGTATCTTTAAAGAGTTTCTTCTGCATCGTATTTTTTAAGATATCTGTTATTTTATTCAAATTGTCATTATAAAGTGTAAACACCAGTCCGAAGTTTGCCCTGCATTTTGAAAGCAGTTTTAATCTATCCTCTTTGATTTTGAATGAAGTCTGTTCATGAGGAATAATCCGAAGTTTAGAATAGGACTCTAGCCTGGTAAGCCCGATAAAGCCCAGAATTTTTTTTCTTTTACTGCTTGGATAGTAACTTTCTTCTATAATATAAAAACATCTGTCCTTATCAAATTTCAGGATATCTTTTTTTATCCAGTCAGTCAGTAGTTCATTCGCCTTTATGTATTTCTCCCCTGTGCTGCCTTTTGGCAGTATTAAATTGACAATGTTGTAAGGATGAGTATTGTAAAGCTTTTTCTTTAAGGTTGGTGAAACTACATCATAGGGGGGAGATATTACCTGGGAAATATTCCCTATTTTGTTTTCATTATAAATAAGCCCATTAAAGGGCAGGATATCAACCATTTAGACAATCCTTTTACAGTTATATTCTGTTTAAAGTTTAACATAAATTAATATAAAATTGATTTGAGATTATAGCAACATCAATTTTTATTTTCAAATAAAATATTTTAGTATTGTTTAAATTGACATTAGATTAGATTGAGTTAATATAATGTAGATTTTATGGAAATTTTTTTAAGGATTTACTTTATTTTACAGCAGACAGTATAAAATGAAGATAGATGTAATTGAAAATGTACTGAAATATAATAAAGACCAGGCAGATAAAAATAGAAATTTGTTTAAAAGCAATAATATTTTAGTTTTAAATCTGCTTTCATCACCCGGGGCAGGGAAGACTTCATTGATTATCGAGACTATAAAAAGGCTAAATGGTAAGAAAGACATCGGGGTAATTGAGGGAGATATTTCCTCAACTTATGATGCTGAAAAAATTAAAAAATTTACAGATAATGTAGTTCAAATAAATACCGGTGGCACCTGTCATTTGAATGCCACTATGGTGGCACAGGCGGCCAGTAAACTGAAAATTAAGAATCTGGATTTAATAATAATCGAAAATGTAGGTAATTTAATATGTCCTGTAGGATTTGATTTGGGGGAAGATTATAAGATTGTTATTTCATCGGTCAATGAAGGGGATGATAAGCCGGTAAAATATCCACCGGTCTTTATTAAAAGTAATTTGATTTTACTGAATAAAATGGATCTAATAAAGATAAGTGATTTTAACCAGAAGTTTTTTATTAAAAAAGTTGGTGAGCTTAATCCCCGCTCTGAAGTGATAAAAATATCCTGTAAAACTGGTATTGGCCTGGGAAAATGGGTAAAATGGGTTTTAAATAATTGCAGGAATAAAAATGATAGTGAATGACCTGTAAGTTCAGTGAAATTGTTAAATTGGCAGGAAATCACAAACGAGCTTTTATTGACATTGATGGTGGCAAGTGGTATTTTAATTTGATGTTACAAACCTATTACAAATAATATTACGGAAAGTGGTTTAAAGGTAAGAAAAAGGAAGGAGATTTTATGCTGTATAAAGTCCTGGATAAGGGTGTTTACAGAGATTTTGTAAAAGCTCTGATTTCTGAATATGAATTTATAGGACCAAAGAAGAAAGACAGGTCAGTCCATGATTTTGTTCCAATCAAAGATATTTCGGAATTGGATACCAATTATATAAGGACAACTATTCCTGCAGCAAAGAAAATACTGTTCCCACCAAACGAGAGATTGGTTACTTATGAAATTGGAAAGAAGATTGAGGTAAAACCTGTGATAGAAAGCGGTGAGAAAATCCTTTTTGGAATTAATGCGTGGGATATAAATGGTATGAATTTTTTGGATAGGTTTTTCACTACCGATTTTATTGATGAAAATTATATTTCAAAAAGGAAAAAACTAATAGTGATTGGAATGGATAGCGAACCAACTGAAACAAATTTTTCACCCAGCATGGGTGCTGAATATGCAAAAGATGGTTTTGACATCTATCTTACTGAACTTAAAGATAAATATTTTATAAGAATTGCTACTGCTAGAGGAAATGAAATTCTTGAGAAATATACAAAATTCAATGATGCAATAGCTGAAGATTTTAAAGAATATAATAAATATATGGATAATTACCGTATGAAATTTAAAATGAGTGTTGATATTAAGAGCTTTTATGATAATTTTGAATTGATTTATGGTAATCAGGAATTCTGGAAAAGGGTTGCAAAAAATTGTTACAGTTGTGGATCATGCAATCTTGTCTGTCCTACCTGTTTTTGTTTCAACGTGAGGGATGATATAGAGCTTAATCTAAAAGATGGTAATAAAACCAGGGAATGGGATTCATGCATGATACCGGAGTATGGATTAGTAGCCGGGGGACATAATTTTAGACCTGATAAGGAAAATAGGTTAAAACAGAGGTATAGATGTAGACTTAAAACATTTATTGATAAATTTGGTAAGTACGCATGTGTTGGTTGTGGAAGATGTATAGAAGCATGTCTGGCCAAAATTAATATTGCTGAAGATATTAATTCAGTTAAGAAAGAGGTGAGTGTGTAAATGGTTCTAGGAGTACAAGAAGAAGAAAGTAAAAGTACCATATATGTTCCTGATATTGCTAAGATTAGACGTATAAAACAGATAAGCCCTATAGAAAAAGTATTCAGGATAGTATTAGATGATGAAGAAAAACAGAATAATTTTAAATTCAAACCAGGGCAATTTGTTGAATTGACTATATTTGGATTGGGAGAAGCACCTTTTTCTATTATGTCAAATCCGGATAACCATGAATTTTTTGAGTTATGTATAAGAAATGTGGGCAGTGTTTCCGGTGCTCTTCATAGGATGGAAGAAGGTGCAAAGGTTGGGATTAGAGGGCCTTTTGGAAACGGATATTTTCCATATGATAAAATGAAAAATCATAATGTTCTTTTAATTGCCGGTGGATTAGGTCTGGCGCCATTGATGTCTCTAATAAAATATATTTTAAACTACAGAGAAGATTATAAGGAGATTATGATAATATATGGTGCAGTTAATCCTGAAAGCATATTATTTAAGAATGATATTCAATACTGGAGCAATCGTAAAGACATTTCAATATGTATTTCTGTAGATAACCCCGACGATAAATGGACTGGAGAAATTGGCGTTTGCACCAAATTAATACCAAGAGTAAATTTTCCGCCTGAAGATACTTATGCTGTAGTATGCGGACCTCCGGTTATGTACAAATATGTAGTTTATGAATTGGAGAAAAAGAAGTTCAAACCTGAGAATATTTATCTGTCTTTAGAGAGAAGAATGGAATGTGGAGTCGGGAAGTGCAACCATTGTCATATAGGTAATAAACTGGCATGTATTGACGGACCGGTATTCAGTTTATGGGAAATAAATAATTTGAAGGAGGCTATATAATGAGCAAGCCAAAAGTTGGAGTATTTGGATTTACCGGGTGTGGCGGATGCCAGTTGGAAATATTGAATCTGGAAGACCAATTACTTGACCTGTTAAATGCCGTTGAAATTGTTCATTTTACGGAAGCTGTTACGGAACATAGTGATACTTACGAAATTGCCCTGGTGGAAGGTTCGGTAACCACCAAACATGGAGTTGAAAGAATAAAGAAAATTGGTGATATAGCAAAAATAATAATAGCCATAGGAGCATGCGCGGTAAGTGGTGGATTGAACTGCCTTAAGAATTTATATGGTTTGGAAAAAGCCAAAGATCTGGTGTATGGAGATAAAAAAGATTGGATAGATTCTATTGAAGTAAAGCCGATTGACGAATATGTGAAAGTTGATTACTATGCTAGGGGTTGTCCTCCTAACAGATTTGAAATAGTGGATATAGTAAGATCTCTTATAGTAGGAAGAAAACCAGAGATACCCAATTATCCTGTTTGTATAGAATGTAAAAGAAATGGAAATACCTGTGTATTTGAGCTGGGAATAACCTGTCTGGGTCCAATATCAAGGGCAGGCTGCAATTCCAGATGCCCCAATAGTGTTTCAGGTTGTGAGGCCTGCAGGGGAGTAATCGATGATCCTAATGTAAATGCGCAAAAAGATTTGCTTGCAGAATATGGATTAACCGTAGAGGATATTCTACAAGAATTTAACCTATATAATGCTTGTAAGGGTAAAACTATAGAGAAAAATAAAAACAACCAATAATTTTGGAGGTTTATTATAATGGCAAATAATTTGAATATAGAAATTGCACCATTATCAAGAGTTGAGGGTCATGGTGATTTGATTATAAATGTAAAGGATAAAAAGATTGAGAAGTTAATATTCAGAATACCGGAATCACCAAGATTTTTCGAAGCAATGCTGGTTGGAAGAAAATATGATGAACCGTCACATATAACTTCAAGAATTTGCGGAATCTGTTCGGTTGCACACACATGTGCATCTATTAAAGCGACAGAGAAAGCACTTGATGTTAAGCCATCAAAACAAACCATAAAATTAAGAAAGCTAATATATCATCATGAAAATGTTCAAAGCAATGTACTACACGTTTATTTCCTGGCGGCACCTGATTTTTTTGGTGTCGGCAGCGTGATTCCTCTGGCAGAAACCCATCGTGAGATAGTTAATATTGCCCTGAGGACCAAAAAAATGGCAAATGATATGGTAAGAATTATAGGTGGAAGAGCAGTTCATCCAATAAGAACTGTAGTAGGAGGATTTACAAAACTTCCTACCGAGGAAGAAATGATAAAGATGAAAGAAATGCTTAAGTTATGCTATACGGATCTAGAAAAATCTCTTGAAGTTTTAAAAACTCTGGATATACCAGATTTTAAAAGAGAAACAGAGTACATTTCTATAAGTGATCCTGTGGATTATGCCCTTTATGACGGAAAAATTAAATCAACTGACGGCTGGGAGATTGATGATCAGAATTATCTGGATAAAATAAATGAAAAAGTAGTCCAGCATTCGACTGCCAAACACTGCTGGGCAAGCAGGGACGCATTTATGGTTGGTGCTCTTGCAAGATTCAATAATAATCACGACAAGCTTACAGATAATGCTAAAAAATATGCTGAAGAACTGGGACTTAAGGCTCCCTGTTATAACACATTTATGAACAATATTGCCCAATTTGTGGAAATTGTTCACAGTGTTGATGATAGCATAAAATTAATTGATGAAATTCTGGAGGAAGGTCTTGATGAAGACAAAGCAATGGCAGAAATCAAATCTAAGGCAGGCAGAGGAGTAGGGGTTGTAGAGGCTCCAAGAGGTCTGCTTATTCATGATTATACTTATAATGATAAAGGCAGGGTTGAAAAGGCTAATTTGATAATTCCTACAGGAATGAATTATGCAAATATAGAAAAAGATATGCATGCATTAGTTCCATCTATAATTGATAAAAGCGAGGACGAAATTAGGTTAGCCTGTGAGATGTTAATAAGAGCTTACGACCCTTGCGTATCATGCTCAACTCATTTCCTTAAAGTAAAATTAATAAATAGGTAAAGTATATTATTTCTTTTAAATAATATAATGACTCACCCAAATAAAAATGATTCCAGTAGCAGTGGTTATGTCAAAACAGATGTGAGAATAATTGGTTTTGGAAATAAATACAGGTCTGATGACGGGATAGGTATAAGAGTTGTTGAAGAATTAGAAAAACTGGATTTTTTTAAGAATATAGAGATTATTGATGGAGGAACTTCCGGAACTGATTTAATATTTTTGATAAAAGGCTGTGGTAAGTTAATAATTATAGATGCCATAGATGCTGGCCAGAATATAGGTGATGTGGTAAATATAAAAGTTGATGATATCGAAGAATTTATAAAAAAGGATTATAAGAGCTTTTCTCTTCATGACTTAAATCTTGCAGATATTTTAAAACTGATAAAAACGTTAAAAATAGATACCGATATATCAATAATTGGTGTTAAACCAAAAAGTATAGATTTTGGTGATAAGCTATCCCATGAAATAGAAAAAAAAATCCCCGAAATAATTTCAATTATAAAAAAAGAAATCAATATATAAGTAATAGTTGACAATAGTATATTTGCGTTTTAAACATTTGAATTATAATTGTAACAAATGAAACATACTGCTATAATTTACACCAATAATAAAATAAATTGAATATTTTTATGGAGGAGTCAGGATGTTCAGGGAAATTGAAGATATAAAGAAGGTATGTAAAAATATAGTTGAAAGATCGGAGAATATCAAGAATCTGGCAACAGAACTAAAAAGTATTATAGATGAGATTAAATCTAAAACCGACCAGGAGGAAGCTGTAAAAATGACACTGGAAATAAAAAAAGAACTGACAAATTTGTTTATCTTAAACTCAAATATGGAAGATAGTTTTAGAATACTGCAAAAAATATTTAGTTCTATAAAGAAATTAAATAAAATACCTTAAACAATTTAATAAGAAGTCTATAATGTTCTTAGATATTGCTTAATTACTACTTTAATGTGAATAATAATCCTTATATTTCGAATACAATCCTGTTAGCTAAAAGAGTTAAATGAAAAATATATGGGCCTTTTATGTAAAGTTTAACATATTCTGGGGAGCTGTTCGCTGTATTGCAGGTCAAGAATTCTTCTTGTGCCCAGTTCTGTAACTAAAATAACCAGACCTTCACCTTTTTCAGTTACTTCACCGATAATCCTGCTGTCTTTTCCATACTTATTTTTTTTCATTGCCTGGAGTACTTTGTCGGCATCCTTTCTGTCTACAAAAACAACCATTTTACCTTCGTTGGCGATGTATAGAGGATCAAGTCCCAGGAACTCACATATGCCGCGCACCTCTTTTTTAACCGGAATTTTGTCCTCATATATATTAATATTAGTTTCGGAAGCTCTTGCCAGTTCAAAGAGTATAGAAGCCAGGCCTCCTCTGGTAGCATCTCTTAAAGCATGAATTTTTTTAGATACTGACAGCATATCATTAACCAGGGAAGACAGGGGAGCACAGTCGCTTACTATACTGGTCTTAAAATTGAACTCTTTTCTAATGCTAAGTATAGCTGTACCGTGTTCGGCAATGCCCCCGTTAATTAAAATCTTATCTCCTACTTCTATTTTGCACGGAGATATGTCTATATTATTGCAAAGGAATCCTATACCGGATGTATTTATGAAAATTTTATCAGCGCTTCCTTTTTCAACTACTTTAGTGTCACCGGTAACTATTTTTAAATTGGTATCGTGGGTGGCATTTTTTATTGATAAAAGTATCTTTTCAAAGTCAGGGACCGGAAAGCCTTCTTCCAGGATGAATGAAAGGCTCATTGCCACGGGGGTGCATCCGGTAGTTACAAGATCGTTTATGGTACCGCATATGCTTAATTTCCCAATATCTCCACCGGGAAAGAATATAGGATTTACCACAAAGCTGTCAGTGGTGTAAGCAATCCTCTTACCACTGCAATTAAGAACCGCACTATCTTCCAGCTTATTTAGGATTTCATTTCCAAAATATTTAAGCAGAAGATTATTAATGAGTTCTCCTGTTTTAATTCCACCATCACCATGAGAGAGCTGAATAATTTTGTCCTTGAATTTTTTGTTGTTATTGATTTTAATATTTTTTTTATTTTTACTTATTGTCATATTAATATCTTTTAAATGTTAGATTTTAAATTTTTCATACTTATAATAAGCTGCACACGACCCTTCGCTTGAAACCATGCATGGTCCTATTGGATTTTCCGGTTTGCAGGTTTTTGAAAAAAGCTTGCAGTCTGCTGGTTTTTTTATTCCCTTAAGAACATCACCGCACTCACAGCCGGCAGGTTCTCTGGATTTAATTCTTTTTACTGGAAAGAAAGTCTTAGCATCAAATTTTAAAAATTTCTTTTTTAACTTCAAACCACTTCCAGGAATATTCCCGAGACCTCTCCATAACGAATCTGACTTGTCAAATACCTCATACATTAATTTTACTGCTGTAGGATTTCCTTCTTCTCTGACTACCCGTCTGTACTGGATTTCAACCTCTGATATGCCTTTATTTATCTGTCTGATTATTGTTGCTATAGATTCCAGTATATCCATAGGTTCAAAACCGCTTATAACACAGGGTATATGGTAATCTTCTGCTATGAAGTTATAAGGTTTACTTCCAATAATAGCAGAAACGTGTCCGGGGCAAAGGAAAGCATCAATTTTTACTTCTCTGTCCGCAAGAAGAAGTTCTAGTGCTTCTGGTACAAGTTTATGGGTATTATATATATAGAAGTTACTAGTCTTTTCCTTATATGCTTTTTTTACAATAACTGAAGTCAGGGGAATGGTAGTTTCAAAACCGATAGCTATGAAAATTACTTTTTTATCCGGATTGTTTTTAGCAAAATTTAAAACATCAGCAGGGGAATAGCAAATATTTATATCTTTACCTTTTGACTTTTCATTGTAAAGACTGGATTCAGTGCCCGGCACTCTGAACAAATCTCCAAAAGTAAATATGGAGACATCGTACTGTCTTGCAATCTCGATTATCCAGTCTATATCGGCGATAGGGGTAACACAAACCGGGCACCCGGGACCGCTAATAAGGTTTATATTTTCAGGAATCAACTGTCTTAACCCATATCTGGATATGGCCATAGTATGAGTCCCACAGACTTCCATTATATTTATACTACGGCCAGGTTTATTTTTATTTAAGAATTCAACCAGTTCTTCAATTTTCTTTTTCACCTAAATATTCCTTCCAATAGCCCTGTGCTGCCAGTGCATCTTCCTCCTCTATAATCTGTATAGCAAATCCTGCATGTACTATAACGAAATTTCCTAAACTGGCCCCTGGTGTAAGAGAAATATCAATTTCTTTTTTTACTCCAAGACTTTCAACTTCCGCTATATTTTTATTTATTTTGATTATCTTTGCCGGTATTGCCAAACACATGATAAAACTATCCTTTCTTTGAAGATAAAATTCTTAAGGCAGCTATGTATGCCTGTCCAAGGGAGATACCCCCATCATTAACCGGAACCTTGAAATTTGAGTATACCTTAAAACCATCCTTTTTCAATATATTAAAACATTCACTTAAAAGAAAATTATTCTGAAAAACTCCGCCGCTTAATGCAACTTTATCAGTACTGGAGGTTTTTCTTACCATCTGACTGATTTTTAATATAATTCCGGCAAGGGTATTATGAAATTTAGCGGATATTTTGCCCTTAGATATGCCATTCAGTATTTCCTTAAATATCTGGGAGAATATATAATGGTCATCTATTATATATTGATCACCTGTATTATCAATTCTGATATTATAATGGCCTTTCTCATCATAATCAGCTGTCATTTCCAGGTGAATTGCAGCTTCGCCCTCAAAACTGGCTAGATGTGTACAATCAAGTACTGAGCTTACCGCATCAAAAAATCTTCCCATGCTGGTAGTAACCGGACTGTTAAATCCTGATTCTATCTGTTTTTCAATTGCATCTATTTCAAAAGTAGATATTATTTTCTTATAAAATGGCAGATTCTTATATACAAACTCAGGGAATTTGTCTCCGGTATTTTTATGTCCAGTCCATAGATAATAAAGATAGGTCATTGCCATCCTGTAAGGCTTTTTAATGGAAACCTCACCACCGGGTAGAACTTTTTCTTTTAGATAGCCAATTCTTTTAAAATTCAGGTTGCCATTGGATGTAAATATTTCGCTTCCCCAGATTTTTCCATCGTCGCCATAACCGGTACCATCCCAGGCAAAACCTACAATACTGTCATTTATATTATTTTCTGCCATTACACTTGCAATATGAGCCTTATGGTGCTGAACTTCAATTTTACTAGTGGTATCTTTTAGTTCTTTTGCAAATTTAGTAGAAGCATAACCAGGATGTTTATCATAAGCAGTTAAATCTATCCTGCCAGTATTAAAAAGCTTCTTATAATTATTAAATGTAGAGTTAAAGAACTCGAGAGACTCTACATTATCCAGATCCCCGATATGCTGACTTATAATTGCATAATTCTTTACAAGAAAGCAGAAAGTATTTTTTTCATGAGCACCTGCTGCGAATATAATATATTTTCCAATATCCTTATCAAGTTTTACCGGATATGGAGAATACCCTCTAGCCCTTCTTACAATCATCTCTTTATCATTAAAGATTTTTATTACAGAATCATCATATCTGGAATAGATATCCCTGTTATGGATTAAAAAATAATCACAGATATCTTTTAGTTTTTCCAGGGCTTTTAAATTTTCTGAAGCAATAGGTTCTTCTGACAGGTTTCCGCTGGTCATTATAAGTGGCATATTAACGTGATTAAACAACAGATGGTGTACGGGAGTATAAGGGAGCATGACCCCTTCATATTTGTTATAGAGGGAAACATATCTGGAGATTATATAGTTTCCGGCCTTCTTTCTTAACAGGACAATTGGAGCTCTTGCTGAAGTTAGACTTTCTATTTCTTTTTTACTTAAGTAGTAATATTTTTTTATAGATTCAATATCTTTGAGCATTATGGCAAATGGTTTTACCGGTCTTTTCTTTCTTTTTCTAAGTTTCAGAACAATATCATCAGAAAATGCATTACATGCAACCTGAAACCCGCCAAGACTCTTTATTGCGATTATTTTTCCCTCCTCAAGAAGCTTTGCAGCTGTGATAATGGGGCTTTTAGAATCAACTTTTTTACCATCTTTATCGACTAACAGCACTTTCGGTCCACACTTGTTGCAGGCATTAGGCTGGGCATGAAATCTTCTATTTAAAGGATTGTTATATTCCACTGTGCAGTCTTCGCATAGAGAAAATTTATGCATAGTGGTATTAGGTCTATCATAGGGCATCTTATATATAATGGTAAATCTTGGTCCGCAGTTAGTACAGTTAGTGAACGGATAGTAATATCTTTGCTTATTTTCTTTATTATTAATATCTCCAAGGCAAAGATTGCAGGTAGCAATATCAGGAGATATCAGCTGGAATTTGTTTTTTGTCTCCTTACTTTTTCCTATTTTAAAATTCTTAAAATCTCCGGGAGTGACTTCTTTTGTTCTAATATTTTCAATAACTGATGCTAATGGTTTTTGTAGCTTAATGTCGGAGGTAAATTTTTCAACTGTATTTTTATCAGGAGCATTAATTTTTATAGTAACACCTTCTGTAGTATTGGTAACAATTCCGTTTAGATTATATTTTTGAGCTATTCTATATATAAAAGGCCTAAAACCCACACCCTGCACGATTCCGTAGATATCTATTTTATAGGTTTTAAAAATTGCTTTATTTAATTTATTTTTAATATTATTTTTCATATTTTAGCAATGTATTTGCTTACGCTTATCCACGCAATAAAATCAAATCTTACGACCATGGATTTATATATTTAGTTAGATATATATTCTTTACTATTTTGAGAAGATTAACTTTATTCTTCTACTTCTTCTTCCTCCTGAATATTGCCGGCATCTATTAGTGCAATGGTACCCAGAGTGGAGACATTGTTAAAATCAAATACTTTTGATGAGGAAATTACAAGTTCTGTTGATTCCAGGTTGTCAGTATCAAATATGGATACAGTAAATCCCAATACGCCTCCATCAACGGGTATATAGTTTGGAAAGTTATACCATGGAATACTGGCTTCTATTATGTATCCGTTTGCCAGTCTGATAGAAGCGATGATAGCTCCTCTGGGAGGTGCATTAGAAGGCCAGCTCATAAATGATTCCGAATATGTACCGGAGAAATTGCCCGGTGAGAAGTCAATCTGATAATCATCGCTGTTATAAAACGGTATCTGCATATCTTCTTCTAATTCTGTATCGAATACAATCGTTATACTGTCGCCTTTGTTTAGCTGATTACCGGTATATTTTTGATTGAACTCATCATCGATTACCTGTACCGCAAAATAAAAATTATCATCATCCCAGCAGGAATAAAATGTACCCGAAATGTCGGTATTGGTGGTGTAATTTTCTTTTTTAATTGTAGGTTCAAAAGCTGAAAAACTCTCAAATTTATCCCATTCCTGGATGCTGCCCTCCATAACGGGAGGGGTATAGCACTTATAGGAGAATAAAGGAACTCCTGTAGGTATGGTATTCTGGGCCCTGAAAATGGCCTGGCTTAGAATCTCGTTTTTCTTTTCTTCAATATCTACACTTAAAACAATATTTTCTTCAGGTTCAATCTCGTATTGTACAGTGAAACTTACTGTGTTTGAGTTTGTAATTATATTGCCGCCATCATCTATAAGCTGGGCTATCATTTCATATTCACCGGAGCTCCCCGGGTTCCAGTTATATTCGTAAGGAGGGGAGGTGAATGATTTTATTTCACTGTCATTTACGAGTAGTTTTATGGTATAGTCCGTATTTTCTACTTCTTTTGCCTTTATCTCTACCGGAACGGTTTCATTTTGGTTGATGAAGGGAAAGACTTTGTCATTGGTCGGAGAAGCTATAAAAAGGGAATATTCCGATTCTTTTTCAGTTTCTTCCTGTACCCCTGAAAAGAAATTCAATGGCATGCAGCTTCTGACCGGGAGAAATATGATTATGGCTATTATCAATATTGCTCCGAACAGGATATAGGGAACTTTATCCAATACAAATACACGTCTTTTGTAGTTTTTCTTCATTCCTTTTGCTTTTTCCTTTCTTCCATTATCTTATGGGTTAAATTTGGAGGTAATTCTTCATAATGTGAAAATTTTTGAATAAAATGTCCCCTTCCACGGGTAAGAGATGTTAGATCAATTGCATAGTTGAAAGTTTCAGATTGGGGGGCAGTGGCTTTTATTAGTTGTTTTTTATTTTCAATTTGGGTCATTGAAATAATTTTCCCTCTTTTTGAGTTTATATCTCCGATTATATCGCCCATATACTTTTCAGGTGCTATAATTTCCAATTCTGTAATAGGTTCTAATATGACCGGAGAAGCCTCCTGCATTCCTTTTTTAAAAGCCATAGACGCTGCTATTTTAAAGGACATCTCGGACGAGTCTACAGTATGATATGACCCATCATACAGATTTACGCTAACATCTACTACAGGGTATTCAGCAAGAACTCCTTTTAGTAGAGCTTCCCTGATACCTTTTTCCACTCCTGGTATATAACCTTTAGGAATTGCTCCACCAAAAATACTATTTTTAAATTCAAAACCTCCGCCACTACCAAGTGGTTTGATTTCAATTAAAACATGTCCGTACTGGCCCCTGCCGCCAGATTGTTTTTTATATTTATATTCAGCTTTTGCATCCTTTCTTATTGTTTCCTTGTAAGCGACATCTGGAACAAGTATATCAATATCGACATCGAATTTTTCTTTTAATTTATCCCTGGATATTGAAAGATGCAGTTCTCCAATTCCCCAGATAATGTGTTGATGCACTTCTGAATTTAATTCCTGTCTTATGGTGGGGTCTTCCTGTATTAATTTGGATAGGCTACTGCTTATTTTCTCTTCATCTCCTTTACTCTTGGGTATAACTGCTCTGGGCAAGGTCGGGGAAAAATATTCTGTTTCAGGTATTTTTAATGGCTGATCATGGCTTGAAATGGTATCATCGTTTGAAATATCCATAATTTTGGATACAGCTACAATATCTCCACATGAAGCTTCGTTTATATCACTCTGACTTTTGCCCTGGAGCTTAAATAAATTTGTAAATTTATATGTTTTTTCTGGACCGGATATGTAGTAGTTTTCATTTATCTTAATGATTCCAGAAAAAATTCTAAAAATAGATAACTTTCCTATGTAAGGATCTGCCATGGTCTTAAAAACATATGCAAGCAGCGAACCATCTGGCGAAGATTTTATTTCTATTTCAGAATCTTTGTTTAAATCCTTTGCCTTAATAGAAGGTATGTCAAGAGCAGAAGGGAGAAGGGAATTTATATAGTCCATTAAAATATCTACACCAAAATTCTTGCCTGAAGATATGGCAAATACAGGAATTACCTTTCCGGCTATTACCGCTTTTTTAAATACCTCACTTACTACCTTATCGTCAATTTCTTCGCCTTCTAAGTATTTACTGATCAATACGTCATCTGTTTCAACTATAGATTCGACTAGTTCATTATGATGACTTTCAATTTGTTCTTTAATGTTTTCATCTACAGAGGTCTTATTACCTGTAGGATTTTTCTCTTTATATTCGTAAGCCTGATTTTGAAGTATATCTACAATTTTAGAGAAATTTTCTCCGCTATTAACCGGAGTAGTTATTGGGACAAGGTTTAAATTATATTCACTTTTTATATCTTCTACAACTTTAAAGTAATCTATATTTTCCTGATCTAATTTATTAAGTATACAGAACATCGGTTTGGGATTTTTAGCCAGCAGCTCTATAACCAATTCAGTGGGAGCCTGCACTCCTGATTTTACGTCAATGACTAAGAGCGCACTGTCTATTATTTTAATTGCTGCCTGAGTCTGTCCCATAAAGTCCATATACCCAGGGCAGTCTATTAGATTTATATTAGAATCTTTCCATTTGTAATTAAGTATGCTTGAACTTATGCTAAATCCTTTTATAATTTCCAGCGGACTAAAATCAGAAACAGTATTTTTCGCATCTATAGTTCCCAGCCTATCAGTAATTTTAGAATTATATAAGAAACATTCTGAAAGTGAGGTTTTCCCGGCCCCATTTCCTGAAATAAGACCAATAACTTTATTATTAGAAAAACTTTTACCGTTCATTAACACCCCCAAAAGCGTTATATTTTATTTGATTATACTTAAATGCAATTAAGGCAATAGAAGAAATATACCATAAAAATTTTTTTGTGTAAAAAACAATATTGACCGTTGCAATAGCCAGGAAATTAGCCATGAAGCAGGATTATATTTTTGCAATTGTTTATATGATATAATTTAAAGATGTTTATTTTTGATACAGTAAAATGTAAAATATCTCAAGTTCAACAGTAATAAAAACAAAATAGTCAGGAGGTCATTATGTTACCAGGAGTAATTTCCCTTATAGCAATAATTGCGGGAATAATAATATTACTGTTTTTTATTGGAATAGGTATATATAATTCTATAGTATCTTTAAGAAATAAGGTTGACAATTCATGGCATCAGATTGATGTACAGCTCAGGAAAAGATACGATTTAATACCAAATCTGATGGAGACAGTGAAAGGGTATGCCAAACACGAAAGGGAAACCCTGCAGAATGTTATCAATGCCAGGAAGATGGGTATTGACGCAAAAACAGTAAAAGAGCAGGCAAAAGCCGAAAATATGATAACCGATACCTTAAAGTCGTTATTTGCGTTGTCTGAAAATTATCCTACCCTTAAAGCGGACCAGCATTTTTTAAGATTAATGGAACAGCTTAATGGCATTGAAAGTAATATTGCTTATGCAAGACAATTTTACAATGATATGGTTATGAAATTTAATACCAGAATACAAACATTTCCTGGAAATATATTTGCCAGAATGTTTAATTTCTTGTCAAGAGATTATTTTGAGATAGAAGAAGTTTCAGCCAGGGAACCTGTTAAAGTAAAGTTTTAATAACAGGTAATTTTTCTATAAAAAAAGGTGTGACTTAAGTAATGTATGAACAAATTGCCAGTAACAGGGCAAAAACTGTATTTATAATAATTGGATTTATAATATTTATAACTCTGGTAGGATTTGCTATTGGCTATTATCTTGACTGGCGTGGCATTAGCAATAACTATTCGATAATACTTATGATATTTGCACTTATACTGGCAGTTATCATGAGTTTTTCAAGTTATTATTATAGCGATAGAATTGTACTGAGCCTGACCGGAGCCAGACCTATATCAAGGGAAGAGAACCCGAGAGTCTATTATATGGTAGATGGGCTATCAATAGCTGCCGGACTGCCTGTACCTAAAATTTATGTAATAGGCGATGAAGGTATGAATGCATTTGCAACCGGGCGAAATCCCCAAAAAGGAGTAATAGTCTTTACTCAGGGTCTACTTGATAATCTTAATGATGAAGAATTAAAAGGGGTTATCTCGCACGAATTATCTCATATAAAAAATTATGATATTCTACTGGGAACGATAGTTGTTGTTATGGTGGGAATGATTACTATAATAAGTAATATTATATTTAGGTCCCTTATATTTGGAGGCGGGGGCAGGAGAAGGTCATCAAAAGGCTCAGGCGGCAATATATTATCATTAATTTTAATAATAGTAGGGATATTGCTTATATTATTGTCTCCTATAATTGCTACTTTAATAAGACTTGCTATAAGCAGGAATAGGGAATTCCTGGCAGATTCAACAGGAGCTTTAATCTCCAGGTATCCTGCTGGGCTGGCAAATGCACTTAAAAAAATCAGTATGCATAGTGAAGTAAAAACTGCCAGTAGCGCAACTGCACATTTATTTATTGCCAATCCAATTGGTGAGAAATCTAAGGTTATGTTTAAAAGTTTGTTTAATACGCACCCTCCTACAGAAGAAAGAATCAGGAGGCTTGAAAATATGTCTTTAGGAGTGGGAATAAAATAATTGGAGGTGTTTTAACAAGATGGAGAAAGGAACGTTAAAGGTAAAAGCCGGGCTTGCGCAGATGCTTAAAGGTGGAGTAATAATGGATGTAACCTCCCCCGAGCAGGCTAAAATTGCAGAGGAAGCAGGGGCAGTATCAGTAATGGCCCTGGAGAGGATACCTGCTGATATAAGAGCAACAGGAGGTGTAGCCAGAATGACCGATCCTGAAATTATATTAAAAATAATGGATACTGTTTCTATTCCGGTTATGGCAAAAGTAAGAATAGGGCATTTTGCAGAAGCACAAATACTTGAAGCCATAGGAATTGATTATATTGATGAAAGTGAAGTCCTGACTCCGGCAGATGAAAAATATCATATAAATAAATGGGATTTTAAAGTTCCATTTGTTTGTGGTGCCACAAATTTAGGTGAAGCTTTAAGAAGAATAGGTGAAGGCGCTGCAATGATCAGAACTAAAGGAGAAGCCGGTACCGGAGATGTTATAGAAGCGGTAAAACATATGAGAAGCATAAAAGATGAGGTAGTAAGAATTTCTTCACTGCCAAAAGAAGAACTGATGACTGTTGCTAAAGAATTAGGTGCTCCTTATGATCTGATACTATATGTGTATAAGAATAAAAAATTACCGGTAGTTAATTTCTCGGCTGGTGGAATATCTACTCCTGCTGATGCCGCTATGATAATGCAGCTTGGTGCTGAGGGTATATTTGTAGGTTCCGGTATTTTCAAATCTGAAAATCCATTAAAAATGGCTTGTGCTATTGTTGAAGCAACAACTCATTATAATAATCCTGAGGTTTTGGCAAAAGTTTCCAGGGGTCTGGGAAGTCCAATGAGCGGAATTGCTGTATCAGAACTTACAAAAGAGAAAATAATCTCCAACAGAGGGTGGTAAGACTGGAGCAATGAGTATTAAAGTAGGTGTACTTTCACTTCAAGGGGCATTCAAAGAGCACATAAGCAGATTAAAAGAGTGCGGGATTTCTGCAGCAGAAGTAAAATTTCCGGAACAGTTTAAAGATATTGATGGACTAATTATTCCTGGCGGTGAGAGTACTACTATAAATAAATTACTGGAAAAATATAAATTTAAAGAAAGCCTTGATAAATTTTACAGGGATAAAAATCCTATATTCGGGACCTGCGCAGGCTTGATTTTGCTTGCAAAGAATATTGAAGGAGAAGGCAGAGGTCTTGGTTATATAGATATTGATGTACAAAGAAATGCTTATGGAAGGCAGATTGAAAGTTTTGAGGAATTGCTGGATATCCGCCTTGATAACAATCAGAATGACGGTAAATTTAAATCTATTTTTATAAGGGCACCAAAAATATTAAATGTTGGGAAAAAGGTCAGGATTCTGGGAAAGTTTAAAGAGGATATTGTATTGGTGAGAGATAATAATGTAATGGCAAGCACTTTTCATCCCGAGCTGACTCGTGACTTAAGAATACACCAGTATTTTATAAATATGATTAAAAATATTAAAGGAGATAAATGATATGTCCGGGCATTCAAAATGGCATTCAATTAAGCATAAAAAGGCAAAAGAGGATGCAAAACGAGGAAATATATTTGGGAAACTAAGCAGGAGTATTATTGTTGCAGTAAGAGAAGGAGGGGGAAGTGATCCCAGAGATAATATGGCTCTTGCTAACGCAATTGCCAAGGCCAAGGAATATAATATGCCCCAGAATAATATAGAGAGAGCAATTAAAAAAGGAACCGGCGAGATAGAAGGAGAAAATTATGAGAGCATCCTGTACGAAGGATATGGTCCCGGGGGCATAGCTATAATAATAGAAGTGATGACCGAAAACAGAAATAGAACTGCTTCGGACATAAGAAACATTTTGGGTAGATATAACGGAACCCTTGGTGAGAGCGGGAGTGTTAGCTGGCAGTTTGAGATGAAAGGTGTAATAATAGTAGAGAAAAGTGAAATAAAGGATGAAGAAGAATTTATGCTTAATGTGATTGATATTGGAGCAGAAGATATTGATGAAGATTATGATGTATATGAAATTAAAGTTCCTCCTACGGAATTTATAAAGGTCAAGGAAGCTCTTGAAAAAAATAATATAAAAATAAAATCAAGCGAAATAGGACTTATACCAAAATCTACCATAAAATTATCAAAAGGGGAAAGTGTTAAAGCATTAAAACTAATTAATGCATTGGATGAACATGACGATGTCCAGAATGTAAATTCGAACCTGGAAATATCCGATGAGATATTGAGTGAAATATAGATAATTAAAAATGACAACTGATAGAATAAGAATACTGGGGATAGATCCCGGATTGGAAACTACAGGGGTAAGCATATTGGATGTAGAAAAAGGGGAATACTATCCCGTATTTTGCGATTGCATCGTTACAAAAAAGAACAAACCCATTTGTGAAAGATTAGAAGAGATTTATATAAGGATTAACCAGTTAATTAAAAAGTACTGTCCTGACTGCATGGTTATTGAAGAAATTTTTTTTAGCATAAATGTAAAAACTGCTATGGATGTAGGTCAGGCAAGAGGAGTATCAATACTGGCTGGAAGTATTAACAACTTGAAGATATACGAATATACTCCCTTACAGGTAAAACAGGCTATTGTTGGATATGGAAAAGCAACTAAGAAACAAATCAAATATATGTTAAGAATAATACTTAAAGTTAAGGATAACTTTTTCCCTAAAAAAGATGATGCCTGGGATGCAATGGCGATATCTGTATGTCATGCTAATAATAAAAAGTTTCAAGATAAGGTTAAAACTTTTAAATAGTTCAGATGGCTGGCTATGATTGCAAAAATATTTGGAAAAATAATTAAAAAGTCACCCTCAAGCATTATAGTGCAAACCGGGGGAATAGGATTTGAAGTATTGATTTCAAGCAGGACTTTTGAAAAGATACCAGAAAAGGGTTCGGAAGTAGAACTTGATATATATACCCATGTGAGAGAAGCTGAATTAAAATTGGTGGGTTTTCTGGATACCGCCGATAAAGATTTTTTTCTGAAGCTCCTGGGAGTTTCAGGAATATCAATAAAAATAGCGTTAAGTTCTCTATCCATTTATAGCGGACAGGAGCTTAAAAGAATAATTGCAAATAGGGAAGTTGACCTGCTAAGAAGAATTCCCGGAATTGGCCTCAAACTTGCTGAAAGAATGATTCTGGAACTTAAAGATAAACTGGAAGAATATAAAGTGGAAAGAGAAGCGCTTGCAGGTTTAGCGGAAAATGAAAAAATATATGAAGTTGAACAGGCTTTAAAGACCCTGGGCTACGATTCCAGAGAGATAAGTAAAGCCATATCAAAATTAAGTATTGACGTTATCAAGAAAGAAAAAATTGAGCATATCCTAAAAATAGCCCTTAAAGAGATTTAATTAAAATGGTGGGTGGAAAAGGTAAAATGACAAACAATGATGAAGAAAATAATGATGTAAATCCCAAGCATATAAAGGTAGATACTGAGCTGGACAAGAGTCTGCGTCCCAGATTTATATCTGAATTTATAGGTCAGGAAAAGATAATAGAAAACCTTCTAATATTTATTAAATCTGCCAGAAAAAGAAAAGAACCACTGGATCATGTGATCATATCTGGTCCACCCGGTCTGGGGAAAACATGTCTTGCAGAAATAATTGCAAATGAATTAGGGGTTGGTTTTAGGATTACTTCTGGCCCGGCTATTGAAAGAGCAGGAGATCTAGCTGCTATATTGACTAATTTAGAGAATTTTGATGTTTTATTTGTAGATGAGATTCATAGGTTGAACAGAAGTGTGGAAGAAATCCTGTACCCGGCTATGGAAGATTATAAACTGGACATAATAATAGGAAAGGGTCCTTCTGCAAAGTCAATTAGAATTGACATCGCGCCTTTTACTATTATTGGTGCTACTACCAGAATTGGGCTGGTAGCTTCACCGCTACGGGATAGATTTGGAGTAAATTTAAGGCTGGATTATTATGATAAAAAGAGTATTGTCAAGATTATTAGAAGATCAGCTGATATATTTGATATAAAGATAACTGAAAAAGGTGCCGAAGTTATTGCAGGCAGGAGCAGGGGAACACCAAGGATTGCTAATAGACTGCTACGGAGAGTAAGGGATTATGCTCTAATGTACAGCGATAGTGTAATAGACGACCAGATAGCCGAAAAATCTCTTGGCAAACTGGATATAGATAAGCTGGGTTTAGATGTGGTTGATAAGAAAATATTGAGTATCCTGGTTACAAAGTTCGAGGGGGGACCAGTGGGTGTCGGTACTATAGCAGCATCAATAGGGGAAGAAGTGGATACTATTGAAGATGTTTATGAACCATATTTAATACAGCTTGGATTTATAAAAAGAACTTCAAAGGGCAGGGTAGCTACCAATCTGGCATTTAAATATCTGGGAGTAAAAAAAGAAAATGAACCCAAGCTTTTTTAACTATTTACTTAAGATATGAAGATTGAATTATTTGATTATGAACTTCCCCAAAAATTTATAGCTCAAAGACCGTTACAGAGAAGAGATTATTCCAAACTTCTGGTACTCGACAGGCATACGGGTGATATAAAACATGATTTTTTTTACAATATCTTGAATTACTTCGACAACGGTGATGTTCTAGTTGTAAATGAAAGCAAAGTTACCAGGTGCAGGCTACCTGGCAAAAAAGAAAAAACAGGAGCCAATATAGAATGTTTTGTTCTAAATAAAATAAAGAATAATCAGTATCTGGTATTGCTTAAACCTTCAAAAAGACTCAACATCTCAGATAAGGTAATTATAGGTAAATATTATTTTTTGGTTATAGCAAGACTGGATTACGGCGAGGCTATTGTGGAATTTAATACACCTGCAGAGAAAATTTTTAATGAATACGGCAGAATACCGATACCCCCGTATATTAAATGTAATGATATAGATGAATCACGTTACCAGACTATTTATGCAGAAAGGGAAGGTTCTTCTGCGGCGCCAACTGCGGGTCTTCATTTTTCTGAAAATTTAATTAAAGAAATAAAAAATAAGGGAGTCGTTTTAGCAAAAGTGGGTTTGAATATAGGACTGGATACCTTCAGACCTATTTCATCAAATGAAATCGAAGAACACAAAATGCATAGTGAATATTATTATATGAGGCAATCTGAGGCTAAAAAGATCAACCGGGCAAAAGAAATGGGGAAAAAAATTATTGCGGTAGGTACTACTACGGTTAGAGTTTTAGAAACTTTGATGTCAAGATATGGAAAAATAACATGGGATAGAGGGGTTACTGATATTTATATATACCCTGGGTTCAATTTTAAGGCTGTAGACCGGATGATTACTAATTTTCATCTACCAAGGTCTACTCTGATGGTGATGGTATCCGCCTTTGCTGGAAGGGAAAATATTCTAAATGCATACGAACAGGCAAAGAAGAATGACTACAGGTTTTATAGTTTTGGAGATTGCATGCTAATAAAGTGATGCTCCACGGGGCTTGCCTCATGGCTTCTGTTTAGTCTACCAAACATTCTTTTTCCTGTTTCAATGTCGGCTCTTTTGAACCAACTCCGCAGGTGTTAATTCGGCTTTGCCCAAGCCCACAAATATTTCTAATAGTTTACCTATTTATTAAAAAGAGAATTTTTTATCAGTTATAATTTTCAGGCAGGCCTCTACTATTTCAGGATCATAAAGTTTGCCTTTATTATTCTGAATCTCTTCGAGAACTTTTTCTATACCAAGAGCAGGTCTATATGGTCTAGGTGAAGACATTGCCTCTACTACATCTGCAACACCAATAATTTTTGCTTCCAAAGTTATGTCTTTACTTTTCAGACCGTTGGGGTACCCAAAACCACCCACTCTTTCGTGGTGCTGTAATATAAAATTTGCTATAGGGTAATGAAATTCAATTTTTTTAACAATATCGTAACCAGCCCGGGGATGAGTTTTTATCACTTTAAACTCTATATCTGTTAATTTACCGGGTTTCGAAAGAATAGACAATGGTATGTTTATCTTACCGATATCATGAATAAATGCTGCAGTCTTTATAGCTTTAATTTTATTATCACTGAGATTTAACTCCTGGGCAATTTTTACAGCCAGTGCGGCAACTCTTTTTTGATGTCCGGCTGTAAAGGGATCTCTTGTTTCTGCTATTGAAGCCATGGTAGTTATGGTATTATTTAATGTTTTTTCCAGCTCATTATAAGCTTTTTTTTGCTCTGTGATATTTATGAAATTAATTAATACATATTCTAATTTTCGGTTGCTTTTTACAGGTTTTGATGTAATTTCTACCCAGAATTTTTTCCCATTTTTGTTTATAAATTGCAGTTTAGTTGTGTCTATACCTTTTTTAATAGCATATTTTAATTTTTCTGTATATATACTTTCCATTCCCTTTATCCACCACGGATAGGGCGTTTTTTTGCCAAGACTAATAATTTCTTTAAAAGAAAATCCTGTAATTTTTTCTAATGCAGGGTTAACATACCTGATCGATTTATCTGGATTTATAATCAGTATAGCGCTGGGAGAATTTTCTAAGATGCTTTTATTGAACTCCTCATTCTCTTTTAATGATTCTTCTGCCTGTTTTCTATCTGTTATATCTATTATAAAGCCTTCAAGCATTTGTAAATTCTTGAATGGCAGCAGAAGAAGCTGACCCACCTCTGAAACCCATTTTATTTTATTTTCTGCAGTGATTATACGGTACTCAAGGTGGAATTGTTTTGAGTGCGCTACAGCTTTTTCAACATAACCTCTTACCATATTTCTATCTTCCTGGTGAATAATTTTTTCATAGGAGATTTTATTATTTAAGATTAAATCTTCTGGTTTATGCCCGGTTAAATAAAAGCAGCCTTTACTGACAAATTCCATGGTCCTGTTGGCATCATTTCTGCAATAATAAACCATTTCAGGAAGTTTATTTATCATAGGAGAGTGGAAAAGCTCGTTTTTCTTTACAATATTTTCAATATATTTTCTTTTATCCTTTATCTTTTTCAGACTTGAAAGGTCTTCATGTAATTTTGTAAATTCATCTGATAATTTTAGTTTTATCATTATTTTGGCAGCCTTTTATAGGTTATGTTTAACTTTTAAGATACATGATAGTTTTTATTAATATATTTATATTATACTACAAATTTAAAATAGATGAAGTTTGACTGTCAGGATGAGAGGATTATCTAAATACCGGGATGATTATACTAGAAATAGCTTTAATTATATTGGTAATAATGTTAACTTTATTTTTTAATAATGAAATTTTTATTTATATAAAACAAAAATTACAAGTATTATGATATAGCCTGGAGGTAAGATTTGATTAATACTCTGATGTGGGCATCAATTATTTTTTTTGCAAGAATAATTGATGTTAGCCTGGGTACTATTAGAGTGAATATGATAGTAAGAAGAAAAAAGACCATTGCTGCAATTGTAGGTTTTTTTGAAGTTACTATCTTTATATCAATAATAGTTAGGATAATTAAAGATATTGATAATATTTATGGAATACTTGCTTATGGAGCTGGTTTTGCTGTAGGAACGGTAGTAGGTGTTTTAATATCTGAAAAATTATCCCGCGATCTTATTAGTACAAATATTATTTCTAAAGAACATAGTGAAGAAATAAAGGAGCTACTTTCGAAAGAGGGCTTTGGTTTTACCTGTTATAAAGGTGCTGGAAGAGAAGGCGAGGTAGAAGTTATCAATGTGGTATGCACATATACAAGCCTCTCAAGACTAAACAAATTAATTTATAAACAAGATCCCGGTGCCTTTGTAGCAAGCTATATGCTGGATAAAATACGAGGGGGATTTATTAGGGGGCTAAAGAAAAAGTAATTAAATAAATAAAAATTTAAGTCCTTATTTGGATAGTTTCCCAAAAGTGCAAGGATGATTTAAAATTTTTAAATTATAAAACTTTTATTTCATTTGACGTCTAATATGCGTAAAAGATAGACATTAAAAAAATAATTTTTATAAATTTTTAGT
>JADBLP010000122.1:0-27294 GCA_014894375.1 Actinomycetota bacterium | reverse complement strand
TGGTGGAGGCGGCGGGAATCGAACCCGCGTCCGAAGACATTGTCACTTAAATATCTACAAGCTTTTTCCATAATTTAAATCTCACTTTTTATGCTCGTATGGACACGATCAAAAAAGCCAGCCCGCATTAAATTTCCCCCGGTACTACTGCAGACAAATCACACCAGAGTATCCTGTTTACCGGCGCCTGTTGAAAAGCACAGGAAACTTTTCGCAGACGTAGCACCTTAAATTAAGCTGCTAATGCTAATTTATTATTAGCGTTTATGTTTAGCTCAGTTATTTACGAGTTCTGATACTCGGCTTGCAATTTAAGCTCAACCTATCCCCGTCGAATCCAGATCGCCCCCTTTAATTATGGGCAGAACTTCAGATTTAACGCAAGCTTATTCTATACTAAAACTAATATTTTTTCAAAGCTCTCTTTATTTCAAGTTCATGTTCTCTATTCTGTAGATCTCTACGCTTATCTCTTTTAGCTTTGCCTTTGGCCAGTGCCAGTTCAACCTTAACTTTGTTTTTTATCATATATACTCTTAACGGAACCAGGGTAAGGCTTCTGTCAATTAATTTCCCTGCTATTCTGCCAATCTCTCTTCTATGCATAAGCAGCTTCCTGGTCCTTGTAGGATTTATATCTTCAGCCCTGCTTTTGCTGTAGGGAGATATATGCATATTATAAAGAAGTAGCTCATCATTTCTTATCCTGCCGTAACTATCTTTTAAATTAAGCCTGTGGTCACGGATAGATTTGACTTCACACCCTTCCAGTATTATACCAGCCTCATAAGTGTTTAAAATAAAAAAATCCCTTAAAGCCTTCTTATTCTGGGCAATTATTATTTTATTTTTTTCAGGACCACTCTTTTTTTTTAACCTGTTCATTCAATTTCACTTATTAAGGTATTGATTTTCTCTATAGCTCTATTTAACTGTACATCTTCTGTAGCATCTGGTTCCAATTTAACCAATACATCAGGATTTATTCCCACCCCATCTATAGACAAACCTGAAGGTAAAAAATATTTTGCAGTTGTAAACTTGATTCCCGAACCATCTGAAAGCTCATAAATCACCTGAACGACTCCCTTTCCATAACTTCTCTCTCCAACTAAAATAGCTCTTTTATTATCTCTTAACGCACCAGCAACCACCTCGGATGCACTTGCCGAAAATTCATTAATCAATACAACTAAGGGAATTTCAGTATATTTTCCTTCCCTGGCAGAATACTTACCAATTATTTCCTTATCCTCCATTCTTTCTCTTATAGTAACAATTATGCCTTCATCTAAAAATAAATCACATATCTCAACTGCATCATCCAGTACACCGCCCGGATTATTTCTCAGGTCTAAAATTAATCCCTTAGCACCACCGTCAATTAACTTTTTAATCTCCCTGTCAAGTTGTTGCGCACCTCCATCCTGAAAGGCATAATACCATATATAGCCTACATCTTCTTCAAGAATCTCTGAGACCAGATTGGGGACATCAAATATTGCCCTGGTAACAGTTACTTCGATAATATCGTATTCTTCAGGCCTGTAAATTTTAAGATTTACCTCAGTTCCCTCTTTCCCTCTTATCATAGCCAATACTTTATCCAGGTCCATATCTTTTATTTTTATGCCATCAACTTCAGTTATAATATCCCCTTCCATGATACCAGCTCTGGAAGCCGGGGTATCTTCAAGTATCCTTACTACTACAACCTGCCCTTCATCATCAAGAGTAAATACAACCCCTATGCCGCTCATAGTACCGCTATAGGACTCCATAATCTTTTTATATTCTTCAGCAGTGAAATATTCTGTATATTTGTCATCAAGAACAGAGAGTATACCTCCTATAGCTGCTTTGAGTAATTCATCCTTACTTTTTTCAACCAGCGCACTTCCGGAAACAAGGTCTATGATTTCCTCAATGGGCTTTATTTCAGAAGTGGTATTCTGCTTTATTTTTAATAAATATCCTTTAAAAGAATCAAAACTGATTCCTATCCATAATCCAGTAGAAAATGTAAATATAACAACTATTACTGCGATTACTACTCTTAAAACATTTTTTTTCATAACAGTATCACCCGATTTATTAATGTTAAGCATTTAAATTGTTATTATAAATAAGCAAGCGGATTCTGCGGAGTTCCGTTTATCCTGACCTCAAAGTGCAAATGTGGTCCGGTGGCCCATCCGGTAGAACCAACCAGCCCGACAACCTGCCCTCTCTGTACAAACTGGCCCATAGAAACATTGATGCTGGAAAGATGCGCATACAAGGTAGCAAAACCTCCTCCGTGATAAAGCATGACCGAATAACCGTATCCGCCAAAATATCCAGCCTGTACCACCTGCCCCCCATCCGCTGCCTTTACCAGAGTCCCATATGAAGCCACGATGTCTATGCCTGAATGAAACCTGTTATATCCAAATATTGGGTGATATCTATTGCCGAAACCGGACTGTACTCTGCCGGTCAGAGGCCATGCAAATTTTCCTGAAGGGGCGGAACCGTACTTATAGCTTTCAAGAATCCTTGTAACCTCTGCTTCTTGAATCTTAAGCTGTTTTTCCATCTGTATAAGGGCATTCTTGTTAGCAGTGGTCCCGGAAAGCAAATTCTTTTTTTCATTATATATGCCATCAATTTCACGAGCCTTCTGCTCAGCCTTTACAACCAGCTGCTTTACTTTGTCTTCATACTCTTTCTGTTCCTCTCTTAAATCAATTATAGATTTTTTTATTCCTATGGTCGCAGTCTTTTTCCCCTTAACCTCCAGGATATTCTGCGTATCCTGCTCGGCAAAAAGATTCATAAGCTTCAACTTGGATATGAAATCCAGGAAATCTTCTGCTTTCAGTAAAATTTCCAGTACATTGCTGTTTCCATTCTTATAAATTGCTGCAACTCTATCATTTAAAATTTTTATTTTTTCTTTAAGATCTTCTTCTATCCTTTTTAACTCTTCCTCTTTTAGAACCATCTCTATGGTTGCTTTATCAACCTCGCTCTTGGCTTCGGATAATTTAGTGTTAAGGTTGTCCAGTTCAGATAATGCATTCCGCAGCTGCCCCTCTACTTCATCTACCTGGTTAATATATTGCTGCTCTTGCTTTTCTACTTCTTTTCTTTTTTCCTGGGTCTCTTTTATTTCCTGCTGTATTTGTTCTAATTTATCCTCATAGGACTGACTGTAAATAAATTTAGGAGATGCAGTAGAAATAAGATTAAAGCTGGAGAGTGCTATAATAATTGTTACAAATATGGCTATGATGTTCTTACTTTTAATTATCATATCATTTCATTTTTTTATTATAACTATTTTAATACTAATTAAAAAAAATTAAAAATTTAAAAATATAAGCCCTTAAACTTTTACATACCTTCTCAAGGCAATAATACTACTTAAAATTCCTATAAGGCCTCCCAGTACTAACACTCCTACGTATACATATATCATAACATTACCGCTTCCAACTATAGCCAATTCTTTAATCCGCATAACATCTACAATTGCTCTCTCTCCCTTAATAAGTAAGAAATTACCTATAAAATACAATAAGATAATAGAAATGATACTTCCTGCAAATCCCTCAAAAAAACCTTCAAACAGGAATGGAATTCTTACAAACCAGTTAGTGGCACCCACCAGTTTCATGACTTCAATTTCCTTACGGCGGGCATAAATAGAGAGCCTTATGGTATTAAATATCAATACAATAGCTGCCAGAAGAAGCGCTATAATTATCAAAAATGCTATAGTTCCAATAATTGCAGTTATTGAAAACAATGGTTTGACTACTTTCCTTTCGTATATCACATCATCAACACCTTCTATAAAATTTCCATCCTTGTCATAAAAACGGAGCTCTACCTGATCAATCTTTTCGGGATTATTTAAAGTTATATCAAAAGAAGCCGGAAGCGGATTCCCCTCGATCTCTTTTAAGATATCACTTCCTTCCATTTGCTTCTTAAAACTTTCCAGTGCCATGTCTTTGGATACATATTCTACACTTTCAGTTTCCTCCCAGCTTATTATCTCCTGTTCAATATATTCCTTTAACTCCTCCGAGATTTCATCATTAAGATATACCCTCAACTCTACCTGGCTTTTTATTGAGCTCATTATCCCCTGTATATCATAAACAATTATTGCAAAGAACCCCACAATAAACAAAGTAATAGCAACAGTGGTAATAGCAGTAAATCCCATAAAAAAGTTCCGTTTCAGACTGGTAAAAGTCTCACTAAAAAAATACCTGGTTCTTACCATCAGTCCCCATACACTCCTCTCTTCTGGTCCCTTATTATTTCTCCTTCTTCAAGCTCAACAACTCTTCTCCTCATTGAATTCACAATGTTCCGGTCATGTGTGGCCATCAGTACTGTAGTCCCGATAAGATTTATTCTGGATAATATTTTCATAATTCCTTCTGCTGTTCCTGGATCCAGATTCCCGGTAGGTTCGTCTGCAAGAAGTATGGGCGGCCTGTTCACAAATGCCCTGGCAATAGAAACTCTCTGTTGTTCACCAGCTGATAATTGATGGGGATATGAATTTAATCTACTATACAAACCTACAAGTTTTAAAACTTGCGGCACCCGAATTTTAATCTCATAAGCCGGCTTCCCAATAACTTCAAGAGTAAATGCTACATTCTCAAACACGGTTTTATTTGGCAGAAGCTTATAGTCCTGAAATACACATCCTATATTCCTTCTAAGTTGAGGAATTCTGCTCGATTTAAGATTACAGACATTCCTCCCGGCTATATATATATTGCCATTACTTTCATCAATTTCTTTTATAAGCAACTTTATAAAGGTAGATTTGCCCGAACCGCTTGGACCTACCAAAAAAAGAAATTCACCTTTTTTAATAGCCAGATTGATATTTTTCAATGCAACAGTATTATCCTCATATATTTTACTGATATTTTTAAATTCGATCATATTCATTTCAAACCGTCTCTTATATCCTCTATAATTTTAATAATGAAGAGTTTACCCTCTGGATAATTTTTTTTCAAGAAAACCTCTTATTAGCGAATCTATATTGCCATCCAGCACTGATTGTACATCTCCAATCTCAATTCCTGTTCTATGATCTTTAATTAATTGATATGGCTGAAGAATATAACTTCTTATTTGATTTCCCCATCCTATTTCTTTTTTTTCTCCCCTTACTTTATTAATTTCTTCTATATTTTTTTTCCGTTCCAGTTCAAAAAGCTTTGATTTTAAAATCTGTATAGCAGTTTGCCTGTTAAGTATTTGAGATCTTTCATTCTGACAATTTACCACAATATTTGTAAGAAGGTGTGTAATTCTTACCGCCGAATCTGTGACATTTACATGCTGGCCTCCGGCACTACTGGACTTAAAAGTCTCAATTCTTAAATCCTCCTTGCTTATTTTTATATCGATATCTTTATCGAGAAACGGTATTACATCCACAGAGGCAAAAGAAGTATGCCTGCGTTTAGAAGAATCAAAAGGTGAAATTCTCACCAGTCTATGAATTCCTTTTTCCGATTTCAGCAACCCATATACGTTTTTGCCGGTGACAGTAAAAGTAACATTTTTTATTCCTGCTTCTTCACCTGTCTGATAATCATTAACACTATAAGAAAACTTTCTCCTACCCGTCCACCGCGTATACATCCTGAGCAGCATCTCAGCCCAATCCTGGGATTCTGTCCCTCCTGCCCCGGGGTGGATAGTTACTACTGCTGGATAAGAATCATATTTATCATTTAAAATAGCTTTTTCTTCCAGATCGCTTAATAAATCTTCAACGTTATCTAGATTTTCTTTCAGTTCCTTCTCCAGGCCTTTGTCCTCTTCTCCTTCAAGTATCTCCAGTGCTAACTTGCCATTTTCCATCTTCTCTTCTAAATCTTTAATATCGCCAACTGTTTCTTTAAGTTCATCAATCTCCTGGGTTATATTCTGTGCTCTTATGCGATCTTCCCAGAATTTTTCGGAAAGAGTTTCACTTTGGAGTTTTTTAAGCCTGGCAATTTTATTATCTATTTCAAAGACAATCCCGCAAAAAAACCAGCTTTTGTAACAATTTATCCAATCTTAACTTATAATCTTCTATCATAAAACCCTCCAGCTAATTTATTTATATTATATTACCTGCCGCAACACTTTTTATATTTCTTCCCGCTGCCACAGAGGCAAGGGTCATTTCTTCCGATTTTTTTTGCAGTTACAGGTTTTGTCTGCAAGGCTATTGATCCAGCTTCTAAGGGACCACTGGTAACTATATTTGTCACTTCATTCTCTCTAACGGTTTTTTGTTTCTCCTGTTCCTCCCTGGTAACTATCCTGACATTATATAATAGCCTTACTGTATCGAACTTTATTTCCTCTATAAGCTCTTTAAATAAATTAAATGTCTCCCGTTTATATTCAACCAGCGGGTCTCTTTGACCAATAGCTCGTAGTCCTATACCCTCCTGTAGGTAATCCATTTCTAAAAGATGGCCTCTCCACATATTATCAATAACATTTAACATCACTATTTTTTCCAGTTTTCTTATAACCGGAGGGGAATAGCTATTTTCCCTTTCCTCGTAAATCCGGTAAGCTCTTTCCGCCAATTTTTCCTTTAAAATACTGATATCCCACTTACTCTCGCCAATTTTTTTCCTGTCTATGATATCAGTTATGATATTCCTGGAAAATAAAGGAGTTATATAATTAGATAGCGTCTCCAAATCCCAATTTTCCGGATAATCACCGGGATTTATATGAATATCAACACTTCTGTCTATTATATCTTTAATCATATCGCAAGCTACTGACCTTAAATTCTCTTCTTCTAAAATTTTCTTTCTTCTACCGTAAATCACTTCTCTCTGCTTATTCATAACATCATCGTATTCAAGAACATGCTTCCTTATTTCAAAATTTCTCCCTTCCACCTGCCTCTGGGCATTTTCAATGGCCCTGCTTATTATAGGATGTTGTATTGGTAAATCATCTGGAAAATTGAAGGTCTCCATTACCCTATAAATCCTTTCCGATCCAAAAAGTCTTAGCAAATCATCTTCTGTGCTTAAATAAAACTGGCTTGAACCAATATCTCCCTGGCGGCCGCTTCTTCCTCTGAGTTGATTATCAATTCTTCTGCTCTCATGTCTTTCTGTTCCAAATACATGAAGACCTCCAAGTTCTACGACTCCTTCGCCAAGGACTATGTCTGTACCTCTTCCCGCCATATTTGTAGCAATAGTAACTGAATTTTTTTGCCCGGCTTTGGCAATGATTTGTGCTTCTTTTTCATGATATTTTGCGTTTAAAACTTCATGGGGTATACCTCTTCTTTTCAGCATGTTGCTAAGTCTCTCAGACTTTTCAATAGATATAGTCCCCACCAGTATCGGTTGACCTCTGTTGTATCTGGAAACTATATCCTCTACAGCATTATCAAATTTAATCTGTTCATTTTTATAAATCAGATCAGGAAGGTCTTTCCTTATCATTGGTTCATTAGTAGGTATAACCACAGTTTCAAGCCCGTAAATATGCCTGAATTCGGCTGCTTCTGTTAGCGCAGTACCGGTCATGCCCGCTAATTTCTCATACATTCTAAAATAATTTTGAATAGTAATGGTGGCAAGTGTCTGATTTTCATCCCTCACTTTTACTCTTTCCTTGGCCTCTATAGCCTGATGCAGCCCCTCGCTGTATCTTCTGCCAGGCATCAGTCTTCCAGTAAATTCATCAACAATAATTATCTCGCCGTTTTTCAGCATGTAATCTACATCTCTTTTAAATAGATGATAGGCTTTAAGAGATTGATTTAAAGCATGTATGTATAGAAAATTAGAAGGATCGTATAAATTTTCTATGCCAAGTATTCTTTCAACTTTTTCGACGCCTTCCTCTGTAATTGCTGCTGTTCTTGCTTTTTCATCTATTTCAAAGTCCACATCTATTTCCAGTCGTGGTACTATTTGTGTAAATTTACTGTAAATTTCAGTAGTTCCATAAGCAACCCCGGAAATGATAAGGGGAGTTCTTGCTTCATCTATAAGAATACTGTCAACTTCGTCAATAATGACATACCAGTGACCATCCTGCACAATATTTTCCTTAGCCATTATCATATTATCTCTTAAATAATCAAATCCGAATTCATTATTTGTGCCATATATTACATCAGACCTGTATTGTTCTTTTTTCTCAAGGGTGGACATTTCATGTTGGATAAGACCTACTTTCAGTCCCAGAAACTTATAGATATTGCCCATCCACTCGCTATCTCTCTTTGCCAGATAATCATTTACTGTTACCAGATGGGTACTCCTGCCAGTAAAGGAATTTAAGTATACAGGAAGCGTTGCAACCAGTGTCTTTCCTTCACCTGTCTTCATTTCAGCAATTTTTCCCTCGAAAAGAACAACACCTCCCAGTATTTGAACATCAAAATGACGCATATTAAGAGTTCTTTTTGCTACCTCCCTTACCACTGCAAAAACTTCCGGCATCAAATCCTCCAGTTTCTGGCCGTTCTCATATCTCTGTTTAAAATCTATAGACTTTGCAGCCAGCTGACTGTCAGTAAGCGAACTTATATCTTTTTCAAGATTACTTACAGCACTAACTATCTCTTCATATTTTTTTATTTTTTTTCCTTCACCAAATTTAAGGATGTTTCCAATATTTTTAAACATTTGACGTCACCTTTGTAATAATAACTCAATTATAGAGTACGTTCTATCAAACCATAATTTTTATCTTTTCTGCGATATACTACCGCAGTTCTTTCAGTCCCCGAATTAATAAAAACAAAAAAATCATGTCCCAGTAGCTCCATTTGTAATACTGCTTCTTCCGGAGTTATTGGTTTTAGAGTAAAAGTTTTGGTCTTTACTATTGCTTTTATAATCTTACTATCAACACTTTTAGTTTGCTGTTCATCAGTTTTAGGCACGTCAAGTTCCTTTATATTACTGCTCTTTCTTCCCTTATTTATCAACTTTTCCCGGTATTTTTTGACCTGTCTCTCTAATTTACTGTTAACTTTATCTACAGCTTCAAAAAGATCAGTTCCTGAATCAGTCGCTCTAATAACTGCGCCACTTGTGAAAACAGTAATTTCTATCTTGTTATTTAAATTAATCCTTGGATTTTTTTCAAAGATAAACTTTACTTCTAATTTTATTATTTTATCTAAAATTTTAATTATCTTCCTTCTAATTTTTCTCTCTACATAGTTCCGGATTTCTTCATCTAACTGGATATTCCTGCTTTTAATAATGAATTCCAATCTATCTCCTCCTTAGTTTTAATTTATTTGAAAATTTATATAAGAAATATTTTAATGCCACCCCAATACATTACTTTATTATTATCACATTTCTTGCTACATTGCCCCTCTCATCTTTTTCAAATTCAAATTCTACTTTCTGGCCCCTTCCCAGTGTTTTAAATCCGTCTGCCTGTATAGAAGAGTAGTCTACAAAAATATCTCCGGTTTCCTTTGATTCTGCTTCTATAAAACCAAATCCATTCTCAGGGCTAAACCATTTTACAATTCCCTTTAATCTTGTCACTCCGTTTATAACCCCCTGGCCAGAGTTAATAAATAAATTCTATCTGCACCCGCTCTTTTTAAAACACCAGCAATCTCACCCAATGTGCTTCCCGTAGTCCAGACATCATCTACCAGCAGCAGATTTTCCCCCGAGCTCAGGAGACAATTCTTAACTTTAAATGCTTCTTTTATATTGGTCTTTCTTTGCATAAAATCAAGGCCCTGCTGCTTTATAATTTTCCTTACTCTTAATATATTACCAGCAAATGGAATTTTAATTAACTTTGATAACGATCTGCATAATAATTCCATATGTTTACCCGGAACCGTGTCTATATAATCAATTTTCTCATATTCATAATTTCTAATATAAGTTTGTTTTAAAAACACGGCAATAACTTCTTTTAAATCATATATTCTATTATATTTATATTTCCTTATTATTCTTTTTATCTCTCCTTTATATATGGTAAAACTCCTATGCCTGTAAAAATTGAAATCTTCATTCCTGCAAAAATTGCACCCTTTATCATCCGGACTAATTCTGGGCAGCGGCCTGCCGCAATACTTACATACTTTATCACCGATTTCTTTAATTTTAGATATGCACTGCCGGCAGATCAGTTCAGGACCAATTTTTCCACAAACAACACATAAGGGTGGAATAATAATATCTTTAAAAATATCAATCAAAATTTTATTAATTTTACCTGGTATTTTCTGTATCAATATCAATTACTTCATTGGACATAATTTTTACACTTGGATGGATTTTTATTCCATCTTTTATAACGCTCTTAGAACCTATGACTGCTTTTTCCAGAATCGAAGCCTTGTCTTTTATTTTTGTATCATATCCTATAATTGCACCAATCAGCGAAGCATCTTTTCCTATATAACCGCTGCCCCATTTTATACCTCTATACAAAACAGCTCTTTCATCTACAACAGTATTATTGCCCAGAATTATGGGGCCAAAAAGCTTTGCGTCTTTTTTTATGGTGCAATAGTCCCCGATACATACTGGAGGAATTATTACTACTCCTTCCTGAATCTTGCAATTTTTTCCTACCCAGACACCTTCCTTGATTTTCTTTCCGGGAATATCAACCTTAACTTTACCTTCAAGTGCATCAAAATTACCCTGCTGGTACTGGTCCAGACCTCCTACATCATTCCAATATTGACTATGACGGTAACCATAATATAAAACATTTTTACCTATCAGTTCAGGGAAAAGATTCTTGCCAAAATCGCAAAACTGCCCCCGGGGAGGTAAACAATTAAATATTTCTGGTTCAAAAATATATATTCCACTATTTGCCAGGTTTGATTTCGCCTCTCCACCTAGAGGTTTTTCCTGGAAGCCTTTTATCCTCTTATCTTCATCTAACAATACAATGCCATATTGAGAGGTGTCTTCGACTTCAGTCAAAATGAGTGTCGCCACACCACCTTTCTCTTTATGAAATCTTGCAGCATCAGTTAAATCAATATCGGTAAGGGCATCGCCGCTTATAACTAAAAAGGTACTATCTTCAAAAAAATCTTCTACATTCTTTACTCCTCCTGCGGTCCCAAGCAGTTCTTTCTCATATGAATAAACTATGTTTATCCCCCAGCTTGATCCATCACAAAAATAATTTCTTATTTCATCCGGATACCAGTGCAGATTGCAAACAATATCAGTATAATTGTGTTTTACCAGAAGTCTTATAATATGTTCCATAACCGGTCTATTAACTATAGGAGCCATCGGCTTGGAGATTAAGTCTGTCAGTGGTCTCAGCCTTGTTCCCAGACCTGCTGCCAGTACCATGGCCTTGTTTTTATTCATTTTAGTTCTACACCACTTCCATTATTTATCTCTTATTTTTAAAAATTTTACCAATATTCTTTTTGTAAGGAGGGTAGATTACCCCCTCTTCAGTTATAATTGCAG
Organism: Actinomycetota bacterium; assembly: GCA_014894375.1. Lineage (GTDB taxonomy): Bacteria > Actinomycetota > Humimicrobiia > Humimicrobiales > Humimicrobiaceae > Hydromicrobium. The sequence goes on along the minus strand of JADBLP010000122.1, from coordinate 15,793 downwards.
TTATATTTTCAGCAGGTGTGACATCAAAAGCCGGATTTTCTACTGCCATAAATTCCGGGATAATAATTTTTCCTAAAACTTCTCTCACTTCTTTTTCATCTCTATATTCTATAGGGATATTATCCCCACTTTCTATTTTTATATCAACAGTTGAGATTGGAGCAGCGATATAGAACGGTATCCTGTAATATCTGGCAAGTATGGACAGGCTCAAAGTTCCTATTTTATTTGCCGCATCACCATTTGAAGCTATCCTGTCTGCACCAACAAGTACTGTATCAACCTCTCCTATTGACATAAAATACCCTGCCATATTATCAGATATAATAAAAAAGGGAATTTCTTCCTGGTGAAGTTCCCACGCGGTAAGTCTTGCCCCTTGAAGAAATGGTCTGGTCTCATCTACTATCACATTTGCCACTTTTCCTTCCGCATCCAAACTTCTTATTACTGCAAGTGCGGTGCCATAGCCTGAAGTTGCAAGTGCTCCTGCATTGCAATGAGTAAGTATTTTAATTTTACCGGTTGCCTTATCAAAGATTTTCTTTCCATTCTGCCCAATTTTCCAGTTAGTCTCCAGATCCTGCCTTCCAATTTCTTCAGCCTCTTCTATTAATTTAATCTTAATTTTGCTAACTTCCAGGTTCTTATCACTGGTTAAAATTTTTTTCATTCTATCCAGTGCCCAGAATAAATTTACAGCCGTCGGCCGGGTCCCGGAAAGTAATCTTATATTCTCATTTATATAATCTGCAAATTTTTCCTTATCTTCTCCCCTAAATTTTAATGCTGCCAGTGCAACACCATAACCGGCAGCGACTCCAATTGCAGGCGCTCCCCTTACAACCATATCTTTTATAGCTTTAGCTACACTATCTGCCGATTTACAACTCACATATACTTCTTCAAAAGGAAGTTTTCTCTGGTCTATTAATTTCAAAACAGATTTTTTCCATAAAAGAGTGCATACCCTGCTCTCTCCAGGGCAGCGGCTTATGTTCCCATTTCCCATGAACTAAGATATTCCTCCTGCTCATGTGTTAATTTATCTATTTTCACTCCCATGCTCTCCAGTTTGAGTTTTGCTATCTTCCTGTCAATTTCTTCCGGGACTGGATAAACCTTCTTTAAAAGACTGCTATTATTTTCAAAGATATATTTTACACTTAAAGCCTGGTTTGCAAAACTCATATCCATAACACTGGCTGGATGACCTTCAGCAGCGCTCAGATTCACCAGTCTTCCTTCAGCAAGAACATATATCTTCCTTCCGTCTTTCATAAGATATTCTTCAACAAAAGGTCTGACCTTTCTTTTCGATTTGCTATTTGTCTTGAGGTAGTTCAAATCAATCTCAGCATCAAAATGACCGGAGTTGGCTAAAATTACATTATCCCTGCAGCTGGTTAAAATTACCTCGCCTATTACATTTTTGTTACCGGTAACCGATACAAAAATATCCCCCACTTTTGCAGCTTCCCTGGAGCTCATTACATCATATCCGTCCAGTTTAGCTTCTAATGCCTTTAAGGGATCTATCTCCAGTATTATCACAGAAGCACCCATTCCTTTCGCTCTTGTAGCTATTCCTCTTCCGCACCAGCCGTAACCAACAATAACAAACTTCTTACCGGCAAGCAGGATGTTGGTTGCCCTCAAGATTCCGTCAATAGTACTTTGCCCGGTCCCATACCGGTTATCAAAAAAATGCTTGGTCTTGGCATCATTTACGGCAATGATCGGATAAAAAAGTACGCCATTTTTTTCCATGCTCTTAAGCCTTGTCACTCCTGTTGTCGTCTCTTCCGTACCGCCATACACTCCTCCCAGCAACTCTTTTCTGCTGCTGTGAATGGTTGAAATCAAGTCTGCCCCATCATCCATAGTAACCTGGGGTTTAATATCAAGAACACTGTTTATATGCTTGTAATATGTCTTATTATCCTCACCTTTTATGGCAAATACCTTAATTTTAAAATCCTCAACGAGTGAAGCTGCTACATCATCCTGGGTGCTTAAGGGATTGGACGCACATAAAGCCGCATTGGCCCCTCCTTCTTTTAAAGCAATCATAAGATTTGCTGTTTCTGAAGTAACATGCAGGCAGGCCCCGACAGTCAGGTTTTTAAGAGGCTTATTTTTTAAAAAATCTTCCCTGATCCCCCTTAGAACCGGCATCTCTTTTGCAGCCCATTCTATTTTATTTTTACCTTCTCTGGCTAAACTGATATCTTTTAAATCAAAATTCATTAAATCTTTCCTTTCTAAGTTTATTATTTCACTTGCTTTTTAATTTAATTTTGAAAGCTCAGCTTTCAGCGATTGTATTTTTTCTACCGGGCTTGGGTCAATGCCAGCTAAAAGTGCCAGATATACACTGGCTATATCTCCAAGATACATCGTCGATAATGCTTTTGCCAGTTTTGATTTTCCTTCTACCGGTATTTCTATAACCTCGCTTACATTTTCCCTGATAAGATTCAAAGTCACGTCAATACGTGTCTTTATCCTTATTCCCTCATTCTTCTCCCTGAAAACCAAAAGTATGAATTTTCTGGTGGTTCCCTTAAGCCTTTCCCAGCCAACAGTTTCATTATGATTCAATTCTGGAAATTCATTCCACCAGCAGGGTGTTTTTGAATTCTCATTAAATTCACACTTCAGCCTATAAGCAACTGCCGATAGCAATCCTTCTGTCCCGTATACTATAGGCAAATTGTCTGAAATTTTTAAGGCTATTTTCTTTGCAAAATTTTTATCACTTCCAACATCCCCGTTGTAAAGACTGGCTTTTTCTTTTATCAGATTCAGGGCCTCTTCAATATCTCCGGAAGGTATGTTTATGATATCAAGATGATCCAGAGCCAGATAAGGTGGAAGAAATAAATAACCGATAGCGCCTCTGGGCTGCAGTCCTGACGGTATTTTTATTATTGTTTTACTGTTGCTTCTGGCAATACTCTCCAGCTTGCCCCCGGAACAAACAGTAAGAATTTCACATCCCCGGTCCAATGCCTGGCTGGCTGCAGAGATTGTCTCTTCAGTATTTCCGGAATAACTCACCGGAACTACCAGCCAGCCACTTTTTATAAAAGAAGGTAAATTATATCCTTTTACAACCTCAACAGGTATATCAATATCATCTTTTATTAAAGCCTTGATAATATCACCGGCAAAACCTGATCCTCCCATCCCTAAAAAAGCAACTCCGCTAAATTTTTTTCCTTTTATTTTTTCTAAATCAGTTTTCTGGACAATTTTTCTTGCTTCCAGCAGTTGTGAATAAAAATTTTCTTCAACTTCCAGCATACCTTCCTTATCAATTTCTTTTATTTTACCCGGATCATCTAAAATATTCATACGACATATCTCCTTAATCTTCTTTAAATGTTAATTTTCGTCAATATCTTTACTTCTCAAAAAACGTGACTAATGACTTTATTTCCCAGTTCCTGGAGATATTTTACCTTTTTGTCACTTTCACCTTCTGTATATATTCTTACAACTGCTTCTGTCCCCGATGGCCTTATCATAATCCAGCTTCCATCTTCCATAATATATTTATATCCATCTATGACAATAACCCTTCCGGCACCAGCTTTCTTTAAAATATCAGGGATACCTTTTACAAGAAGAGATTTTAAACTTTCTTTCTGGCGCAAACCAATTTCATAATCAATCCGGTCAAATACAAAATATCCAAATTCATTATAAATTTCTTCTAATATCTGGTTTACGGTCATACCTGTACTGCATATTATTTCTAAAAGTTTTAAGCCTATGAGCATCCCGTCTCTTTCCGGCAAGTCTCCACCTGCCCAGAGACCTCCACTTTCTTCACCGCCTATAATGACTCCACCTTTTAAAATTTCCTCTGCTATGTATTTGAACCCTACAGGAGTGGTGATAAGCTCCAGATTATATTTTGAACATATTTTATCAACTATAGAGGAAAGATTTACTGACTTCACCACTTTACCTTTCATTTTCTTTCTAGTGGCTAAATACCATAAAACTATAGCGTAAATATGATGTGAGCTAATATAATTTCCGTTCTCTCCCAGGACGGCAATTCTATCCCCGTCGCCGTCCAGACAAATAGCCAATTTAAATTTTTTATCCTTAAGGATACTTTTAGCTTCAGCAAGATTATCTCCAATAGGCTCGGGGTTTATACCTCCAAAAGCCGGATTTAGAGCTGAATGTATTTCCGTAAGACTTTTAGGATTGAATGTTTCGATAATGCTTCTATATATACCCTGTGCTGCTCCATACATTGGCTCCAGCAGCAGACCAAAGTCAAAACCTTTTATAACATCCCTATTTACCTGACCGAGAATATTTTGCCTGTAGCTGGATATAAAATCAACTTTTTTAATATTGTTGCCGTTAGTGCTCTTAGAATATAAAAAATCCCTGTATTTTACAGTATTTTTAAATACTTCACTGATTTCATCTTCAATCTTCATTATTATATCCATAGCAGCCGAGCCGCCAAAAGGACCCTTAATTTTATAACCATTGTAATAATAAGGGTTATGACTTGCAGTAATCATAATCCCCAGGTCAGCTTTCCTTTCAAGCACAGCATAAGAAAGAATAGGTGTTGGAATAATCCGGTCAGAAAAGTAGACGTTAATATCATTCAGTCTAAAGATTTCTGCAGCTGCTTGAGCAAACCTCTCGGAAAGAAATCTGGTATCATATCCTAATGCCACACATGGTTTCCGGCTGTCTCCTACTTTTTTCTTAAGGTAATTGCTCACCCCCTGGGAAACGGCTTTTACTTTTTCGAAAGTGAACTGGTCAGCTATTATATCTCTCCAGCCATCAGTTCCGAATTTTATCATTGTTTTTTCCATTAAGTATAACTTCTCCAGTAACCAATTATTACATTTGTTTTTTTAAATAATTATAATCATATTCAACCATAATTTTTACCAGCTCGTTAAAATTAACCTTTGTTTTCCACCCCAGTTTTTTTTCGGCTTTGGAAGAATCTCCCACCAGAAGCTCCACATCAACAGGCCGGGTAAAACTTTTATCAATTTTTACATACTTCCCCCAGTCAAGATCCAGGCACTGGAAAGAAGCCTCGACCCACTCCTTTACTGAATGAGTCTCTCCTGTACTTATAACATAATCTTCCGGGGTATTCTGTTGAAGCATCAACCACATTGCTTCAATATAATCTTTTGCATATCCCCAATCCCTTTTTGCATCTAAATTTCCCAGATAGAGGCTATCTGCTAACCCCAATTTTATTTTAGCTGCACCATAAGTCACTTTCTTGGTAACAAACTCCAGACCCCGTCTGGGGGATTCATGGTTAAAAAGTATACCACTACAGGCAAACATATCATAACTCTCCCTATAATTTACAGTCATATAATGACCGTAAACCTTTGCCACTCCGTAAGGACTGCAGGGATAAAATGGTGTCTTCTCATTCTGGGGAATCTCTCTCACTTTCCCAAACATCTCCGAACTGGAAGCCTGGTAAAATTTTACATTCCTATTCATATGTCTCGCCGCTTCCAGCATCCTGGTTACTCCCAATCCTGTAAATTCACCGGTGAGCACTGGCTGTTTCCAGGATATAGGTACAAATGACATAGCACCAAGGTTGTATATCTCATCAGGTCTCGATTCTTTTATTGCATCTATTATAGATAACTGGTCCAAAAGATCTGCCTGGACAAATTTCAACTTATCCCTTATATGCTCTATTCTGTTAAAGTTCTCAACTGATGACCGCCTTACCATCCCATAAACTTCATACCCCTTGTCCAGTAAGAATTCAGCCAGATAGGACCCGTCCTGACCGGTAATTCCCGTAACAAGCACTCTCACTATTATCTCCCCTCTTAAATTTTTAAAAAGAATTTTATTATAAAAATTAAAGTTTAAAAAGTAATTTGCCCCTCATGGATATTGGAATTTACATTAATCTTAATGCCATCCTTTAAAACATTATTCTTTTCAATTTTACTGTTATCTCCAATGACAGAGTAACCTTCTACACTTACATTCTGGCCAATCACTACATTATTTGAAATTACAGATTTTTTTATAAGACAATTCTTTTCAATTTTACAATTGTTAAAAATTATGCTTTCAGAAATTTCAGTTCCTTTAGAGACAAAACAGTCATTTCCAATTACCGTAAACGGCATTATTTTAGCACCCTTCTCTATCTCGGTTCTCTCACCAATAACAATCGGCCCGGAGACAAAATTATTTTTAAAATACTTTGAACCTTTTCCTATATATATATTTTCCAGCACTTCTTTATATGGAAATTTAAAATTTACCTTCTTATTTAAAATATCATAATGAGCCTCCAGATACTTTTGAGGAGTTCCGACATCCAGCCAGTATGAGTCTGAAACATATCCATAAATCTTATATCCTTCACATAAAGCCCTGGGGAAAAGTCCTCTTTCGAAAGAATAATTTTCACCTTCCGGCGCTAACTTCATCACATATGGTTCGATAATATACATCCCTGCATTAATTAAATTAGTAGTAATTTCTTCCTGGCTTGGCTTCTCCAGAAACTGCTTAACCTTCCCCTCATTATCGATAGGTACCAGTCCATAAGATGTAGGATCTTCAACAGGAGTCAGTGATATAGTTATATCTGCTTTTTTCCTCTTATGAAAAACTATCATATCAGTCAAATCCAGTGAAGAAAGAATATCACCATTGAATACCATAAAACGTTCGCCGCCTAAATATTTCTCTACATTTTTTACTCCTCCGCATGTACCCAGCGGTTTTTCTTCCTTAACATAGGTTAGTTTTAATCCAAACTTACTGCCATCTCCAAAATAATTTTTAAAAATTTCTGGAAGGTGGCCGGTAGAAAATATTATATCTTTAATCCCGTGAGATTTAAGCCAAAAAATAAAATTTTCCATGAAAGGCTTATTTATAAGCGGCAGCATTGGTTTTGGATTTAAAAAGGTAATTGGACGTAATCTTGTTCCCTCTCCACCAACTAATATTACTGCTTTCAATCTAACTCCTTTTCACCTTTAATTTAGACCTATAATCCAGCATCCTGCCTCCAGTAATCGAGGATATCCTTAAGTGATGTTTTGATAGAATACTCGGGAGCCCAGCCAGTCTGAGCTTTTAATTTTCTGTTATCTCCGTACATAATTTTAACATCAATTGCTCTGAACTTGCTCCTATCAATCTTCACTTTAATATCTGACCTTGTGCTTAATGATATAAGAATATCAAGCAAATCTGAAATCTTCTGCTTATTGCCTGAACAAACATTATAGACCTGGCCCTCACTTCCCTTATTTATTATATAATTGTATGCTTTAACTGCATCACGCACGTCTAAAAAATCCCGCTGGGACTGGAGATTGCCAACACTTATTACCGGGTCCTGACTGCCACTCTCTATCAGAGCTATCTGCCTGGCAAAATCTGAAGTAACAAATCTTTCTGACTGGCCAGGGCCAATATGGTTGAATGACCTGCTTATATATACCGGGAGTTTGTATGCGCTATAATAAACAGAAGAGAAAAAATCCAGAGCTGATTTACTAATAGCATATGGATTTTGAGGATAAATCCTGAAATTTTCATCAATTGCTTTATCTTCACTATCAATTTCTCCATATTCTTCAGCAGTACATACCATAAGAATCCTGCAGCAGGGACAAAAAATCTTAAGGCCCTCCAGGATATTTATTCCTCCAAAAACATTAATCCTTAAAGTTTCTACAGGATTCTCCCATGAATAACTAACCGAGCTCTGTGCTGCAAGATGATAGACATGCTGCGGTTTGAATTTTTTTATAATACTGAAAATCCTTTGCCTATCGGTTAAGTCTGCTTCTAACAGCTTTATTCTGCTAGAGGAATTACCTGAATTAAAATTTTTAAAATTAAGGTCAATTCCTAGAATTTCATGATTATCTTCATTGGTCAGATATGTTGTAAGATGCCTGCCGGCAAATCCTGCAATGCCTGTTATCAAAATTCTCAAAAGCGTATTCTCCCTCGTAACTATTTCTACTTTAGTGATTATTTTAATATAAAATCTTAAATATAAAAAACCTAAACCCTATTAAATGTCTATAAAGTCACATTATCTTTGTCCTGAAAAAGGACTTTTTATAATAGTAAGGAACAACCTGAACCCAAGAGTCAGCACCAGCAGTGGTATTAGAATAATTTTACAACTCCTTCTATAATTTTTCCAGAAAAAATAAAATACACTTTTTTGCATTCTGAAACTTGCTTTAATTTTCCCGCTGCCGCTGCTGCCTGCAATATGATGCATTATTTCAGCTTCAGGATAGTAATACACTTCCCAATTCTTTTGCCACATCCTATAACAAATATCCAAATCCTCAACATACATAAAATAATTTTCATCAAGAACCCCTGTATCCTCCAAAGCTTTTCTTCTTATAATCATACAGGACCCTGAAACCCAGTCGACTTTAAAAGGATTATCCCTGCCGATGTCAGCAAGTTTATATTTTTTTGAAAAAGGGTTACCAGGAAAGATATTTGTAAGTATGGTATGAGCAGCAGCATTGAATACGGAAGGAAATCTTCTGCAGGAGAACTGAATGGTTCCATCACTATTAACTATTTTTGGTCCCGCTATCCCAACTTCAGGATTTTTTTCCATGAATTCCACTAAACTGCCCAGTGACTTTTTGTAAACCATGCAATCACTATTTATCAGAAGCACATATTTTGAACGGGACTTTTTTATAGCTCTATTATTAGCCGCGGCAAATCCAATATTCCTGTTATTTGAGATTAAGATTATTTCTGGATAATTCCTTTTTACAAATTCATCAGTGCCGTCACCGGAGGCATTGTCAACAACTATAATTTCATGCCTTACCCCAGGTGGGCTTGATAATATAGAATTCAGGCATTCCCTTAAAAAATTTAAACTATTGTAACTTACAATGCTTATGGTTAAATCTTTAATTTCTTTATCTTTATCAAAATCTAGCATTACTTTAATTTAAATTAATTTTAGTATCCTGCATCCATCAGGCTTTTTAATCCATATTATTATGGATATCAACAATATTAGCAATAACAATACCAGCTTATAAAATTCTATTTTTTAATACTTTGTTTATATCCAGAGCAAAATTTTTAACTTCTTTCAGTCCACCATTAAAACTTCGGGCTTCAAGCAGCAGAGATAAAATTTTACTGCCTATAATAACTCCATCACAATAGCCTTTAATCTGATTAATTTGTTCCCTGTTTGAGAGACCAAAGCCTAATGCCAGAGGTAGACTGGTTATTTCTTTTAGGTTCTTTAGAAAACCTATAACTTCCGGGCTCATACTATTTCTAATCCCGGTAACCCCTTTTACCGAAACACAGTATATAAAACCCTTTCCTTCCCTGGCAATAGCAGATAATCTTTCTTTACTGGACGTTAAAGAAGCAAACATAATATTATCAATATTTACCCTGTTAAAATAGCTTCTGTAACCAATAAATTCTTCCAGCGGTAAGTCGGGAATTATAAGTCCATTTACTCCTGCTTCTTCAGCTTTTTTTAAAAACCTTTCAATCCCGTAATGGTAAATGGTATTAAAATAAGTCATAATGGCTATAGGCGTATCACTACTTTTTCTTATTTTAATTATTGAATTAAAGACAATATCTGTATTTATCCCGTTTTCTAAGGCAATCCTTGAAGTAGTCTGAATAACCGGCCCATCAGCCAGTGGATCAGAAAATGGAATACCTACTTCTATTATATCTGCCCCATTTTTATCCAGGGTTTCAAATAAACTAAAAAAGCCATTAAGACTGGGAAAACCACAGGTTATGAATGGAATAAAAGCTTTCTGGTTATTTTTTCTTAATTTTTTAAAAACCCTTTCTATAGGGCTATCTTTGCCATCATACATTAATTTTCACCCGTACCTGCATTCTGCTGTCTTTATTTATTATCAATGTCTTTGTCTCCCCGCCCGGACAGATTAACAATAATCACTTTTTCACTGTCCAATGACGGAGCCAGTTTTGCTGCATAAGCCAGGGCATGAGAACTTTCATAAGCAGGAATTATCCCTTCGCATATTGATAATGTCTTAAATGCCTCCAGAGCTTCGCTGTCCAGGATATACTCATATTTTACTATTCCTTTTTCTTTCAGGTATGCATGCTCTGGACCAACTCCGGGATAGTCAAGGCCGGCCGATATGGAATATGCCTCTTCTATCTGTCCGTAATCATCCTGCAGCACATAACTGAAAGCACCGTGAAATATTCCTTTATCTCCATAGCCTAAAGTTGCCCCATGCTTCTTGCTTTTAATACCCTTACCTCCTGCTTCCACTCCTATAAGTTTGACAGAATCCGCATTCTTTAAAAAAGGGTAAAATATTCCTATGGAATTACTCCCGCCGCCAACACAGGCTATAATATAATCAGGAAGCCTTCCCTCTATATCCATTATCTGCTTTTTAGTTTCTTTTCCTATGATTACCTGGAAATCCCTGACCATAGTGGGGTAAGGATGGGGACCTACTACTGAACCCAGGACATAATAAGTATCATCCACTCTTGACACCCAGTAGCGGAGAGCCTCATTTACTGCATCCTTTAATGTCTTGCTCCCTGAAGAAACTTCTATTACTTCCGCACCCATTAGTTTCATTTTGATTACATTGGAAGACTGTCTTTTAATATCCTTGCTTCCCATAAAAACCTTGCAGCTCATATTGAATAATGCTGCTGCAGCAGCAGTTGCCACACCATGCTGGCCTGCACCAGTCTCTGCAATTATAAATTTTTTCCCCATTTTTCTGGCAAGAAGTACCTGACCAACAGTATTATTAATTTTATGAGCTCCAAGGTGGCAGAGGTCTTCTCTTTTTAAATATATTCTGGCTCCGCCCAGCCTGTTAGAAAGTCTTTCTGCATAATAAAGGGGTGTGGGTCTTCCCACATAGTTTTTTAAATAAAATGAGAGTTCTTCTTTGAACTTTTTATCCTTTTTATACTTAAAGTAATTTTTTTCCAGCTCCTTCAAAGCACTGACCAGTATCTCCGGAACATATATACCTCCAAATGTCCCAAAATATCCATTTCCATAGCTACGGTATTCTTTTCCCCGGAAACTGCTATTTGCCTTTTTTAATTTTTTTTCATCTTTTTTCATTTGCCCTAAAAACCTTCTATAACTTATTTTAAAACATTTATAAATTTAGTAACTTTATCTATATCCTTTTTACCAGGATAGATTTCTAATTTAGATGACGCATCCACACCAAACGGTTTTACAATATCTACCGCCTGCCTCACGTTTTCCGCATCAAGCCCGCCGGATAGTATAACAGGAATTTCCCGGTAATAATCTTTTACAATATCCCAGTTAAAAGACATTCCTGTCCCTCCGTAAACATTTTTACTGTAGCTATCCATCAGAATAAAATCTGCATATTCTTTTAACTTGTCCACCTTTTTATTTATTTTAGCACTGTAAGATTCACTTTTATTCTTAATTCTTATTGATTTTATGATTTTTATATCCTTAGCTTTTTCTTTTAAATCTTTTAAATAATCCCTATCTTCATCACCTGAAAGCTGTATATAATCTAACCTTAGACTTCTATAGTTATTAAGAACTCTTCCAATTTCTTCGTTTACGAATATTCCTACCATTGAAATTTTATTTTCCCCGGTCCGCAGTGCTTCAATTATTCTATATGCAGTTATGACTTCTATTCTTCTGGGACTATCAGCAGACAGGACAAACCCCATCGCATCCACCCTCAATTCGGATATACTTTTTGCATCATCTATATTTGTAATTCCGCATATTTTTATCCATACCATACTCTAACTACCTTATATATTTATTTTTTTTGTTCTTATACTTCCTTGTACTCTTGCAAATTTTAACATACTATATATTTAACAATATCTTACCCTATATTATCAGTAAAAACCTATATAGATAAATATTTTAATCTTTCCGGCAAACTTTATTTTTTTCTATAATAGTTTCTCCCTTTTCAGTTCAAGTTCCATACTGCTTAAAGTTTTTTCTAAATTTTTACTTACCATAAAATACGCGCCAATCAGAAAAGTATTTATTCCGCTCAAAAACAGGCTTTTAATATACTCAACATTTTCCACGCCGCTCTCACAGACAAAAATTTTATCAGATAAATCTTTATTTTTGCTGTAATCTAAAATATTATAAACTGTTTTTCTATCAATGCTCATATCCTTTAAATTACGGTTATTTATACCTATAAATTGCGCGCCGATATCCAGTGCCTTATCCAATTCTTTCACGCTATGTACCTCGACCAGCACATCCAACCCCAGATTTCCGGCCAAATAATACAGCTTTCTTAATTTTCCCTTCCCCAGAAGCGAACTGATAAGCAGGATACAATCTGCCCCGAGAGCAGCACTCTCATAAATCTGAACCTCACTGAAGATAAAATCCTTTCTTAGTACCGGTAGTTTTGATTTTTTCTTGACTATCCTTATATTCTCAGGATCACCCTTAAAATATAATGATTCAGTAAGAACTGATATCCCGCAGATGAAGCTTTTAAACTTATCATAAAGCAGTACCGTCTCCTCAATATCAAGCCGGTCGTTGATAATTCCTTTTGAAGGAGAGGCTTCCTTAATCTCTGCAATCACATTTACTTTCTCTCTTTTAATATTCCTTAAAAAATTCCCCTTTTCTTTTTCTGTATTTTTTACAGCAGGTTTTATCCATTCTGAACTTCTTCTTATTTTTTTTATTTCTTCTTTTTTTACAATTAAAATTTCTTTTAGGTATTCCAAATTTATCCTCTTTTAAAACATATTGACCGGGTTTTAATTAGTTTTTCTATTTGTAAATTCGATCATTCTATTTAATTTCTCATATGCTTTTCCGCTTTCAATAGAACAGTTAGCTAAATCTACAGCCTCAGACAGGGAGTCAGTTTTTTTACCTGAAACTATAGCTGCAGCAGCATTAATAACAGCAGAATCTCTTCTTGCACCCTTTTCCTCTCCGGTAAGGATACTGGTTAAAATCCTGGCATTCTCATTTGCATCTCCACCTATTAAATCTGAAATATTTGACTTTTTAAAACCCAGCTTTTCCGGGTCCAAAATATATTTGCTGACCCTGCCATCTCTTAGTTCAGCAACCGAGTTTTTACCCGAAACAGAAAGTTCATCAAGCCCTTCCTCGCTATTGACTACAAATGCCCTCTCTACACCTAAATTTTTCAAGGTATTTATCATCATATATATTAAATTGTTATCAAATACACCCAATACACAGCCATTTGGCCGTGCCGGATTGGTAAGGGGGCCCAAAATATTAAAAACAGTCCTAATACCCATATCCTTCCTTGCTTTTGCTACATATTTCATCGCTGTATGCGCTTTAGGGGCAAAAATAAAGACTATACCTATACTATCCAGACAATCCGAAACCTCACTGCATTCAAGATTTATATTTACCCCCAATTCTTCTAAGACATCAGCGCTTCCACTTCTACTGGATACATTTCTATTGCCATGTTTTGCAATCGGTACTCCTGCGCCTGCAGCTATAAATGCGGCAGTAGTGGAAATATTGAAAGTACCAAGACCATCACCACCAGTTCCACAGGTATCAACAATGTTTTTATGCCTGCTTTTTACTTTTATAGCCTTATCCAGCATAGCTCTGGAAAAGCCGCTTATTTCATCAGTTGTTTCTCCTTTTATTTTCAATGCAGTGAGGAAAGCCGCAATCTGGCAATCATTTGCGTTCCCTTCCATTATAAATTCCATTGCTTTGTACGCTTCATCTTGACTAAGATTTCTTTCGTTTAAAACTGCGTCTAAAAAAGTTTTCATTTTTTAATCTCCTTATATTTTTATTATTATTTAAAAATCTCCTGTATTCGACTTACTTAAATAATTTAATAGCCTTAAAAAGAGCAGCTGCTTTATTTATAGTTTCATTATATTCATTTTCAGGTTCAGAGTCATACACTATTCCAGCACCTGCCTGGATGTAAGCTATTCCATTTTTAATAATAGCTGTCCTGATAGTAATACAGCTGTCAAGATTGCCATCATAGCCAAAATATCCTACAGCTCCTCCGTATGGTCCCCGGCTATCAGGCTCCAGTTCACTTATAATCTGCATTGCCCTTATTTTTGGAGCCCCTGATAATGTGCCTGCTGGAAAAACACTTTTCATTGCATCGTATATTGAATTATTCTTATCCAGAATCCCTTCAACTCTGGACACAAGATGAATTACATGTGAATACTTTTCCACACTCATATATTTTTTAACCTTCACACTGTTATACTGGCATACTCTCCCCAGATCATTTCTGGACAGATCAACAAGCATATTGTGTTCAGCTTTTTCCTTTTTATCACTCAGTAAATCACTTATTAGAACTCTGTCCTCTTTTAGGGTCCGGCCTCTTCTTCTGGTACCAGCAATAGGATAGGTCAAAATTTTTCTACCGTTAATTCTAATAAGAGGTTCCGGGGAAGCACCAATGATTTTAAATTCACCAAAATTAAAATAATACATATAGGGAGACGGATTTATAGTTCTAAGTCCACGGTAGATACTGAAGGAATCGGAAAACTCGTCGGTATAAAACCGTTGAGAAAGTACTACCTGAAATGCTTCCCCTTTAGTGATATACTTCTTTGCCCGCTTGACTGCTTCGAGAAATTTTTCCTTTTCAAAATTAGAATTTAATTTCAGGTCTACAGCAGAATTATCAATGGCAGCAGATTCAAAACTGCTTCTGAAATTATTTCTATTATTTTCCTTAATTTTCTTTTCCAGATTTTCAATATTCTCAACTGAAATATCATAAGCTTTTCCGGCAGAAATTTTACTTTCAATTTTCATTGTAGAAACTATTTTAATACGATTAAGCAGGTGGTCAAAAATCACTACTAAATCAGTAAGATAGAGCATAATTTCAGGTATAAATAATTTATTCTCACAAATAGGGATTTGTTCAAAATATTTTACCAAATCATAACTCAGATAACCTACAGCACCACCTATAAAATGATTAAGCTCCGGATTTTTATAAAGTCGGTATTTATTCATAATTTTTTCCAGTTCCAGAAGTGGATTTTTAGTTTTTATTTCAAATACTTTCTTACTGCCGTCATTTAAAGAAAAGACTTCCCTGTCAAACTTTATTAAGTTTTTACATCCAATTCCGATGAAAGAGTACCTTGATAAATTTTTTTGCCCTTCTATACTTTCCAGTAAAAATCCTTCTCTTTTTAATCCGCCTGTTTTTATAAATATGGAAGTAGGGGTTTCGGTATCAACAATATACTCTTTATATACCGGTATTAGATTATAGGTTTGAGCTATTTTAAGGTATTCACTTTTAGATGGATAAAACATATTTTTCCGCTTTTTTAATTCTTAAATTGATATCTTAACCTACAAATAATTAAAAATTTCCTTTACTATCCAGTATAAAACAAAAAGAGTACTTCGATAAAGGTTCTCCTGTCTTTTTGCCTGGCTTGTATGGAAATACTCTTTGAATTTTTTGCTATTTTTTTTATTTGTTATTATAAATTGAATATCTAAAGAAATTACTTAAAAATAAAAAAGATTTTAGACAAAAGTAAAAAATCCTATCAGCCAGGCTTTTATAAGTTTTGCCAGCAGGAATTATCTTTTAGCCAGAGAAACATGCTAATCAGCTTTTTTGTAGAACTATATTTTTGTTTATTAAAACTCATAAATCTAATTGAAATACTCAGC
>JADBLP010000071.1:0-5956 GCA_014894375.1 Actinomycetota bacterium | reverse complement strand
ACTTATCATTTTCCCGGCACTGCCACTATATTTATGGTACGCCAGGAGGGATTCGAACCCCCGACCAACGGATTAGAAATCCGTTGCTCTATCCAGCTGAGCTACTGGCGCAAAAAACTATATAATTATTATAACAAATTAAAATTTATTATAAAAAAGTGCGGTTAATTCCCGCATATACCCAAAGCCAGAGTAATACTTTAGTTAATATCAATCTAGAAGTCAAGAGCAGTTTATAATTTGAAAACTGCCTGTTTGGTTAATAAAATATATATATTTTTTTCCTCTGAATTATGGAAATAAATATTGTGTAGGTAATAATTAAATTAATTTTTGGTTTTTAAATAGTCTTCTAATTTCTTTCGTAATATTAAACTAATTATTTACTTTTTCGTGATAATTTATAAAAACCCCGGGACAATAAAAAACCTTTTAGAATATTAATGGAGCGGGAAACGGGCCTCGAACCCGCGACCTTCAGCTTGGAAGGCTGACGCTCTAGCCAACTGAGCTATTCCCGCCCGAAATGGTCAGGGTGAGAGGATTTGGTCTTTCGTCTCACTACGTTCGCTGCAGAGCCGCGGACTCCCGCCGCTATCGCTCTGGTCCGTCCTTTCAAATCCTGCAAACATGCACCAATAGCATGTTTCCCCTAATTACCTCTACTGTATCTGGCATCCTACAAATACAAATTTGGTCGGGGTGAGAGGATTTGAACCTCCGACCCCCTGCTCCCAAAGCAGGTGCGCTAAACCAAACTGCGCTACACCCCGATTATAATAGTTAACATTTTAGCAGAAAGAATAATATCATAATTCTATAAATTTACCAAGGAAAAACACCGCAGGAGCCCCTGCATTTATGCGTGTGGAGTTGTCAAAATAAACTTGTACAGGGCCTCCAGGGCTTTACCCCTATGACTGATATTATTTTTTTCATTCTGAGTTAATTGGGCCATCGTTCTGTTGTATCCCGAAGGAATGAAAACACAGTCATAGCCAAACCCACCAGTACCCTTTTCCTCAAAACCTATAAAGCCCTCACAGATACCCCTGGTCTCGAAAATAGAGCCTTTTCCCGGATTCCACAACACCATACTGCAGACAAATCTGGCTGTCCTGTCTGAAATTTTTCTTGCATTTTCCATTTCTTTTAGCAGCTTGACCCTGTTCTGCTTATCTGTGGCATCAGCTCCACTATATCTTGATGATTTTACCCCAGGTCTGCCTCCTAAAAAGTCAACTTCCAGCCCTGAATCATCAGCAAGGGTAATTTTATTTGTATAAAGAGAAATACTTCTGGCCTTAAGTCTTGCATTTTCTAAAAAATCGTTACCTTTCTCTATGATATCCGGAAACTTTTTAAAATCCTTAAAAGTCAGCCATTCTAAATTTAATGAATCATTAGAAAATGATTTTATCTCTTTGATTTTTCCAATATTTTTTGAAGCAATAACTATCTGCAAGAGGTTAATACCTTCATAATTAATTGACAAAAAAATTATAAGTCCTGGCTTAATATCTTTTTTTGAATTTCTATAATTTCTTTTATGGCACTGGTTGCCTTTTCCAGCATCTTATCAAAATCCTCCCTGCTAAAAGGTGAGAGTTCTGCTGTAGACTGAACTTCAATTAGTTCACCTTTTGAATCCATAACTACATTCATATCCACCTGTGCTCTGGAATCTTCTTCAAAGCAGAGATCAACCAGAATCTCGCCATCTACAATTCCTACACTTACCGCAGCTAGAAAATTTTCTATAGGCATCGTATCAATGATTTTCTTCTCAATCAGTGAATGCATGCAATCAAAAAGAGCAATAAAACTGCCTGTTATTGAAGCGGTCCTGGTTCCACCATCTGCTTCAATTACATCACAATCTATCCAGACAGTTCTTTCACCAATTTTATTTAAATCCACTACAGCCCTTAACGACCTGCCAATCAACCTCTGGATTTCATGAGTCCTACCATTAATTCTACCTGTAGTTTGAGCTCTGACTATCCTCTGCGGAGCGGCACCTGGAATCATATCATATTCTGCAGTAATCCAGCCTGACCCCTTGCCTGCTAAAAACCTGGGGACTTTATCTTCAACAGTAGCTGTGCAAACAATTCTGGTTTTCCCCATTTCAATAAACACCGAGCCGTCAGCATGCGATATGTAATTACGGGTTACTTTTATTTCTCTTAACCGGTCATTTTTCCTGTTGTCAATTCTTTTAACCATCACTGGTAACCTTCCCCTTTAAAATAATATTCAAATATTTTTTATTTTCTTTATATATCAAGTTTTGTTCTTATAACTTCCTTTATCTCTTCCCCGAGAAACATTTTTCCAACATCAAAAAAATTGCTGGTCATACCAGTTTCATAAAAAATCCTTTCCGGTTTTTTTTTGCCGGCTGCACATAATCCTTTTTCTGTAAGTATTTTCTTTACATCTTTGGCAGTTTCTACTGCTGAGCTTATTACCTTAATTCCGTTACCGCTACATGATAAAATCCTTTTCTCTATTAATGGAAAATGGGTACAGCCAAGTATCAGCACATCAATCTCAGCATCAAATAATGGTTTTAGATAATCGTAAATAGCCTCATCAAGAAAATTGCCTTCAAGAATACCTCTTTCTATAAAATCTACCAGTAAAGGAGCAGGCATTGAAAATGTTTTTATCTCCGGATCAATTTTTGCAATCTCTTCCGGGTATGCATTGCTCTCAACTGTACCTTTAGTGGCAATAACTCCAATTCTTTTATTTTTGGTATTGTAAACCGCAGTCCTGGCTCCTGGCTCTATTACCCCTATTATGGGTATGTCATATTGTTTTTTTAAGTCTTTTAAAGCCGCCGCGGTAGAGGTATTGCAGGCAATTACAATAAGTTTAACATCTTTGTCGTAAAGAAATCTGGTTATTTTAAAAACAAATTTTTTAACTTCATTCAAATCCCGCGGCCCGTAGGGAACTCTTTCAGTATCCCCAAAATATATGGTATTTTCATCAGGAACAGTTTTTATTATTTCCTGTAAAACAGTAAGGCCGCCAACACCGGAATCAAATACTCCTATTGCTCTATTATCCAAATTTACTCTTTCTGTATTATTTATTAATTTCCCTTAAGTCCACCGGTAATCTTAAAAATATGTGCTTTAACTGGTAAATCACGTTTTTTAAATCTACTAATTATATAATTTTTAAAATAAAAATAAAAAACTGATTATATCCTATTTATAAACCGGCTATTAATCCTTTGGAAAAGCAAAATTTTAAATATTATAACAGATAGTATCGGGTGAAGTAACGGTTTATATAATCGAAACAAATTCCTTTTTTTCTTTTTTACATAAATATTTGACAAGTCTCCTGGCTTGAGCCATACACATTGGCACACCGCCGCCGGGAAAAGCCCATTGACCGGTCATATAGAAATTTTTCAACCCTGGTAATTCTTTTGGTAAAAACTTTCCAAACAATTCAATCGTAGGAAGCCATCCCTGATATGAACCCCGCCAGTTGCCTGTATACCTCTCCCAGGTAACCGGAGTGGCTATATCTGTTGTTTCAATCTGATCCGTTATACCGGGGAGTTTCTTTTCCAGTTCTTTTATGCATATATTAAGAACTTTTTCTTTTTCTTTATGGTATTCCTGTTTATCCTTATAAAGCGATTCCCAGTAATCATAGTCAGACTCTATCTGAATTTTTATAACACTCTTTCCCGGAGGAGCAAAAGCAGGATCGTGACAGAAATGAAAATAACCCATCCATTCACATTTTCTGTTGCCGATTAAAACCGGATTATCCAACTTGAAACAATTGATTTCTACTTCACCGGACAGATCCCTGTTTACACCCAGACTTATAGATATAATTGGCGGCCACAGGCTGGGCTTTTCATACATTTTCTTGATTTCCGGGGTTAAATACTTACCTTCCAGCATATCATATATTGTCGATCTGCCATCACAAGCAGAAACAATGATATCTGCCGGGATACTTTTACCCTTCTCAGTTTCAATTCCCACCGCTCTGCCATTTTCTACCAGTATCTTTTTAATTTTCTGGTTGTAATTGATTTTACCGCCCAGAGAAATATAACACTTTTCAATTGCACGGGAAAAATGGAGTGAGCCTCCCATAGGATAGCCTCCTTCATGATTATGGAAATATGCCAGTGGCATAACCACCATCAGCGCCGGCATTTTTTTCACCGGAAACATTTGAAAAAGCATTTCACGCAAATCATTATTGTGAAATATAGAAAGGAAATCTTCTATTCTGGTATTTTTGAGCATTAGAAATGATGGCATGAATGGCAGCATCTTCAGAATATCAAGCAGGCTGAAACTGCCAAAATCTGCATCCAGCGGCGGCCTGAATTTTCTATAAAAACGAACCAGATTAATTAATTTTCTGATAGCTTTTTCATCGTCCGGGAATAATCCTAGAAGCTCGTTTTCCAACTTATCCACATTGGTATAGACAGTAAGGATTTTTCCTGCCATCTCAATTTTCCGGAATCGCTCAGTATTATAAAAATCCACATACTTCGTAATACCCAGTTCTTCAAAAAGTCTATATAACGAGCTACTCTTATTTGATCCAATTACCCAGTGTAGACAGTGGTCAAAGAGGTAATCGCCGCGTTTCCATGAAGTACAGACACCACCGGGGATATTATGCATTTCATATATTTCTGAATCGTACCCGTTCATCTGCGCATAACATCCCGTAGAAAGACCCGCTACGCCGGCTCCTATAACGCACATTTTTGTCATAATAATATAATTCCTTTAATCAAATAAAAATAAAATTTAAAAGGGTTTACTGCTTTAGTTCCTTTTTAATAATATCATAAAAACTGTTCATTGCCATACGTTCAATCCAGGGATGGTGTCCGCAATTCTCCAGCAGGATAAAGCTGAAATCCTTTAAAACACTGGAGAGGGGTTTCTGGACACCTTCACCAGGATGAGGATCATAGTCGCCATGAATCGCAACTACCGGGCACTGGATTTGTCTTCCCAGATTTAATAATTCCCCGCTGGCTCTAAGTTCCTCAGCATCTTTCCATACACTTTGAAAAATATGATACTGAAACTCCAAAACTTCGTTCCTGTAAGGCAACGGATTATATGAATCGGATTTAAACATCAGTATTCCGAGCCGGGACATCAGAGTATTTTTATCTTCAATTGAGGAATCATTTAGACTCTCTATCAAGGTTTGTATTTCCGATCTTTTTTCTGTATCGAGGCGGCTTAACCTGGTTTCCATTATTTTTACAGCATATTTTTCCTCAAATACAGCACTCCCCACAAGTATCAGCTTTTTTACTATTGAGGAGTATCTGGCTGTAAAAATAAAACCAAGAATCGCTCCCCAGGACCAGCCAATCAGCGTAAGAGGCAAGTCTCCGCTTGTTTTCAGGACGTCATATAATTCCTGGACCTGCCCTTCAAGGGACGATGCCGTTTGAAATGGTTCTAAAACACCCCAACCGATGGAGAGTTCCCTTGCCACAGGAGCCATTTCTCCGGGTGCGCCAGGTCCGCCGTGGATTACAGCGATACTAAAGGGAGGTTCCCCATATTTCCTTAAATATTTCATACCATTTCTTTATTTTTTTAGTATTTCATCTATAGTGTCAAAACTTACTTTCCTCTCTTTTTTGTCCAGCTTCATTAGTTATAAAAGTGGAGTCAGTATTCATTTCTTCTTACTTATTTAAACGATTGGCAATATAAAAGATATTTTATAGCCATAGATTATATATTTAATTAAGCAATACCGCAAAAAACATGCTATCAAGTTTATATATATAGCATTATCCAAGGCTTATTTACGTGTAGGCAGGCTTAGAATAATATCACAGATAAAGATTTTTATGGCATCGCATCAATTGTTTCGTCAGTCAACCCTTATTAACCTGGTTCGAATCCTCTCTGGGCAGCCA
>JADBLP010000039.1:0-5964 GCA_014894375.1 Actinomycetota bacterium | reverse complement strand
AAAGTAGATGATGTAAGAAAAGAAATGGTTAAGGTAAAGGAGTTGATTAAGAAAATGAAAAAGTTTGAAACAATTTTTGAAGATGGAAATTTTGAAACAGTTCTCTTAGAAGATGCTGAAGTCGTAAGTGATATGGAAGTAATCAATCGAGTTTTGAGTAAATGAGTGGCCTTGAGTTATCAATTTTGAGGCTTCTTAAACTTCAGTCAGAATTTTATAAGATGGTGGGAAAATAAATGGATAAAGATACACTTTTGGATGAATATCAAAGGAGAATACAACTAAAAATTGAGGAATGCAAGGAATACGGGATTGTATTTGAGGGTGATTACCTTAAAGATGATTTACTTCTTACTCGAATAAACAAAAAGTTGAAGGATAAAAAAGAAGAATTGGCGATAAAGAAGATGAGTTTGAAAGAATACAAGGCAGACCAAGAAAAGCAGAAGCAACTCCAGATAAAAAAACTCCAAATTGATAGGGAAGAGCAAATAAAATCACTTGAAGAGATAAAGAATAAGGAAGAATTAAAGGAATTAATGATTGATATTTCAAAGGCAGAACAAAAAGCAGAACCTAAAACCCTTCCAAGTGTAGAGGAAGAGAAATTACTTGAAGATGATTGCAATATTATAGTTCAAAGAGACCCAGATTCAGGTACAATGTCTGTTACACGAAAATTGAATAGATTTAAATAATTTCAGGGTAACCTCTCCTTTCTTCCAAAGCTAGGAGAGTTTACAAATCTTTAGTAGGAACGAATATCGAAAATGGATGGTGGATTGAATTCTGCCATCCTTAATCTTTAATGTTTAATGTGTAAATAGAAGAGGGTGAGATTTACGTCAATAATTGGTGGATTTAAAGTTAATTCTCCATATTTAAGTGGAAGTGGAGTTTCAGATGAAATTTTTAATGTAGTTACATTTCCCTTATCTGGAGTTGCACATAAAGGAGCAGTAGGAATCCCAGTTTGTCTTTATCAATTTGACTATAGCAAAAAGATATGGTGTCCAATGAAATGGGCAACCTAATGTTTAAATGTGGATTTATAAGGATTTAAAAATATGGCAAAAGGAAGAAAAAGTGTACCACGATGTGTAGCAAGAAGTTCAGTAAGAACTGTTAAACCAAAAAATACAGGGCAATATACTGACGTTGGAAAACCAGTGGGAGCAATCCCACCAGTAACTTCACATCCAAAACCTGAAGAACACAAACCCAAGACACCCAAATAGGTTTAAAATTCTTGTATGTTTTTATGTAAATAGGAATTAAATGAATTATGAATGAATTACCAACTAAGCAAGACCTTGAAGATTTTAAACAACAACTTCAAGAAAGATTAGATTTATTAAAAGAGGAATTAATAAAAATCAAAACAGAGCAAGAAGAAACAATTACTCCAAAATCAGAGATAGAACTTGCTATGAAGGCAAAAGATGAAGTGATTGAGAATCTTAGGAATTACAATGGAATTGTTAAGAAGTTTGCAGAAGAGAGAATTCCACTAACAACTGAAACAAGGAATCTATCAGATGATGAATTTACTGAAATTGTAACAAATGAGAATGGAATAGATGGTTACAGTTTTAGAGTTGTTAAAAAATCTCTGCCAGAAAAACAGCAAGTTGATATGGACATTGAAGTAAAAAATGGTGTAGTTTCAAGGAGACATTAAATGCAAGACCTAATGGATGCAGAAGTACAGGATATCCTCTTAAATACAATCACCAAAAAACCTTATCTGTTACTAAGGAAACAGCAAGTGCTTGTAAATAAAATAACACTTTTTGACATTGTAAACCAAAAAGAGATACAGTATGAAATTAATGCTCCAAATCAAATCGTAGTTGATAGAAGTATGAATTTAATCCAACCAGAATTCTATTTTAACTTGGGAAGCACAAAAAGTGAATTTAGAAAAATTGATAGGAGTTTTGCTGAGGAATATTTATTAACCCAACAACAACTCGATGCCGTCCTTGGACTAATACAACAATTGGAATCTTTACCTGGAGACATTTTCGTAGAAAGAAAAAACCCTGAAAAGGGAACGCTAACGAGCCAAGGCAAAGTTTAAAATAAATTCGACTTTAGTGATTTAAATAGACAAAGATATCTTTTAATCCTGGGCAAGATTCAACCATTAATTGCCCGACCTAAATAGATGTATTGCACTGGCACTTGCCCTATAAGATATGTGCCAATTTTCCTCCATAAATTATTGTTCAACCTTGGGTAAGACTCACTCCCAAGTTGAATCTGCTCTTGCCTCAACAGGAGCAGGGTTCTTCAAAACCAGAAGTAATTACAACTTAAAAAGGATGGGTGAGATGCTTCTGATATTTACCTGAATCTTGCCCATCCACATACATCTGTTAATTCTGTAAGCAAAACAATAAGGGGGGTAGAACAATCATAAGGTGTTCCTTTTGTGGTGGAATTGTAGAAAATACCAAAACCATCATATATTGTACAAAATGTGGTGTGATTTATAATCCACAAACAAAGACTAAGATATTAGATTTAGATGATTAAGAATGTTTGTTTAATGTAAAATAAATTAAAAGTAAGGAGAAATTAATGAAAGACGCAGAAGTAAATTTTAATCTGGGTAAAGTGTACAAACTATCCTTCTCTCAAATGAGACTTTTAGAGGAATTTGAGAAGGAAAATCATATCAAAGTTATGCACACTACAAACCCAACCCCATACTTCGTAAGACAAAGTATCATACAAGCTCCTAGTGGGAGTAAGTATGATGAAGAGGATTAAGAAGGGGGGATTTTTAGATGAATAATGATTTAATTAGCGAAAGCCATAAATCTATTTTGATTAAGGGGGAAACAAGAATATGATGAATTTAAGAATGACAGATAAAGATGGAATAACCCATACTTGTCTTATCGAAGCACAAACATATGCCAAATACAAGAAAGTAACCGAGAAGATATTCTTAAAACACGTTTTGAAAGAATTTATGGAACTCGACCCAATAAGAGCTTATACTTGGATAGTAACAGTGACAGAAGATAATATAGAAAGAACAAAACCTTGGTGTGAAAAGTATGGTATCCATATTTTGCCAGTAAGAACAGAAATAAGAGAACAGATATGGAAAATGGTTGAGGACACAAATAAATGAAAATCCTCACAGATTCAGATATCAAGAAATTAGAACATTGGATACCAGATTATATGAAATCAACCCATTTCCAAAGGGGATTATCCACTTATACTTATAGAATGTTGGATACTATTAAAGAAATATACACAAGAGAAGATAGTACTGAAAATCTCTTAGGATATTGTGGAGAGGCATTTATAGATAATCTTCAATGGGTTATGGTAAATAAAGGATACTTCTATGATGATAGATTAAGTAGATACAATTCTTATAAGATAACAGAAAATTACAAAGCACCACCTTATTCCCCAAGAGGAGGAATAGATAGACTTCTCGAAACAAAGAACGATATCGGTCAATACTTTAGAATGGCAATTGAAGTCAAGAACTGGAATCCTTATCATTATTATAGAGAAGATTTCTATGAGAAGGAAATATCCCCAAGGTGGAAATTATGTGAGCCAACAGATGCAAAAGTTTTGGCAATAAATGAATGTCATACAGATAAAATCCAAGACCAATGTATAAAGGATGATGTAATAATCCTTCCAATTTATACTTGTATTAGCAATAGGTGTAAATATGAAGGAATAAGGTATGCTTTAATGAAGTTTTATATGGAGTTCAATGATATGGTAGAAAACACAGTAAATGATAGATACAATATAATAAGAAGTCTTTATTTGAAAGGAACTAAAACAGATGTCTTAGCCAGTTGCTTTAAACTAAGTGAGAGGCAGATTTACAACATAATTGATGAATCGTCTCAACAGAGTAAATTTCAGTAACCAACAGGATGAACTATTATAATGTACTGTATGAGTTAAATCTACTATGGATAAGATGTACTATTAGGCACTCTATTCTATTCTAATTTACTCAATTCCTCATTATTCTACTACAGCAACAGCAACTTTAACAGCCCAATCAATCTACTATACTATCACAGCAATTTTAACCGCCTTTTGAGATGTGAAATATGATGTTTTATATAATGTAAATGTTATATATGGAGAGACTTATGAAAGGTGTGATTGTTCAACTGGATTCCAACAAGAAGATGGGATTTATAGAGGATTCCAGGGATAGGAGAAGATATCCATTTGAGATTCCTTCTACAGATTTAATTGTTTATAAATTGTATGATAAAGTATGTTTCGACTTGGACAATAAAGATTCAAGTTGGATGTTTTGTATTAATGTAAAGAAAATAGATAAATAAGAGAAAATATGAATTATCAAGAAGATGAACGTCAAATGTACGATGCAGTTTGTTTTGACTGCCACCAACCCTGTAAAATTCCATTTATTGCCGATGGAAAACGACCTGTCAGATGCAAGGCGTGTTTTTTCAAGTGGAAAAAGGAAAATTTCAATGAGTAGTGGAAAAATCAAGTGTTTCTTTCAAGGTAGGGGATTTGGATTTATAACATCTGATAATGGAAAGGAAGTGTTTTTCCATATTTCTGCTCTAGTGGACCGGAGAGACGTAAACGAGTTATCTCCTGGTAAACCTGTTGAATTTGAGTTACAAGAACAAAGGGGAAAAGAATGTGGAGTTCAGGTTAGGATTCTTAAGGATGGGGAATTATCAGATTGAAAAGATGTTCCAGATGCAAAATTCTCAAACACGAATCTTGTTTTGTGAAGTGCCAAGGTAATTCTGATAATTTATCCTTATGGTGTTTGGATTGTCTTGAAGAATACTAAACTCATGGACTGGACTACTCTAAGTTCAGGAAGTCATGTGCCCACAGATTGTTGCCCACTTCCTGTGTAGTCCAGTTCTACCTATGCTTAAGAAGAAATGGAGATTTAAGATTAATCTGCTCCTTGAGATAGATATTTCAGCAGATTCAGAAACAGAAGCAAGTGAAAAGTTAAAGGCATATGTCAAGGAGAAGTATCCAGATGTTGTATTAATTGATGGGGTGGTTCAGAATGTGTAATCTATTACGTGTTTTGAAGGCAAATATACGCTTATGTTGTATGTCAACCTAACTTTGTGTGTAAATGGCTTGGGAGGTGAATTATGACAAGAGACAGTAAGGTAGTAATCCTAAAATTGGAATCTGTTGTAGATGCTATGAGAGTAAAGGGATTAGGATATTATGATATATCAGAAGAGTTGAAGAAACAGTATAATGTGGATATAAGTTTCATGGGGATTAAGAGGTATTTAGACCATAAACCAGCAGTTCCAAAGGCAGTTTCAAAGGAAATTCAGGTGGTTGTAAAGCGATTCAAGAACAAGATAGTCATATCATTGGTTTTTCCAATTTAACGATTCAACACGAAATGAGTCAACAGGAGAAGCACATATTTTTAACGAATGGGTTTGGGTATGAATTTGGCACATGGGAAGAGGCAAATCACCTATTAGGATAAAGTTAAATTTTCTGTTTGCAACAAAGCTGTTAGCAGTATGCTAATCATTAGCATATACCTCTTTATGTTCACATCAAGATAATAATGCCATATGGAGGGATTCATCACTTGGAGATGGGCAAACCAGAATAAGAGTTATGGTTCACAACAGGAGTAAAAGGCATATTAACAGAATAAGGATAGGCATAGACAGATTAGATTCATTTCAGTAGTAGGATTTAGTTGATTAGATAAGAAAATTCTTCTTATAAAAGGCGGTCCATAAATAGGTTAGTTCTTTTTTATACATATTCCATATATCCAATAGATACACTGCCAGAATTCCATCAACTGCCAAACATAACGTAAAACTGTTATCCTCTCCTTATTTAACGGTTAGAATATATATAACTTTTTAGATATAAATAAGTACAAAAAAAAGAGTAGGAAGATTTTACTCCTCCTAC
>JADBLP010000019.1:10288-28753 GCA_014894375.1 Actinomycetota bacterium | reverse complement strand
CAGGAAAAAGAATGCTTAGTAAACTAAGCAGAAGCCGCAGGGCTTGCTCTGTGGAATGTCACTTTCTGCAAATGGAAAAAATGGGAAACAGTTTTGTTTTAAAAATTATGTCAGGAATAAATAAAGATAAAAAAACTTTAAGAATATTAACTGGTAGGTCAAAAGGCCAGGCCTCACTGGAATTTACTCTTGTTATTCCTTTTCTGGTTTTAATAATTTTAACTGTTTCCCATTTTGGTTTACTGGTTTATCAGAAAAATATATTGGAACAGGCAGCCCGTGAGGGAGCAAGAGTAGTTGCCACTACCAATTCCAGCCAGGAAGCTTACAGATGCATAAGGGAAGTCTGTTCAAGCCTTGACCAGGATAGGCTTGATATACAAATTACTCCGGGCAATAGTTCTTCCAGAAGAGTTGGAGATATGGTTGAAGTGGCTCTTTCTTATAAATGCACAGGTATTGCCCGCTTGCTGGAAATATTTACGGGAAGTGATGTTTTATTAAAAGCCAAAAGCAATATGAGGATGGAATGCTACTAAAGAATCTAAAAGAGCAAAATAAAGGGAATATTTCTTTTTTAACATTAGCTGTGGTAGTAATATTCACTGTTTTATTCTTGCTTATTTTTGACCTCTGCCAGATTTTTATAGCAAGAGAGGAAACAAAGAATGCTTCAGATGCTGCTTCGCTGGCTGTTGCGCAAAATTTGTTATTTTTTGAGAATCTGGATTGCAATAAAATTGCCGAAGAGGTAGTCCGTAGAAATAACTGTATTCTTGTTGAATGCAGATATGACTATGATGAGGTGCTGGTTACTGTGGAAAGGAAACTTGATTTTATTCTGGTAGATAAATTTATTTCAAAATACTGCAGCGTCAGGTCAACCTCTAAAGCTAAAGTCATATATCCATGGGACGGGCAATTTAACTACTGCAATACGTATAAGTTCAGTTATTAAATTCTTGAAGAAATTTTTTTACTAATATTTTATAAAGATAGGAGGATTTATGAATTACGTGAATAATATATATTTACTTGGAAATCTAACACGAGATCCTGAAATAAAATATACAAACGAAGGAATAGCTATTACCGAGATGGGGCTTGCCGTGAATAAGAAGTGGACTGATAAAAATGGTAAAGAGTCCGAGACGGTGGATTTTTTTAATGTCACCACCTGGAACAATCTTGCTGAAAATTGTGCTGCTGCATTGAAAAAAGGGGACCGGGTTATATTAAGCGGTCACCTTAACTTAAGGAGCTGGGAAAGCAAAGAAGGAAAGAAATACAATATTACTAATATCACCGCCGATGTAGTAGCAGCAAGCCTGGAATTTAACCAGATAAAAATTCTGGAGAAAGATGTCATAGAAACAGAAGAAGGCAGTAGTTTAAAAAAGGATAAAGTTAAGTCAAAAACTGCATAGGATTAAAGGGTTTAAACCTTATTTAGTCGAAGTAAAAGAAAGCCTCTAATATGTTAGAGGCTTTCTTTTATGGCTATAATTAATATGAAATAATTATTTTAAGATAAGAGCTAAGATAATAAATATTTGCATTTATTTTGGTCAGTAATTAATATTTATTCCAAAGGCTAAGCTAAAAAATAATTAAAAATTGTAGAGTTCTAAAGATTTAAGCCTAAATTAGACTAATTATAGTATAATTAGTCAGATTATGTCTGGAAAGATAAAAGGGTATCGAAGAGTGGGATTTAGAAAATCAGATTACGAAAGTTATGATTACAGCCAGTTCTGGGAAGATAATAAAAGACTATACGAAGATAGAGCTGAAAGGCTGGCTTTAAGAAGACTGCTGGCCGGAGTTGATAGGGATAATAAGTTATTTTTTGATATCGGTTGCGGTTATGGCAGGCTGTTTAATGAATATAAAGATTTCGGGACTATAGTGCTGATTGACTATTCGATTAAAAATTTAAGGGATGCTAAAAACAAGATAGAAACCTTTTTAAAAAATGACCCGGAAAAGCTTTCAACCATACATTTTATTGCTGCTGATGCGGCTTCTCTTCCAGTAAAATCTAATTGCGCAGATGTAATACTTACCGTCAGGGTGGTGCATCATCTTGGTAATCCTGAAAAGTATTTTAATGAAGTTACAAGAATACTACGAGTTAAGGGATTATATTTTTTAGAGTTTGCCAGTAAAAGGAATCTTAAAAATATATTAAGGTTTACTACTGGCAGGATGGATACATCTCCGTTTAATTTAATACCTTCCCAGATAGGAGAGACTATACTAAATTTTCACCCGAAGCATATAGTGAACTTACTAAAAAGAAGGAACTTTGTAATAAAAAAATTAATAAGTGTATCTAACTTCAGGCTCAGTCTTTTAAAGAAATTTCCGGGTACAAAGACCCTTATATTCCTTGAAAAAATTTATCAGAAATTCTTTTCCTTTGCCCTTTTTGGACCAAGTGTTTTTTTAAAAAGTGTTTTAAGTGGGCCGGAGCCTGAAGGTACTGCCTGTAACAAGAAAGTGGTTTTGGAAGATATTTTAATCTGCACCTCCTGCGGAAAGGATTCCATTTTTTTTGATAAAAATAAAATTAAATGCAGAAATTGCGGCAGTATCTTCATAAAGGAAAATGGAATCTATAATTTCAAAAAAAGTGTTTAGCTATCCTCTCTATACTAATTATGTGGGTTCTTGTAAAAGGTTGAGTATCCTGTTACAATTATGATACAAAGTTTTATTTCAATCTTTGATAATATTTTTATAAAAAATTTATCGGGAATAGATTTTACAGATGGCAGAGAAAATATATTCTGAAGGTGTTATTTCAAGATTATCTCAATATTTAAAATATATAGTGCAGTTAAAGGAGCTTGGTAAAAGAACTGCAACCTCCGGGGATATAAGTAGTAATACAGGGGTTAATAGTGCGGAGGTGAGAAGAGACTTAATCTATTTTAGGATAAAAGGTAAAAGAGGTGTTGGGTTTAATATCGATGACCTCATTAGTTCATTTAATAAGATTTTAGGCTATAATAGGTCTGTCCGTATTGCTTTAATTGGTGCAGGTAATTTAGGTAAGGCGATTTTAAAATATAAGATGCTGGATAGATTTGGCTTCAAGATAGAAAATGTATTTGATAATAAACCCGAAGTAATAGGTAAGATTATATCAGGGTATGAAGTGCTGGATATAGGCCAGGTCAAGAATATATTTAAAAAAAAGAATATAGAAATATCAATACTGGCTGTTCCTCCCGGTTCTGCGCAAAAAGTTACTGATATTTTAGTTGAAGCTGGTGTTAAAGTAATAATAAATTACACCTCAGTTCCTATAAAGACTCCTCCAAATGTAAGAATTGAGACAACGGATCCTATTGAAAAATTACTACACACTCTGTATTATTTATCCCATACCGGATATGCAGAATATAAATAATTTCCTGGATATAGAGAGTAAGTAAGATATGAATAAAGCCAAAGGTCGTTTTATTACAATACTCACCATTTTTATACTGGTTGTGTTTATATTTCTGTGTATCTCTCTTACGGATTTAAATGGAAGCGGAAACGGTAAGGATATATTATTCCTGGGTGTAGACGTAAGAGAAGAGAGTAATGGTTTTAAAGGTTTAACCGATACTATTATTATTTACCATATCAGCAGCTGGGGAAAGAAAGCCAGCTTTATTTCCATTCCACGGGATACACGGGTCCAGCTGGAGGAATACGGGTGGAATAAAATTAATGCGGCCTATAAATTTGGCGGCGAAGAAATGATCAAGCAGGAGATATCCGAACTGACCGGTATTGAGATTGATAGAGTAATGGTTATAAACTTCAATGGATTTAAGGAAATTATCGATATACTTGGAGGAATTGAGATTGTAGTAGAAGAGCCACTCCACGACGAATTATCTGGCGCGGATTTTGATCCTGGGACTTATACAATGAGTGGTGAGCAAGCCTTATCATTTGCAAGATGCAGGGCAACTGCAAGAGCTGACCTAGATAGAATGGATAGGCAGCAGTATTTACTGAATGAAATAATGAGACAGAAATTTAATTTCTCCATGATTAAAAAAGCACCGCAGGTTATTAAAGTTTTAAATAATGAAACCAGATCTGATTTTACAATATGGGATTTTGGTTCTACAGGATTTGTGTTATTATTTTCAAGTAAGAATATAAACCGTATTACGATACCCACAAAATCAGCTATGATAGACGATATAAGCTATCAGATTGCGGATGAAGATGAAGTAAAGGAATTTTTAAGTGGTTATATAAAATAAAAGCCTACTGTAACAGTATCAGGGTATCTGGTTTTAAAAATAAATCGGAGATAATAAAATATCTATATTTGCAAAAGAGAAATGATATACAACATTACAAGGGGTGAGAGCAGTGGCTAATGATATGGATTTAAACATAGCGAATATTTCGTCTCTTACAAGTAAACTTGATTTTTTATTACAGGTTTCAAAAAAATCCAGGAAACTTGATTATTTTATAAAAATAAATATACCTGCCAGTGAAAAAAGCTGGTTAAGTGATCTAAAAAGCTGGAAGCTTAATAGCAAGTGGCTTTTACAAGTTTCAGATATCTGTCTTAAGGATTACGATCAGGTCTTTTTTGATTGTGGTGAAGAACTCCTGGATTTGAATGATTCAAAAAATTATCAAACTTTTAGAGAAAAAATACTGGAAGAATTTATGTAACCATATTAATTATTTGGATGGTTATATAGATTGAGAAATATGCAGTGTAATTTATATTAATTTTTTTTATTTTAGGAGTGGTTATGATTCCAAGATATACCACGAGAGAGATGGGCAGGGTATGGGATGATGAAAATAAATTCAGTAAGTGGCTTGAGGTTGAAAAAGCAGTAGCCAGAGTGCAGGCAGGTCTTGGTATTATTCCGAAAAAAGCTGCAGATGATATAAATAAGAAAGCTAAATTTGAAATTTCAAAAATAGATGAGGTTGAGGCTGAGACACATCATGATGTCATTGCTTTCCTGACCAATGTATCTTCATATATTGGAGATTCGTCTAAATATCTCCATTATGGGCTGACCTCATCAGATGTCGGGGACAGCGCTCTTTCACTGCAGATGCTTGAAGCAACAGATATAATTGAAGAGAAAATAAAAAAGATTCTAAATATTTTAAAATCCAAATCTAAAAAGTATAGCCATACAGTTATGGTGGGCAGGACCCATGGGATCCATGCAGAGCCAACCACTCTAGGGCTTAAGTTTTGTATGTATGCTTTTGAGATGGCAAGAAACCTTGAAAGACTGAGGCAGGCAAGGGAAAATATTAGATATGGAAAAATATCCGGTGCTGTTGGTACTTATGCCAACACATCCCCTGAAATCGAGAAAAAAGTCTGTGATATCCTGGGCTTAAAACCATCACCTGTATCCACCCAAATTCTTCAAAGAGACAGGCATGCACAATTAATTTCAGCTCTGGCAATTTGTGGAGCCACTCTAGAAAAAATAGCTCTTGAAGTCAGGAACTTACAGAGAACAGATGTTAAGGAAGTTGAAGAACCTTTCGCCATAGGACAAAAAGGTTCTTCCGCTATGCCCCATAAGAAAAACCCTATTATCTGTGAAAGAATATGCGGACTGGCACGGGTTTTAAGATCGTATGTAACAACTGCTATGGAGAATATTGCATTATGGCACGAAAGGGATATATCACATTCTTCAGCGGAAAGAATAATAATTCCCGACAGTTTTATCTTACTTGATTATATGCTGGAAAAAGCAATATTTGTGGTTGAAGGCTTGAATATAATCGAATCAAATATGAAAAGAAATCTAATGAAATACGGGGGAATTATTTTCTCGCAGAGGGTGCTGCTGGAACTTATAAAAAAAGGGATGAGCAGAGAAGATGCTTATGTTCTTGTCCAGAAGGCAGCTCTAGAGGCATGGAGTAGTGAAGGTAATTTTAAAGAAAACCTGATGAAAGAAGAAAAAGTGCTGTCTTTTTTAAGCAGGGATGAGTTAGAGGAACTATTTGACGTTAAATATCATTTAAGATACGTAGATAAAATTATTGATAGGTTAGAATGTATTTAAGGATAAAAAGTATGTACTAGTTCAGAATCAGTTTGTATTTTTAAGTTGCAGTAAAGATAAGGGAATGAAGGGATAATGCAGCTGTTTTACCGGCGTATCGATAAGAATTTTGAATATTGTTACTACATTGAGACTTCCAGGCCACTTACCAAATCAGAATTAGGGATACTCAGTTGGCTTCTTGCAGAAACATTCGAAAAAGAGAATTTTGGAGAGAAATCGTTTCTTGATAATGGCAAGCAAAGCATAATCGAAATCGGTCCCCGATTGAATTTTGAGACAGCACTTTCGACAAATGCTGTTGCCATCTGCCACGCATGTGGACTAGCGAAGGTCACCCGTATTGAACTCTCAAGACGGTATGCCCTGCCTGCGGAAACTGACAGGTCACAATTTACCAGTGCACATTGCGACCGGATGACAGAGTGTGTCTATCCCGGACCGATGGAAACATTTGAAGTTGGAATTGTGCCGGAGAAAGTATACACGGTGCCGTTGATAGAAGAAGGTATTGAAGAACTTAAGAAATTTAACCGTAAAATAGGCCTTGGAATGGATGAGTGGGATATCAAGTTCTACTATGACCTGTTTGTAAATAAGATAGGAAGAAACCCCACCAATGTGGAATGTTTTCAACTTGGCCAGTCTAACAGCGAACATTCGCGTCACTGGTTTTTTAAGGGTAAACTTTTAATTGACGGAAAGGAAATTTCTGAAACCCTGCTTAACATAATAAAATCGCCGCTTATTGCCAATCCTTCTAACAGCATAATTGCGTTTAAGGATAACTCTAGTGGTATTACCGGGTATAAAGTCTGGACCATTGTACCAGAATATCCGGGGATTTGTTCCCCGTTTTGCAAGTACCAGTTTACCTATCATCTCATATTTACTGCTGAGACGCATAACTTTCCGAGTGGTGTGGCACCGTTTCCAGGAGCTGAAACCGGGACCGGAGGAAGGATACGTGATGTTCAGGCAACTGGAAGAGGGGGTCTGGTTATTGCCGGTACTGCAGGGTACTGCGCCGGAAACCTAAACATTCCTGGATATATGATCCCTGGAGAGGATGGTAAATTTCTCTATCCTTCGAATCTCGCTTCTCCACTGAAGATTATGATCAGGGAAAGTGATGGCGCGTCAGATTACGGGAATAAATTTGGTGAGCCTGTAATCCAGGGTTTTACCAGAACATTTGGCTTAAGACTCCCTGGTGGCGAGCGGCGTGAGTGGGTAAAACCGATTATGTTTACCGGTGGGATCGGCCAGATTGACCACCGTCATATAAAGAAAAAAATAACAGAGCCGGGTATGAAAATTGTGCAGGTTGGCGGCCCTGCTTACCGTATCGGTGTGGGTGGTGGTTCTGCCTCCAGTATGGTTCAGGGAGAAAATAGAGAAGAACTTGATTTTAATGCTGTACAGCGCGGGAATGCCCAGATGGAACAGAAGATGAACCGGGTAATAAGGGCATGTATTGAAATGGGCGACAGGAATCCTATTATGAGTATCCATGACCAGGGCGCTGGCGGATCGTGTAATGTTCTAACTGAACTCGTTGAACCAGCAGGTGGTAGAATTGAAATCCGCAATATACAGGTTGGCGATAAGACTATGTCAGTACTTGAGATATGGGGCGCAGAATACCAGGAGCGGAATGCTTTTCTCATTAAGGCGGAGCATTTAGAAGGGTTTCAGGCTATATGCCAGAGAGAGAAAGTTAACTGCGAAGTCCTTGGGGAAATCACTGGTGATGGACAGATAGTAGTTCATGATAGCTGGGATAAATCAAATCCAGTTGACCTTAATCTTAATGAAATCTTGAGCAATATGCCTCAAAAAACCTTTAATATGGTGAGTATTTCTGAGAAGTTAAAGCCACTTGAGCTGCCCCGCGATATTTCAGTTGAAAAGGTCTTAGAGCTTATATTCAGGTTGCCATCAGTGGGGTCCAAAGGATTTCTGGTAAGAAAGGTTGACCGGAGTGTAACCGGACTTATTGCGCGGCAGCAGTGCTGCGGTCCATTACAGCTCCCTGTTTCCAATGTGGCAGTGGTGGCACAGAGTCATTTTGGACTCACCGGTGCTGCAATTGCTATTGGAGAACAGCCGGTTAAAATCCTTGTTAATCCCCGGGCAGGTGCAAGAATGGCATTAGGAGAAGCATTAACTAATATTGTCTGGGCACTTATAAGCGACCTTACACATATAAAGTGTTCGGTAAACTGGATGTGGGCTGCAAAGCTTCCTGGTGGTGGTGCTGCTCTCTATGATGCAGCAGTCTCTCTGGGTGAATTGATGACAGAAATTGGTATTGCTGCTGATGGTGGTAAAGATAGCCTTTCTATGGCAGCACAGGTAGGAGATGAAATTGTAAAAGCTCCCGGACAGGTGGTTATCTCTGCTTACAGTTCAATGCAGGATATCACTAAAGTAGTAACCCCTGACATCAAGCGGCCGGGTGAAAGCAAGCTGATGTTTATTGATATTGCTCAGGGCAAAAACCGTCTTGGCGGCTCAGCACTGGCTCAGGTATTCGGGCAAATCGGTGATGAATCTCCGGATATCGAAAGTCCTATTCTTCTGGCAGAGGCTTTTAAAGCAATACAGAAGATGATAGGAGAAAATTTAATTCTTGCCGGTCATGATAGAAGTGACGGTGGGCTTATAACCACCTTAGTTGAAATGGCACTGGCAGGAAACTGTGGAATAGTAATTAAACTTCCTGAAAAAATAGAAGTAATTCCGCAGCTGTTTTCCGAGGAGCTTGGATTGGTTCTGGAATACCTGCCAGAGTGTGAGGCGGCAATTATTGATATTTTAGATAAATCCAGTATTCCCTTTATAATTTTAGGCAGCACCCGGAAAAAACGGCAGGCGGTTATTTACCAGGGCGATGAAGTTAAACTGAATGTTGGTATACAAACTCTTCTGGCCTGGTGGGAGTCGACAAGTGACGAGCTTGAGCGGCACCAGATGAATGAGGAGATTGCAGAGAAACAAAAGAATGCTCACGACCGGCCCGGTCCTTCGTATCACCTATCTTTCCGGCCGGAGGATACCTCGCCAGAACTGTTAAAGAGACCGGAAAAACCCAGAGTAGCAATCATCCGTGAAGAGGGCAGTAATGGTGATAGGGAGATGACCTCTGCATTCTTTAGAGCTGGATTTGAACCCTGGGATGTCACTATGACTGACTTACTTAAGTATGATATCACTCTTGAGAAGTTTAGAGGTGCAGTATTTGTGGGAGGATTTTCTTATGCTGACGTTCTGGACAGTGCCAAAGGATGGGCTGGTATTATCAGGTTCAGTCCGGAGCTGCGGGAGATGTTTGATGTTTTCTACAGACGGGCAGATACTTTCTCATTAGGTGTTTGTAACGGCTGCCAGCTTATGACTCTTCTTGGCTGGGTACCCTGGAAGGGAATTCCTGAAACTAAACAGCCGAGATTTATCCGTAATCCCTCAGGGCGGTTTGAGTCCAGATGGGTAACTGTAAAGATTTTAAAAAGTCCTTCTATTATGCTCAAGGATATGGAGGATTCAATTCTCGGTATATGGGTGGCACACAGAGAGGGTTATCTGCACTGTCCGGATCCCCAAATCCTGTCCGATGTGTCTGATGGAGGCCTTATGCCTATACTTTATGTGGATGACAGAGGAATGCCTACAGAGAGGTACCCATTTAATCCCAATAGTTCTCCATCCGGGTTTACTGCTTTGTGCTCACCGGATGGCCGGCATCTTGCAATGATGCCTCATCCTGAAAGGGCATTTTTACTGTGGCAGTGGCCGTGGATGCCGGAAAGCTGGAAATCTAATTTGAAGGTTTCTCCATGGTTAAAGATGTTCCAGAATGCCAGGAAGTGGTGTGAGAAAAACAGCTGATTCTTCTGAAATCCTTTGTTTATTTTGGTGTTTTATTTGTTATAATAACTTTGTTTGTTGGAATAAAACCGGTATTTATAGAGTAAGGGAAGTGTAAAATTAAAAGGATTCTAATCTGAATCTAAAGGGTAAAAATTAAATTATATAAATTAGTTAATGAAATGGTAAGTAGAATATCAGACAGAAAGATTAACGAGAAATGTGGGGTATTTGGTATATATGCACCTGGTAAAAAGGTAGCAGAAATAATATTTTACGGACTTCAGGCACTTCAGCATAGGGGGCAGGAAAGCGCTGGTATAGCTGTATCCGATGGCGAGAATATCTTGATCTTTAAAGACCTTGGCCTGGTATCCCAGGTGTTTAATGAGCAAAATATTGCCCCTCTTCAAGGCCATATTGGAATAGGTCACACCCGTTATTCTACCACGGGGATGAACATCTGGAAGAATTCACAGCCACTTTACCGGATGTTTAAAAATGAAAGTTTTGCTATAGCTCAAAATGGAAATCTGATTAATTTTAAGGAAATTAGAAATGAACAGATAAAAAAAGGCATTAATTTCGAAACTACCACAGATACTGAAGTTATAGCGTCACTCATAGAAAGCTCGGAGAAAGAAAATATTGAGGACGCAATTAAAGAGGCAACCGGTAAGATAAAAGGCTCTTACTCCCTGGTTATATTAACTAAAGATGAGGTCTTCGGAATCAGGGACCCGCATGGATTCAGGCCGCTGGTGCTGGGCAGCCTTGATGGCAGTTATGTCATAGCTTCAGAGACCTGCGCGCTGGACATAATTGACGCAAAGTTCATTAGAGAAATTGACCCTGGCGAGATTATAGTAGTGAATAAAGATGGTATGAGGTCACAAATGATGCTTCCCGTAGATAGGATTTCTATGTGTGTGTTTGAACTCATCTATTTTGCAAGGCCTGACAGTTATATGCATAATAAAAATATGTTTGAGGTAAGGCATAGATTGGGACAGGAACTGGCAAAAGAATCTCCTGCTGATGCTGACATAGTTATTCCTGTACCTGATTCAGGTACCCCTGCTGCAATTGGGTATTCTGCAGAATCTAAAATACCATATGCAGAGGGTTTTATTAAAAATAGATATATTGGAAGGACTTTTATTCAGCCAAAGCAGGAAACCAGGGAGCTAAGTGTTAAGCTTAAGTTAAATCCTTTAAGAGACATTATACGAGGTAAAAAGCTGGTAGTGGTTGATGATTCTATAGTTAGGGGAACAACATCAAAAAAAATAGTTAAAATGTTATACAATGCTGGTGCTAAAGAAGTACATATGAGAATTACCTGCCCTCCGCTGATTTATCCCTGCTATTATGGTGTTGATATGGCTACAAGGAAGGAATTTATTGCCAATCATAAGACGTTAGAAGATATAAGAGAATTTCTAAAAGTTGATAGCTTGAAGTATTTAACTATGGGTGGTTTAGTGAAGGCTGTGGGGGAATCTAAAGAGAAATTCTGTTTTGCCTGTTTTAACGGTGAATATCCAGTTAATATCCCTGAAAATATCGAGTATGATAAGTGTTCTATAGATAAAGAGGAGAAAGTATCTTCTAATGCCTGGAAAAAATAAAAAGAAAGATAGCAATAAGTATTCATATAAATTGTCCGGTGTAAATATAGACAAAGCTTCAAATGTACTAAGTCAACTCAAAAAAACAATAACATCAACTTTTTCCGATAAGGTACTCAGCAACCTCTCTTCGTTTTCCGGTCTTTTCCAGCTTGATCTAAAAGACTACATGAACCCTGTTCTTGTCTCTTCAACAGATGGCGTGGGAACAAAAATAATGCTGGCAAAAAAAGCAAATTGCTACCAATATATAGGGCAGGATGCAGTAGCTATGTGCATAAATGACATAATATGCTGCGGTGCAAAACCACTGTTTTTCTTGGATTATATAGCTTGCGGTAAGGTCAATGAGGAAAAAATAAAGATTATAATTGAATCCATTGCCAGAAGCTGTAGTTATTGCAATACTGTCCTTATTGGCGGGGAAATTGCTGAACACCCCGGTATGTGTGAGGAAGATGATATAGATATTGCCGGTTTTGCGGTGGGAATTATAGAAAAATCAGCCATAATAAATACCGGTCTGGTCAATGAAGGAGATATAATAATAGGGATATCCTCTTCCGGAATCCATAGTAACGGATTCTCACTGGTGCGGAAACTAATTAAAGATAAAAATCTGGAACTGAATAAAAAATATGATTGGGCTGATGGTATGGCGCTTGGGGATTTGCTTCTGACTCCTACAAAATTATATTTTAAGATAATAGATAAAATGATTAAAAATAAAGTTCAAGTTCACGGAATTGCCCATATAACCGGCGGGGGATTTTATGAAAACATAAATAGAATAATCCCCGGGAATATGAATGCTTCCATATTGAAAGGGACCTGGAGAATTCCTGCTATTTTTAAATTTTTACAGGACCTGGGAAATATTGATAGAGATGAAATGTTTAGAGTGTTCAATATGGGTATAGGAATGGTTATTATTACTTCTCCTGGTGAGTTTGATAAAGCAAGAAATATTGCTGGAGAGCTGGGAGAAGATATATATAATATTGGTACTGTTACCAGAGGAAATGGAAGGGTAATAATAGAAGAAATCTAGAGGTTATAAATGAAAAAAAGAATTGCTGTATTTGCGTCAGGTTTTGGCTCAAATCTTCAAGCTCTTATAGATTATAATAACAAACATGGTTTAAATGGAGACATAGTTCTGGTTTTTTCTAATAATAAAGACGCTTTTGCTTTAGAAAGGGCGAAAAAAAATAAAATAAAAGCAGTTTTTATGGATCCCGCCAGATATAGCAGCAGGGAGCAGTATGATTCAGAGATTATAGAAATGCTGGAAGAAGAAAAAATAGATCTTGTAGTTCTTGCAGGTTATATGTTTCTATTGGGCCAGGAATTTGCCGACAGGTTTAAAAATAAGATTTTAAATATTCATCCCTCACTTCTACCGTCATTTAAAGGCACTCATGGCATAAAAGATGCTTACCGGTATGGGGTAAAAGTGACAGGGGTTACAGTGCATTTTGTGGATGGAGATCTTGATAGCGGACCAATAATACTCCAGGAGGCTGTTGACATTGATCCTGATGACAGTGTGGAAGAACTGGAGGAAAAGATACATAAAGTAGAGCATAAAATTTATCCTGAAGTAGTAAAATATTTTTGCGAGGATAGATTGGAAATAGATGGAAGAAGGGTAAAAATTTTAAATAAAAAATGATATTAAACAGGGGAGGAAAATGAAAGTAAGGATAAAAAGAGCTCTAATCAGTGTCTCCAATAAAGAAGGGATTGTAGATTTTGCAAAAACTC
This sequence comes from Actinomycetota bacterium, assembly GCA_014894375.1. GTDB lineage: Bacteria > Actinomycetota > Humimicrobiia > Humimicrobiales > Humimicrobiaceae > Hydromicrobium. The sequence goes on along the minus strand of JADBLP010000019.1, from coordinate 15,405 downwards.
TAGAGGAGGCAGGAGTAGAAATTATTTCAACCGGAGGGACTTACAGAAAGTTAAAAGAGTCGGGCATAAAAGTAAAGAAGGTAGAAGAAGTTACCGGTTTTCCTGAAATGTTGAACGGGAGAGTAAAGACTCTTCATCCATACATACATGGAGGGATATTAGCTGACCGAAGCAATGAGAATCATATGAAAGAAGTTTCAAACTCAAAGATAAAGTTAATAGATATGGTGGTAGTGAATCTATACCCGTTCAAAGAAACCATATCCAGAGCAAATGTTACTATGGAAGAGGCTATTGAAAATATTGATATTGGCGGTCCTACTATGATTAGAAGCGCTGCTAAAAATTATAAAGGGGTAGCTGTAGTAGTTGACCCTGATGACTATAAAAAAATACAGGCAGAGCTTAAAGATAGCGGGGGATATATTAGCCTGGGTACCCTGTTTAGATTAAGTGCCAAAGCTTTTCAGCATACCTGTGAATATGACAGTGTAATCTTTAACTACCTTAAAAATAAAACTGGAAGTTTCGGTAATTCAGATATATCCATAAGAGATTACCTGGATATAGATTGCAGCAGCGCAGGCAAAAAAATCGAGGATAATTTTAAATACAGCGATGGTAATTTTAAGGATAGCATCGGTTTGAATCTTAAAAAAATTCAAAACCTTAGATATGGCGAAAATCCTCATCAGAAAGCTTCTTATTATAAATATATAGATACCGGCACAGATAATTTTGCGGGTGCACGACAGCTTCAGGGTAAAGAGCTGTCCTATAATAATATTCTGGACGGTAATGCGGCATTTGGAATTGTTAAGGAATTTGCTGACCCCTGTGTTGCAGTAATTAAACATAGTAATCCATGTGGCGCAGCTACTGCGCAGTCTGTTGAAGAGGCTTACAAGAAAGCATATCAGTGCGATCCGGTTTCAGCTTTTGGCAGTGTTGTAGCCTGCAATATGAAATGGACGGCAGAGGCGGCAAAGTTTATGCTGGATAAATATGTAGAAGTACTTATAGCTCCGGATTTTGATGAGGAAGCTCTTAAAATACTGGCCGGGCGGCAGAACTTGAGAATCCTCAAAATGGATTTTAAATTGGATACCTACATTGACAGTATAAATTCAGATGATTTTGAACTGGAAAAGGTGGATATTAAAAGCGTAGATGGTGGACTGTTAGTGCAGGATCTGGATGAAGGCACAGATAGTAAAAAGGATATGAAAGTAGTAACCAGTGTTGAGCCAGATCCCGCTAAGTGGAACGATCTTCTATTTGGATGGCAAATTGTTAAAAGCGTTAAATCCAATGCTATAGTACTGGCTGCCAATAATAGTACTGTAGGCATAGGTGCAGGACAGATGAGTAGAATTGATGCTGCAGAAATAGCCATTAAAAAATCAAATGGGAGATGTAAGGATTCAATTATGGCTTCAGACGCTTTTTTCCCTTTCGAGGATGTAGCCGAGCTTGCTGCCAAAAATGGAATTACAGCAATAATACAGCCAGGTGGTTCTATCAGAGACAAGGAAGTTATAGAAAGCTGCAATAGAAATAAAATACCCATGGTATTTACCGGGAAAAGACATTTCAAACACTGATCAGATAGATTATCTGGAATGGCCTTTCCAGGGGCGGAAGCAGCAGGTGGTACTGATTTCGGGAAAGTATGGAGCAAATAAGGTAGCGGACATCCTGCAGGGAAACTTTATTAGAATAACCTACTGTATAGTAGGAGTAAACCTCTGAGATTGTCTTATCTCAGGCTCTTCAACAGGAGCTTTTACACTTTTATCATCAGGACTTTCTAGCTTTGAAGGATATCTTTCAAGGGTGTGTTTAATTACATCGTCAATATTTTCTACAAATTCCAGCTTTAGTCCTTTGAGTATGCTTTTAGGTACATCATCAAGATCCTTCCTGTTTTTTTCGGGCAGAACAACTTTCTTGAGCCCTGCTCTTTTTGCCGCAAGAAGTTTTTCTTTAAGTCCACCAATTGGAAGAACTCTGCCCCTTAAAGTTATTTCTCCTGTCATACCCACATCTCTTATAACAGGTATTCCTGTAAATGCAGATACAAGAGAAGAAGTTATAGCCACGCCTGCCGATGGCCCGTCTTTAGGCACAGCTCCTGCGGGAACATGAATATGTATATCTGATTTACTGAATAACTTATCTTCTATTCCAAAGTCTTTTGCTCTTGAATGAATATAACTTATTGCTGCTTTTGCCGATTCCTGCATTACATCTCCCAGTTTCCCTGTGAGTATTAGTATGCCACTGCCCCCATAATAAGTGGATTCAATAAGCAGTATATCTCCGCCTACTGGTGTATAGGCAAGACCTGTGGCAACTCCCACTCTATTTTTATCTTCGATTTCACTTGGTAAAACTTTTGAGACACCAAGGTAATTCCTTACTTTTTTAGTAGTTATATTCCTGGGATATCTTTTTCCTTCAACTATTTCCCTTGCAATTTTTTTACAGATATTTGCTATCTCCCGCTCTAAATTCCTGACACCGGCTTCTCTGGTATATTCCTCAATTATTAGAGAGATGGCTTCACCAGTAAATTTGACATTATATTTTTCTATTCCCTGTTCTTTTAATTGCTTGGGGACCAGGAATTTTTCAGCTATATGAATCTTTTCCTCAGAACTATAACCAGGTATTTCAATAGTCTCCATTCTGTCCCTAAGTGCCGGATGTATTGTGTCCAGTATATTAGCTGTTGTAATAAACATTGTATTTGAAAGATCAAATGGTACTTCAAGGTAATGATCCCTGAATGAATTGTTTTGATCCGGATCAAGTACTTCGAGTAATGCAGATGAAGGATCGCCTCTATAATCCATACCTACCTTATCAACCTCGTCCAGCATGAATACCGGATTATTTGTTCCGACTTGCGTAAGACCCTGGATAATCCTGCCTGGAAGCGCTCCTACATACGTTCTCCGGTGTCCTCTGATTTCAGCTTCATCTCTTATACCACCAATAGACATTCTTATAAATTTTCTTCCCAGAGACTTGGCTATAGACTGCCCAAGAGAAGTCTTCCCAACACCTGGAGGTCCAACAAAACATAGTATCGGGCCTTTGGTTGATTTACCCTTTAATTTCCTGACAGCCAGATAATCCAGAATATGAGTTTTAACTTTTTCCAGATCGTAATGATCGCCATCCAATATTTTCTTTGCTTTTTTTAAATCCATAACATCTTTGGTCTTTTCGGACCAGGGAACGTCCAGCATCAACTCCACATAAGTCCTCACGTAAGAGTGTTCCGGAGACATACTGGGAATGTCTTCCAGCCTTTCTATTTCTTTTAATACTTTATCACTAGCCTCTTTGGGCATTTTTTTCTTCTGCAATTTTTTCTCTAATTCCCTGGTCAGAGAAATAGACTCATCAAATTCGCCCAGTTCATTCTTAATCGCCTTAAGCTGCTGGCGGAGATAATATTCCCTCTGCGTTTTTCCTACTTCTTTATGAACTTTATCTCTTATTTGAGACTGAACTTCAAACCTCTTAAGTTCTTCACCAAGGTATTCTGTTAATTTTTTTAACCTTATTTTCAGGTTGTTTTCTTCAAGTATTTTTTGCTTCTGTTTTGTACTTGAAAGCAGATATGAAGCAAATAAATCAGTCTGAACATCAGGCCTGGAAATATTGGTTGCTGCCACTACAAAAGCTGTGGGCAGGGGGATACCCAGTTGAATAAACTTCTCAACTTGCATTCTAACAGTTGTATTAAGATTTTCTGTTTCCTCATCTTCTATTAAAGGGATTTCTTCAAGAACTTCAGTTACCACTCTGAAATAAGGTTCAGTTTGAGTAAAATACTTTATTTTTACCCTGGAAATTCCTTCAACGATGCACTTAGTCTCATTCTCTGATATATTAGCTACTTGCTTTATAGCGCAAGCAGTTCCTATATCATATAGGTCATCTTTTTCCACCTGTTCTTTATTTTCTTCTTTCTGTGCCACGACTACTATGATCTTGTGCTCTCTGGATGCACTTTTAACAGCTTCCAGAGACTTTTTTCTACCCACAACCAGTGGAGTTGCCAGAAATGGAAATATCACACTATTTTTTAAGGATAGAAGAGGAAGCTCTTCCGGTATTTTTATTTTTTCTTTATTTTTGCCTAATCTTTTTTCTTCTGCCATTATATTCTCAACCCCTATTTATTAACTCTCTCTATATGTATATTTTACACCAAAAAAAAAGTTTTTTTACATTATATTTTATTAATTCAGCTAGCATTCCTATAATATTATTTTATAAAATAACTTTTTGTCTTTTAATTATAACAGAAATTTTCCAAAAATGCTAAAAATATTTTCGTTTTATAGTAAAATTAATTTTCACTTAAAGTGAAATAATACTTAAACTCTTTACACCTATTTATGATCAAAGTCAATATTTTTTATGCTCAGAACAAAATACAAAAAAATTTGATTAAAACCAGGAGTGAGCTATTTGGATATAATATTTTCCAGGAGTAAAAGCCAGACTAACAGAAAGAGAATTACAGGGAGTAAGAATCAGTAGCCTAATCTCCTTAGCTTTTTTTCATCAAGACCGAAGTAATGTCCCAATTCATGTAAAATAACTTTTGTTATGTTTTTTTCTAATTCCTTATCACTACGGCTTATTTCTTCCAGTGATTTTTTATAAATTGTTATTTTATCAGGCAATATATTCATTCTGCCTGCACGTTTGGTGGCAGGAAGCCCCTGATAAAGGCCAAGTGTGTATTCTGCGTTGGTACCTTTTTTACCTTTTATAACAGGGCTTATATCTTTTTCTTCAATAACAATACTTAAATTCTTTATTTTATCCTTGAATTTATCCGGGAGACTTTTTAAAGTGTTTAAAACTATTGCCTCAAACTTCTCTTTTTCCATTTTTTTAAGGTAAAAAATTGCTATATCAATACTGGGTTATAAAATATCACAAAAACAATTATATATGAACAGTTAAGAGGTAGTTATATATGTCTGTGATAAGGTAGGGCTTATCAACCAGAGATTGGACTATATTTGCGTCTAATAGATCCAGAAGGCCAACTGATTTTAAAAAAGTAAAAGAGAATAAAGTTGTAA
>JADBLP010000019.1:0-10188 GCA_014894375.1 Actinomycetota bacterium | reverse complement strand
GTAATTTTTACCACCTGACAGTGGAACTAATACCTATTCGTCTACTTAATAATAAAAGTATCCTGATTATTTTTTTTAGCTTGTTATTTTTACCAAAAAATCTTACTTTCATCTCAACCTTTAAATTTCCTTTACAGCTATTATCTTTATCAATTCGAGATTAAATTAAAGGCTATGAAATTATTGCGGTGTTGCTACGAAACCTGATAATATCTGAAATAATGCCATAATAGTATTAAATTACAAATTTGTTGGTTCATTATAACATATTATTATTAAAATTATAATTAATTTTTATCATTTCAATGAAAAATTTATTTCTTCTGATTTTTCCAACTTTTTTATTATTTTTAATGATATTATGGCAAAATATTAATAACAGAAACCCTTATGATATTGCCCTAAAATGAATTCCTGCCAAAGAGAAACCAATTGCATAAGGGAAAAGAGACGGCCGCTTAAGGATGCTCCATAAAATTAATTTCCAGAAATAATGTCTTCCTCTTTGTTTAATTCCAAGCCACCAGATTGAACCAATCAATGCTCTTATATGGTACATGCGGAGTTTAGGAGCCTTTCTTTTTTTAGTCGGCTTATATTCTCTTAAGAAAGTTTTAATTCTCTCGTAATAAGCCTTAGGAGTATAAATTGTAGATACAACTTTCTTATGACCATTTAGAAGTATATTTTTATCCATCTTCGGAATGAAATTCAAAACTCCAGTTTTTGTATTATCGCCTGTTGTACTTTTAGTTAATCTATTTGTTTCTTTTAGTCTCTGATACAACCTGGTTTTTGGCAATGCAGTAAGCAAGCCAACCATAGCGGTGACAATTCCGCTTTTCTGGATGAAATCAATTTGGCGCTGGAAAATTGATACCTTATCACTATCGAAACCAACAATGAAACCACCCTGAACTTCCATTCCAGTATTTTGAATTATTTTCACTGATTCTATCAGGTTCCTGTTTTTATTTTGAAATTTACCACATTCTTCAAGACTATCTGCATCAGGTGTTTCAATACCTATAAATACGGATGTAAAGCCGGCTTCTACCATTAATTCCATGAGCTCTTTATCATCAGACAGGTTAATTGAAACCTGGGTATCGAAAGTAAAAGGATACTTTTTATTTTTTTGCCATTCTATAATTGCAGGAAGGTACTCTTTTTTAAGTATGGCTTTATTTCCTATAAAATTATCATCAACAAAGAACACACCGGCTCGCCAGCCCCTCCTGTATAAAGCCTCAAGTTCAGCAATTAATTGTTCCTTGCTTTTTATCCTTGGTAATCTTCCATTCAACTGTATTACATCACAGAATTCACAATTAAAAGGGCATCCTCTGGAGAGTTGAATACACATTGAATTATAGTTCTTAACATTAATAGAATTCCAGTCAGGGATAGCAGTTTCTTTAATATCAGGGAATCCGTTACCGGCGTAAATTTTTTTAAGGGTACCGTTTTTTAAATCCTCAACAAATTCTGAAAAGGTATCCTCTACTTCTCCCACAAAAATGTGATCTACATCGGTGAATTCTTCCCAGCCTGTAGTAAAAAGAGGTCCTCCTGCTACAATGGGTTTTCCCAATTTTTTAACTTTATTTATTATTCTTCTAACTGATTCTTTTTGCACAATCATTGCGCTAATAAATATGTAGTCTGCCCATTTGATATGTTCATCCTTTAATATGTCAGTGTTCATATCAACTAATCTTTTTTCCCAATTGTCAGGAAGCATAGCTCCTACAGTTAATAGTCCTAAAGGAGGAAATGAAGCTTTTTTACCCAATATTCTTAAAACTCTTTTAAAACTCCAGAAAGTTTCTTCGTAATCCGGATAGACAAGTAAAATTTTCATTATAAGTATTCTCTTTTCTTTTTAACTTCTAATATTTCCAATCAAGATTTCTGCCATTCTGACAGATTGTAAAACTAATGTAAAGTAATTTTGTTTTTAAAGTCACTTTATATGTTATAAACGATATTTCCGGATTTAAGTTGCAAAATATTTTTGTAAAAAAGCTTTAGTTAAATTTAGAGAATAATAAATTTGCTAAAATACCAGCAACAGGCGGGAAAAAAATCAAATCTCTTTACCAATAGAGAATCCTTTTCCCAGCATTTTACCGGTACGGAAATAGTAGCTGCCAGCCGGGTCAAAGAAAAATGGTTTTAGCTTATCCATATCCGGAAAACCAGATGTGCCAAGTATGGACTCTTCTGCTTTTACATCAAGTATCTCTCCAATGAACTGGGTGTGGAGTCCTATTTCAAGACTTTTGAATAGTTTGCACTCTACCACAAAAGGAAATTCTTTTCCGTAGGGAGCGTCAACCAAATCGCTTTTTACCGGAGTAATATTTGTTTTTGTAAACTTATCTTCATTTCTTCCTGAAACAATACCGTAATAATCAGCATTTTTTACCATATCTTCAGAAAGTATATTTACAGTAAAGGCTTTTTTCTCCATTATATTATTATAAGTGTAAGTGGCTTTCCGCAGAGAAATTGCCACACAAGGAGGGTTAGAACAACAAATTCCTCCCCAGGCAACAGTCATTAAATTTGGCTTGTTCTGACTGTCGTAGGTTCCAATAACCAGGACAGGAGTAGGGTAAATAATAGTTTTAGCTCCAAGTGATTTTTTCATAGTTATCAATTCTCCTTTCTTATATTCTTAGAGATATCTTAGGTAATATATATTAGCTTTACAATATAAAAAATAAAGAGAAATAATAAAAGAGTAATAAAAATAAAAAGTTCTTGACATAATGTATACTATTATATATATTTAGTTTATTATTATATACATTATGTTAACTATTATTGATATAATAAATTGGTAGGAAAGAATATAAAACTTAAAAATGACCTGAGAAGATGCCGGTTTGAGCATAATGAGATTTCCCAGCAGGAACTGGCTAATTCTGTAGGTGTGACCCGGCTTACTATTCATTCCATAGAGAAGGGAAAGTTCAATCCTTCTGTATTGTTAGCCTTGAAGATAGCTAAATTTTTTAAAAAACCTGTTGATGAGATATTTTATCTTGAAGAAGATTAAATAAAGGAGCATAAAAAAATGAAACGACTATTAAAAATAAGTAATAATACCACTTTGGTTTTATGTTCAATTTCAATTGCGGGGCTTGTATTCACAAACACATTCTTTTTAATGCTCAGGGATAAAATAATTAATATAGGAGATGTTGAAAGTTTTATGGGTAAGTTTTCAATCCCGGTTGCAGTGGTATATTTTATTTTTATTTTTTTTCACCTATCAGCCATTCTTACTTTAATCCTGCAGTTAAATTTTTTTAAAAGAGATAACTTCCTCCGTGCCTTCCTATTTTTTACCGGTATTACTTCTTTATTGATGTTATTTGGAGACTTTGCGCTTGCAAGCGATATTTCAAAAGAATATATTTTTGGACTACCAGGTGAGTTTAACATCCTTTTTTTTAGTCAGGCACTTCATTTTATTTTCTATATTCTTATAATTGTTCTCCTTGTATTAACCAGAAAGTCAGTTAGGAAAGAGGGAGAAGAAATAGTTTTAAAAGACGATTCGATATTTATTAATGCACAATATATCGGGATCTTGAGTGGAATTTCAGGTTTGATTCTGATTACAATTTTTTCTTTTTTATATTTAACGGTATACCCATTACCGTCATGGGCGGTAGATGCAGGAATTATTGTAATAAGCTTAATAGCTGTAATTCCATATATTCTGATAGTTCTTTACTGGCTGATAATCAAACTCAGGGAAGGGATAAGTGAATGGTATGATGAGAAGCAGTATCAGGATATAACCAGAGCAAGCCTGGTAACCCTAATAGCATCTATAATAGTAATGGCTGCAATCTTTGTTGTTCAATATTTTGTAAGTGCTTTTAATATCATGAGTGAAATCTGGTTTCCTTTTTATATATTTCTGGTATTGCTGTTATTTTCAGCAAGCACTTTATACTTCAATAAAAGCTATAGATTGATTTCTAAGGAGGGTAATAATAGGGATACAGCAAAAAGAAATAAAAATTTAGGGCTGGCGGTTTTAATAAGCGGTTATCTAACCCTGATTTTCTGGTTACTGGGAATTTTCTTAAGTGTCGAGATAGGCATAGGCTGGGAAAGTTATACGGCTGTAGGAATCTTCGGATTATTGATGATAGCCTCCGGCATTATATTCTTGTTAAGTTTAATTTTTAACATAATAGAATCAAAAGAGAATAAACATATATCAAGAGGTCTGGTGCTTACCATAATCAGTATTCCACCCATTGCATTCTGTTATCTTGCAATACTGGTAAAGGCATTGACTGAAGGACATTAGCTGTCCGCTTGTTACTAATTAACAGCAATACCAGAAATACATAACTTTCACTGTAATAATCTGTTCAAAAAAGTATTTTTTCGGTAAAAACCTCATAGATAATAAATAATTCATTATTTTTAAAGACAAAAGCGGAAATATTTATATAATATAGAGGTAATCAATTTTAATCTTGTGGAGGATGGAAGATGACTGAATCAAAGTATTATTCTATTGCGGTTATACCAGGAGATGGCACAGGACCGGAAGTTATAGTGGAGGGTAAAAAGGTTCTAGAGGCTGCAGGTAAAAAACATAATATAAGTTTTGAATTTACCGATTATAATTTTGGTGGCGACAGGTATTTAAAGACTGGCGAGACACTTCCGGATTCTGCCACTACCGAACTGAAACAATTTAAGGCAATATATCTTGGTGCTGTCGGGCATCCTGATGTACAACCAGGAGTTTTAGAGGTTGGCATTTTATTGAAATTAAGATTTTCGCTGGATCAGTATATAAACTTAAGGCCGGTAAAACTTTATCCCGGTGTCGACTGTCCTCTGAAGGACAAAGGTCCGGAAGATATAGATTTTGTGGTTGTAAGGGAGAATACGGGGGGACTGTATACAGGTCACGGCGGTGTAACCAGAAAGGGAACTCAGTATGAGGTTGCAACCCAGGTGATGGTTTATGACAGGCAGATGGTCGACAGATGCCTGGAATATGCTTTTAATCTGGCAAGGGCAAGAAAAGAAGAAGGGAAACCGGGAAAACTTACCCTGGTTCATAAAACAAATGTGCTCACTTATGTAGGAGATCTGTGGTACAGGGCATTTATGGAAATGGCAAAGAAGTTTTCCGATATTAAAACGGATTATAATCATATTGATGCTGCATGTATGTGGATGATAAAAAATCCTGAATGGTTTGATGTTATGGTCATACCAAATATGTTTGGAGATATAATTACCGATCTTGGAGCGATGATCCAGGGTGGTATGGGAATTGCAGCAGGAGGAAATATTAATCCCGGTGGAACTTCAATGTTTGAACCCATAGGAGGCTCTGCTCCAAAATATACCGGAAAGAATGTTATAAATCCGCTGGCGGCAATAGAAGCGGGAAGAATGATGTTAAAGCACCTTGGAGAAAAAGAAGCAGCCAAATCTATTGAAGATGCTGTTTCTTACGTGTGCACTCAGGTAAAGAGTTTAAGTGCCGGTAAGATGGGCTACAGCACAACAGAAGTAGGGGATATGGTAGCTGAGTATATTAGTGGTAGCTAATTACCGGCAAAATAAGGGACATTTAAGGGACATTCAGGGTCACTGCTTTAGGGTCAGTGTAATTGCGATAATATTTTTAAGGCTTTAAAAATTTTTAGTAGCGCATTGTTTACAGAAGTGGAACCAGATTTTAAGAGATTTAGCTAACATTTGTAAATCAGATGGACAATCTACACAAAGTTGGAACCTGAATATTGGGTTTAAGTAAGGATGTTCTTATTCCGGAATTAATTTAATTTATTCGATAGCAGATTCTTAATCTGTTTAAATCACTGCAACAATATCGTAGAATAACAGCACATCATCAAAATAGTTATTGCATTTGTGTAATTAGAGTTTTAATATATATAAGTTTAAATGATGGATACAATTAGTTCATTTTTTAAAATAATAACAGATCGGGTAAAAGATTAATAACTATTGATAGAGAAAGTAATGGAAATTCGTAACGTTGCGATTATCGCTCATGTTGATCACGGTAAGACCACACTGGTGGATTCCTTGCTGCGTCAATCAAAAACCAAATTAAATAAAGAAGTTGCAGACATAACCTGTATTATGGACAGCAATGAGCTTGAACGAGAACGAGGTATTACTATTTTTTCGAAAAATGCCTCAGTAGTTTGGCGTGGAGTAAAAATCAATATTATCGATACTCCAGGACATGCTGATTTTGGTGGTGAGGTTGAACGGGTTTTAAAAATGGCTGAAGGTTCGCTGCTGCTAATCGACGCCCAGGAGGGCCCAATGCCCCAAACCAGCTTTGTTTTGAAAAAAGCCCTTGAATTAAGACATAAAATTATAGTTGTAATTAATAAAATTGATAAACCTAATGCTAACACTAGTGAAGCTTTAAATAAAACTTTTGACCTTTTTATTGATCTAGGTGCCGATGAAAAAACGGCTAATTTCCCGATTATTTATGCTTCTTCCAAATTTGGTAAAGCCGGTTTATCACCTGATTTAAAACAGATGAAGGATGTTTCCCCTTTATTTGATGAAATTGTTAAATATATTCCTCAGCCTAGCGGTAAAGTAAATTTACCCTTACAAATGTTGGTGACATCTATCAATTGGGATAATTATAAGGGCCGTATTGCCCGTGGAAGAATTTATAATGGAAAAATTGAAGCAGGGCAAGAAGTAATGCAGATCAATCGCAAAGGACTAATGAAAAAGTATCGTTTGATTTCACTTTCGAATTTTCAAGGTCTGGCCCAAACAGAAGTTAAGGAAGCTGAAGCAGGAGAAATCGTAGCCATTGCTGGTATTCCGGATATTATGATTGGTGAAACCATTGCAGACATTAATAAACCTCAAGCTTTGACTTTAATAAATATTGAAGAACCAACTGTAAAAATGACTTTTAGTATTAATTCCTCTCCGTTTGCTGGAAAAGAAGGCCGATTTACAACTTCCCGGCAAATAAGGGAAAGACTTTACAGGGAACTTGATAATGACGTAGCATTAAAAGTTGAAGACAATCCTGGTGGTGGCTGGATTGTTTCTGGGCGAGGTGAGCTTCATCTGGCTATTTTTATTGAACGCTTGCGCCGTGAAGGTTATGAGTTTCAAGTTTCCCAGCCGCAGGTCATTATTAAAGTCATTGACGGTAAGAAAATGATCCCTTATGAAAAAGTCTTTATTGAGGTGCCGGAAGAGTATTCGGGCGCTGTGATTCAAAAATTAGGCAGTCGTTATGGCCTAATGCAAAAAATAGAAGACAAGGACGGTATTGTTCATTTGGAATTTATTAATCCCACCCGCGGTTTATTTGGTTACAGGCGGGAATTTATGACCGATACTCGTGGTCTGGGTATTATGAATACATTGTTTTACCAGTATCTGCCAGAAAAAGGTGAATGGAAAGAACGCGATAGGGGATCACTGGTGGCATATGAAACCGGTATTACCCGACTATATGGTTTAACCAATGTTCAAGACCGTGGTGAATTATTTTACGGTCCAGGCAATAAAGTTTACAAAAGCCAGGTAATCGGACAAAATTCTCGCAGTGAAGATATTTGGGTTAATGTTTGCAAAGAAAAACAACTATCCAATATGCGTTCCAAGGGTGAAGGCGGGAAGGAGCATTTTAATACCCCAAGAATAATGGACCTGGATGATGCTTTGGAATATATTGACGATAGCGAACTGGTTGAAATAACTCCTAAGACAATACGCATTCGTAAAATTGTCTCAACTGAGTTAGAAGAAAAACGAAGAAGAAAAAACTCAAAACAAATAAAACTTCCAAAACAAACTTTAAACCATAGCTTGATTTAAAAAAATCATCACTTTTAATAACGGTAATGCTATAGATATAACTCTTTTTACTATTAAAAGGCCCCACCTAAGCGGGGCCTTTTTTAGATATTATCTAATTAATTACGTGTTAATCAGATTAATTTAATATCTTCTATAGTTACTGTTTGTTCTTTCTCTTTGAGGACGAGCTTCATCAACTTTTAAATTACGACCTTCAAAGTCACTTCCGTCCAGTCCTTCTTTTGCCTTTTCGGCTTCAGCTGGATCAGACATTTCAACAAATCCAAAGCCTTTATTTCCAATTACATTAGCCGATTTAACTTGACCATACTTGGAAAATAACTCTTTCAATTGCTCATCAGTAACAGAGTAGCTTAAATTTCCTACATAAAGTTTGTTACCTTGCATACTTACCTCCTTCTAATTATTATCATTTCTCTAAGTTCTACAATATTTCTTTTAGAGAGGTAATTGCGCGTAACAATCCTAGCTCTTAATTAAAATACTATCAAACAAAAAGAGTACTAAGTATAAATCTTTTAATAAACTTTTGTCAAGGGTTTTATCCTAACGGTATAAAATTAATAATTTTAATTATTTGGGGTGTAAACCTTAAAATAGTTAATTTATGTAAATATCAATAATCTATGATTAAAAATATCTTAAATTTCCTGTTTGAGCACCATATGCAATGCCGATCTTATAATGGTGATGAATACCGGTGATATTATAGAGCAGCGAAAGCATGAAGAACTTCTATCCAGGAATGGTTTTATGCAAATCTTTACAATGGTCAGTTCGAAAATAAATCCTGAAAAAGATTTTATAAAGTTTATTTTTAGGTAAAATATATTATTATCATCAAAACTTTGAGAAATGAAACTATCAATTAAAATAAAATTATCGGTAACGATGACCTTGCAGTTTATGGCAATCGGGGCGGTAATTCCTGTACTAAGTTTATATTTAAAGGATTATTTGCATTTCAGTAGTTTTCAAACAGGTATTGTTATTGCAATGTCTTCTGTCGCATCTTTTGTATCACCTGTAGTCACATCGTTTATTGCGGATAAAATCATAAGTGCTGAAAAACTGTTTACAATCTGCCAGTTTATCGGTGCAGCCGCCATGGGGTTTCTTGCTTTCCAAAATAATTTCTTTGGTGTTTTATTTTTATATCTGTTTTATTCGTTAATTATGGGTCCGACTATTGCTTTGGTGAATGCTATTATATTTCACAGTTATTCGAATGAAGAAAGCAAGAATTTTGGTTTCTTAAGAGTCTGGGGTACAATTGGATGGATAATTGTAGCCTGGGGGTTTTATTTCTGGCTTGACCGGTACCCGGAAAGAATTCAGGATACTCTGATACTTTCCTGTATAACTGCTTTTATACTCGGTTTTTTTTCTCTAACATTTCCTAAAACAAGAGCAAGAGTAAAATCAGAAAGATTTATTCCTATTGAGTCAATTAAAGTAATCATCAAACCGGAAATAGCATTTTTATTATTATTTGGTTTCCTTATAAACCTGGTGCAAAGATATTTTTATTATGGCGCTGCGCCTTTTTTGAAAAGTATTGGTTTCGCAAATAAATATCTAATGCCGGTATTGAGTCTTGGACAGATATCGGAAATTCTGGCCATGTTGATTACCGGATTCCTAATCAAGAAATTTGGATACAGGATAGTTATGATTTTTGGCCTTATTATGGAATTGTTGAAATTATCAGCTCTATTTTTTGGATATCCGGTTATCTTTTTGCTTACAGGTTTATTTGTACATGGATTTGCATATGCATTCTATTTTATTCCTTTTATAATTTTACTCGATAGTTATTGCAGTAAGACGACAAGGATAGGAGTACATCAGCTATCAACAGTATTCACCATGGGTTTTGGCAATCTAGCAGGAAATTTAATTGCCGGAGCTGTTATGGGTTATGCAACAGTTAACAGTGTTGTTGATTATCAAAAATTCTGGCTTGTTCCAATAATAATAACTGCGGTAAGTTTCATCATACCTATATTTTTTATTAAACAAAAAGATAAAGATAAGATAAATATACAGAAGCTTGGGCCATGATAATTATGAATAAATTTTCATTCAAGCTCGCCATTGTAAACTCACATTATGTACTTCAGTTTAAAGGAGCCAGAGAAAAATTTCTGGCTTACAGCCAATTTAACTCCTCCATTTCAGAAGAGAATAAATATTTATTATATAAATTTTCTGTGTAATAATTGATTAGACTGTTGTGTGAAATTTACCCGGCATTTTTTATTAGCAGTTATATTAATGCAAGGAATAGGC
>JADBLP010000029.1:0-6061 GCA_014894375.1 Actinomycetota bacterium | reverse complement strand
CTTATTATTTATATTAGGAAAATGATTGGCTAAGCCTGCAGATCCTGAAAATAAAACTGACCTATCAAGGTTTAAGCTGCTTGTAAATATATCCTTTAAATGTTCCTCGTTAGTAGAATCAATAACTATTATTTTATTTCCTTTTTGATATAATTCATTTATTTTTGATAAAATAGTTTTTTGCCCTTTAGCAACATCTTTTAAGTCAATCTGCCCAACAGGAAAATCAGTCTGCTTTTTTAATAAAAAGGGAATAAAAGAATTTTCTACCTGCGTTGAATTGTCGCAAGAATACTCACTCAAACTTAAAGGTTTCTGGTCGACAACTAAATAACCACCTATAGTTATTCTTTGGTAAGACGGATAACTTGGGCTAAAAATACAGATATCTCTATTTAAAATTATCATTATTTCTTCGATCTCATCACCCATATTACCTCTTAGAGTTGAATCTACCTTTTTATATACTAGATCTTTTTTATTTATATTTATTTTTTCTAAGATACTTTTTAATCTCTTTCTGACTGTTTTACTTTCTAATTCGCGAGTTTCAGTATCCATTACAAAAACATCTAAATTATCAGGAATAATTATTGTTGATTGTTCATCCAATACTGATACTATTGTATTGTAACCTTTTTTGGCAAATTGTACTCCGGTATCATTGGCACCGGTTAGATCATCTGCTATGACGTAAATCATCCATTTTACCTCAGTAACATAATCTATTTTGTCAATTGCACTCTCAATTATTTGAGAGATATCTGTTAAAGTTCCTTTATATCTTTTATTTACAGGTAAAAACATATTTCCATCAAGACCTGGAATAATTTTGTAATCATTAAAAGAAAGTCAGGGACCGTGTATTTAAAAATATAAATTTATTCATTCTCTTTATTTCTTAAATTATAATCTTATTTTCATTTTTCCATTTTTGGTAAAAGTTAATTTTTCCCACTCTCCACATGCGTCAATATTTTTATCATCTTTGATTTTATCCCAAGCGGCTTTTGAAACATATAAATATTCAAGATCTAGAGTATTTTTCATTATCAGCAATTTTATATCACTTTGTTTTAATTTCCAACAAGTTTTTACTGCTATTTCAACGGCTTCTTTTTCCGAATCTGCAGTTATAGGTATTTTAGCGCGGTTTAAGAAGGTGCTAGTTATTGTATTAGCATACATATCTTTATAATTTATCTTATTAACAAGATGCCTGGTTGTAATATCTGCTAAACCAATCCCTAACGCATTGCCATGAGATTCTTCTGTAATGTCAAAAACTATCAACCTTTTAATTCTTGGTTTTACAATTTCTTTTTCTCCGTTAATGTACAGTCTTCCTATGACATTTGTATCAAATCCGGTTCCACTTATGTTTTTACCCATTTCCTGAGCTATTACTACGTCTAGGTCGTCAATGGGTAACATTGGCATTACTTCCTTAGATATTTTTAACAATTCGCTATCAACTTTAATTATATCCTCTGGTGGGACAAAAGATATTTTCATAGTTTGGTCATAACTATTCTCTAAAATACCTATGCCCTGAATAATGGGAGCCTTTTTAATTATTAATTCCGCAGCTTGTGGAATAACATTTTTTAAGCCATACACTCCTAAAGAATGAATAGACCTTGCTCCTTCTGCCTTACCTAATCCTATTACTAAAATTTTAGACATGCCACTTTCAACAATATTACTTTTAAAATCTGTATGCATTTTAACTCTGTTTAAAGCAATGATGCCATCTGCTTCCATCGCAATTTTGCTAAAATATATAGGTATTTTATTCTCTACTATTCCAATTTGTATCACATCCATAGAGGCCATTATGGGAACACCCATTTCTTTTTGTGTTATACCATAAGAAGCTAAAACATCCTTTTGTCCTTCGCTATTTGCACCTCCATGGCTTCCCATTGCTGGTAAAATAAAAGGTGAAGCATTGAGGTTTTTTAATTCAGAAATAACTTCTTTTACAATCAATTTAATATTAGTAATACCCCTACTACCTACAGTTATTCCGATTTTGTCACCTAATTTTATTCTGTTTTTTAAATCAGATTTTTTAAAAGATTGATGAACGTATTCAGGTAAATTATCTATTTTTGTTTTATTAAAATTTTGTTTTATTTTTCTTACTTCAATATCCTCTATCATAAGCTTTTCACCTCATTTTTTTACAAACACTTATCTATAATATCTCGGTTATTTTATAAATATTATATCTATTGAACCTGAATAAATATTTTTAGCTTAGTTTATTTTTATAAATTATCAATTCCCAAGCCAACATTATTTTTAAATATGTACTAGTCCTTCATTCTTACATAATCTAAAGAAATTTTCAAATGTTGATAATTATATCCTGAGAAAATAAATCTCTTTTCTAAATATATAAATTTCATAATAAACTACTAAATAAATAAAATACATATTAAATAATTATTTTGCAATGGTTTTAGAGGGATAAATGACTAAAAAAGGTTTTCAAATATTAAAGTCGTGACTTAAAATTAATTTGTTTTATTTGTATTGCTTTTAACGGGTGTTTTTCTATAAAAAACAGCATAATATACAGGGTTTTATAACGTATGACAAAGATTATCAGACCAACTTATAGATTATTTGGAGAAGATTTACCTCTTCTCCAAATAATCTATTTTATTAGATAACCTTAAAACAAAATTATAGACTACTACTCTATCTTTTTTAATTGATTTATTTACTGACCCTTATTATTTTTGTTTTTATATAACCTATTCATTTTCTCCTTCTAAGATAAGTTATTATCTCACATAAGACTTGGCAGCCAGGTAATAATTTGTGGGAAAATACTGAAAATAATCAGACTCAGGGCTATTATAATAATAAATGGAATAACTCCCTTTATAATATCCGCCATTGTAACACCAAGCTGGGGTGGAGCAGTCCCCTTACAAACAAAAATTGACATGGCCATAGGAGGTGTCATAAATGCCATCTGCAGATTGATACAAATCATCAAGCCAGCCCATAGTGGATCAAATCCTAAAGCGACTATAATGGGTGATACTATTGGGACCATGATAAAGACAATACCTATCCATTCGATAAACATCCCCAATACAAAAAGAATAATCATGATTACAAGGAAGGAAGCCCACTTCCCACCAGGAACACCCATAATTAATTCGAATACCACGTTACCGCAACCTGCACTCATAAACACACCAACATAAGCATAACAAATTCCTGCGATCAGAAGTACTAATGCACTCACTCTGAGTGTTTCCAATGCTGCATCTTTGGTAATTTTCCAGGTCATTTTCCGGTAGGCTACCGCTAAGAGAACAGCAGCCAAACTTCCCATGGCTGCCGCTTCAGTGGGGGGAGCTATCCCCAGAAATATAGTGCCCAAAACCGCTAAAATGATTCCTAACGGAGGAAGTAAAGCTTTTAATAATCTTATCATTTTTGCTCCAAAAGGCAGCATCGACTTTTGGCTTTCCGGGACCGCCGGGCCTAATTTTGGATTTAAGTAACATCGAATTCCCACGTAAGCGCAATAGCAAGCTGATAGAAATAGTCCGGGCAGAAAAGCACCCATAAACATCTGTCCGATAGAAAGACCGGCTTGTGGTGCATAGACAACCAGCATAATACTGGGAGGAATAAGTATTCCTAGCGTACCGGCGGCAACAACCGAACCTGAGGCTATAGATTTATCATAGCCTCTGGTTACCATGGGTGCCAGTGCAATCATTGTCAACATGGAGACAGAAGCAGTAATTACCCCTAAACATGCCGCCAGGATCGTACCAAATATTATCGTAACAATAGCCAGTCCACCCCTGAATCCACTCATACTATCATATAGTACCGTATATAGGTCATCAATGATTCCGGTCATTTGCAGGATAACGCCCATAAAGGTAAAAAGAGGAACAGCCAGGAACGGATAACTAAGTGTCATGCTGTACATCCGGGAGTATAGTATATGGTAGGTTACCTCTCCTCCAAACAATAGAGTACCCATAATAAGTGCAATACTGGCTATGACAAAAGCAATAGGGAAACCGGTCATGACCAGGACAAGCACTCCACCTAACATCAAAGCAGTAATAACTTTTTCACTTAATAATTCAATCAAGATGCTCACCTCTTGTTACAAAATATAGATCGCGGATAAGCCTAGCTACACCTTGAAGAAGCAATAAAACTGCTCCTACAGCAAATATCGTTCTAAATGGAGCGGCCGGAGGATACCAATAGGTAGCGATCATTGTCTCATTAATTCTCCATGCTTTCACTGCCCATTTGGTAGAAATCCATACCAGTACTATCATTAATGGAAAAAAGAATATTAGGGAGCTGATTATATCCATTATCGCTTTATTCCTTTCGGAAAGGCGAGTGTAGAAAAGATCTACTCTTATATGGGAGTCAATCAAATAACAGTAGGACCATCCCATAATATAGACGACTCCACCAGCCATACATAAGGTATCATATGCCCAAACGGTAGGCGCATTAAACCAATGTCTTAAAATCGTTTCATATGCGCCTACCAGGACAAGGAGCCAAGTAAACCATCTTGCAGATAAACCAGCGTACTTACTCATCGTATCAATGCCTTTAAGGATTTTTCTTAAAAATATCATACTTCTTAACTCCTTGTTATTCTCTAATCAAATAAACAAATTTACCAGCTAATGATTACTATAATCCAGCCTTTTTTCCATAGGCATTCATGGAGTTCAAAATCTCACCAAATATCGGGCTCTCTTTAGCGGCTTTTTCTGTATAAAATGCTACAGCTTCTTTTGAGAGGGCATCTGATACTTCTTTGGGGAGATTGTATACCTCACATCCGGCATCTCTAAAACTTTGTATGGCATCCATATCATTATGGCTTTCAAAATTTTGCTGTTCCTGGGCCCATCTTGCTAACACGTTCTGCACCAATACTTTCAGATCATCAGGAAGCGCTTCCCAGGACTTTTTATTCACAAACCAGACGTGGGGATCACTCGGTGCCCGGACAGGTGATATAATAACATAATCTGCAATTTCATTGAAATGCATACTCCAATTGGTTGATAAGCCTGCATATTCAAAGGCATCGATGGTGCCTCTCTGCATTGCCTCGTATAATTCACCACCGGGTAAAAATATAGGATTAGCACCCATCCTGGCCAGGATTTCGCCTCCGTCACCAGAAGTACGTATTTTTAGACCCTTCAAGTCAGCCACTGTTTCTATCTTTTTTTTGGAATGGAGGAACACTTCACCCGGCTCAGGAGATAAAAATCCAGGCAGCACCATGGCATTAGAACCCTCCATCATCTTGTTCATCAATTCCCATCCTCCGCCATAATCAAACCATTGTGTTAAAATTTGTCCAGGCAGTCCACCTGGCCTGGAGCTGATTAAACCGGCTGAGGACCATTTATCCAGGTTATACATGGGACAGGTATAGCACAGGTCTAAAACCCCATCAATAACAGCATCAAGTTCTTTTGTTTCCGGAACAACTGAACCACCGACAAATGCCTGGACTTCCAATCGCCCGCCACTTGCTTTGGTAATGTCTGCACAAGCTTTATCATGGTGAATCTGTGAATAATTGGTAGCTGGACCAAAACTCGAAGACTTCCATTTAATGGTATCAGCTGCCAGTGCAGAAGTAGCGCCAACCATTAGCAATACTGACATCACAATGACTGAAATTAGCAATACAAATATTTTTTTTCGAGAAAACATTTTTACAACCTCCTTGATTATTTAATATTCTCAAGAACCATGTATACGATTTTTATTTACATAGTTCTTTGGTAATATAGCCCTTTAGGTCTTCACCTCCCTTCCGCATTTAAAGATTGAGCTATTAAGTTTGTTCTTCAATTATCTTCAAATAATAGTAATCTTAGTCTACTTTTGTAAAGCCTAATCTTTGGATCTTTTCTGACTATTAATCTTTGGAAATACTTTCTTTGTCTTAAAAGCTCAATGAAAAGCTTCTTTCTTTCTCTCTAAAAATTGTTTTATACTCTTTTTAATCAACCAGACCTTT
>JADBLP010000116.1:0-6065 GCA_014894375.1 Actinomycetota bacterium | reverse complement strand
GGGCTGCCAACAATTTCAACCCTGCTGTATAAAAAATTTATCATAAATAGGAAAAAAAATTACTTATTAGACTATCGCCTTTTTTTAATTCCTTTGTATCTCTCTTGTTATGTGTAATAACTTTCCGGAACCAAGTGTACCAGCATATAAATAAAGTATTAATTTCTCTTACATCTAATATATTCTTCATATCCAACATACCAACAACTCCTAATTTTTTTAAAATCATAAACTTTATTTCCATATCCTAGCTCTGAACTACTTTCATGTGATCCGCAAATGAATCCTTTTTTTTCATCAAGTAAACAAAATTCACATGTTCTACAAACCTTATGATATTTATTTGAATTATTCTTTTCCATTACAACCTAATAAAATCCTTTTCTATTATTATTTTATCTTTAAAAAATCTTCTACTTTTATATTAAATAATTTTACTAGTCCTAGAATTTTATTTTCCATTTTATCTCCTTTCTTAAGATTTACATATGGTAAATATTATAAATAAATTGATATTATTTGCTACTACTTTTAAAAATTGCTTTAAAGTTTTATTAATTAGTTGTAATTGAAACTTTTTTTAGAAGAACTCTGAAAGTTAATGAACTTTTTAAAAGTACAATACTGGATACATCAAGTACTAATCAATTATGAAGCTTACTAATTTTAATTAGTTCTTTTATAATCTGGTTCGAGATTGTAATACTTGGGGCTGCCATTTCAAACGCATTTGTCAAATATGTTGTAAAGTCTTATAGTTAGACTGTCTAAAATCCTGTAATAATTACGATTTTAATGTTTGTTTTATTTATTTCTAACCTGTTAAGATAATAAATTATTAAAGTAGGAGAATAGAGATGAAAAATTATGTAGGTGTGGATATCGGCGGTACAAAAATGTATTTGTTAGGTAAGGTTGATGATAAGTATGTCGAAAAAAAAGTTAAAACTGGTTTTAACTGTACAAAAGAACAAATTAAGACAGAACTGGATAGCTTTTTAAAAGAACTGCCGTTTGTTCCTGACGGAGTGGGAATTGCCGTTCCGGGACTCACTTCAGGTCCCGGCAGAGTGGAAATATCCGATGTGGTACCCGGTCTTAATGGAGTTACTGCGGACTATTTCAGTGAAAATAGGTTTAATGTCAGATTTATAAATGATGTAAATGCCGCTGCTGTGTTTGAAGCTGCAAATTATCCTGATAAGCATACCATAGCAGTTGTTATGGTTGGAACAGGCATAGGGCTTGGCATAATCTCAAATGGTGAACTTTTTGAAGGCTCCAGAGGCTGGTCCTGTGAAATCGGAATTAGTCTCCTTTGCACAGAGAACGGCATTCAGAATGTTGACAGCCTTTCGTCCGGTGCTGCCATACTTCAAGCTTCAAAATGCAGCCCCGAAGAGTTCAGCAGGCAACTTGAAGAAGATGATAATAAGGCAAAGATCATTATTGAAAAAGCCGGATTCTATTTCGGAATAACACTTTCAAATATCATGTATCTTTATAATCCTGACATAATAGTAGTAGGCGGCAGCGCTTCCACATATAAAGGCTATCTGGAAAAGGCTATTGGAATAGCTGAAAATTTCACCTTAAAAAAGCATTTTAATTGCTGTGAAATTGTAAGACCAAAAGATATTAAAAGGATGGTAGCGCTGGGTGCTATTGAATTCATAATGCAGTCTTAAAGAAAATAACTTAATTCCTTTATAATCCAGCCCGAAATTTCATACCTTGAGTCTACTGAATTTAAAAAAATGTGTACCTCTGTAAATTAAAATCTCAAATCATCTATAGCTGTATTGATATATCTTTCTGCAGAATCATTATTCTATGTAAAATAGTAATTAGTTGAAAGACAATTTTATAGTATAATTGTTATGTTTTGTTATAATAAAAAAATTTTACTATATACTACCTGTTATATATAAACAGGCGGTATAAATGGAAATAAGAAAAGAGTGATACAATGGATCCGAGAATAGAAAAACTGGCAAAAAACCTGGTAAATTATTCCTGCAAGGTACAAAAAGGAGAAAAAGTTCTAATAGAGTGTGTCGGCAGCTCCGGAATTCCACTTACCAGGGCTCTCATAAAAGAAATATATAAAACTGGAGGAGTGCCTTATACAGATTTAAGAGATAATAGCATTATAAGGGAGCTGCTTAAAGAAAACACTGCGGAACAACTGGAATCTCTGGCTAAATACGAACTTGTCCGTATGAAGGAAATGGATGCCTTCATAGGAATAAGAGCCGGCGACAATGTTAGTGAAATGAGTGATATCGCACCGGAAAAAATAGCTGCTTATATGAAATATTTTATTAAAGCGGTAAATGAGAAAAGAATAAACAACACCAGGTGGGTGGTTATAAGATATCCTAACAACTCAATGGCACAACTGGCAAATACCAGTACGGAAGCTTTTGAAGATTTTTATTTTAATGTGTGCAATCTGGACTATAGCAAGATGTCAAAAGCTATGGATAATCTGGTAAAGCTGATGAATAAAACAGATAAGGTTCATATAACCGGTAAAGATACTGATTTGGCCTTCTCCATCAAAGATATTCCCGCTAGAAAATGTGATGGTGAATTTAATATTCCGGATGGTGAAGTTTTTACAGCTCCGGTAAGAAATTCTGTAAATGGCAGGCTGGCCTATAACTGTCCTGCCGTCTATCAGGGTGTTACTTATGAAAATATCAGCCTGCATTTCAAAAATGGTAAGATTATTGAAGCCACCGCCAGTGATACAGAAAGAATCAATAAGGTTTTTGATACAGACGAAGGAGCCAGATATATAGGAGAATTTTCCATAGGTGTCAACCCATATATAACAAGGCCTATGAAAGATGCGCTGTTCGATGAAAAAATAATGGGAAGCTTTCACTTCACACCTGGAAAGTGCTACAAGGAAGCGTCAAATGGTAATGATTCTGCGATACACTGGGACCTGGTATTCATACAAACACCTGAATATGGAGGCGGGGAAATTTATTTTGATGATATCCTGATAAGAAAGGATGGGAGGTTCGTAACTGAAGGACTGGAAGACTTAAATCCAGAAAACTTAAAATAACATAAATTACTTTATCTTTCTTATAGGAGCAAAACTTACCAGCAGATGTTTTAAACCGGCCTGATTAAACATTACATCCAGTTCACAGTCATCAGCTAGTTTCTTTACTTTTAAAATTTTACCCTGCCCAAAATACTTATGCTCTATTAAATCACCTTTTTTATAACTGTAATTACCACCATACCCATTTTTTTCTGCTGCCGTGCCCTGCTTCATACTTTCAGACTCAATCCTGTTTTCATCAATTACAAGATCCGGGGGGATTTCATTTATAAACCTCGAAACAGTTCTAAAGCTGGTATCACCATAGATACTATGTGATTGGGAAGAAGATAAAAATACCTTTTCCCTGGCCCGGGTAATACCAACATAGCACAGCCTTCTTTCTTCTTCCAGCTCATCAATACTATTCATACTTCTGGAATGTGGAAAAATTCCTTCCTCCATTCCTATTATGAATACTACCGGAAACTCAAGCCCCTTTGCATTATGAAGAGTCATCAGCACCAGTCCATCCGTACTTTCATCATAATTATCAATATCGGTAAGGAGTGAGATTTCTTCCAGAAATCCATCCAGATTATATAGGCCACCAACATCCCTGGAGTCCTTTTCAGTATCAGAACCCTGAGAGTCTCTAAGGGAATCAGCAGGGATGTTATTTACTACAGCTTTCTCTTCATACTCTCTGGTAACAGTTAAAAGTTCCCTTAAGTTCTCTATTCTGTTTAAAGCTTCGATGGTGTTTTCCCGCTTAAGCTCTTTCATGTAGCCGGTTTTTTCCCATATTTTCTGCAATACCTCACTAACCCCACGCTCTAAGGCAAAGCTTCTAAAATCTGCAATAAGTGATATAAATTTATCGATTCTTTCCTTTGCGCTCCTGCCCAGCAGAGGAATTTCATCACTCCTGTAAAAAGCCTCACAAAAAGTCATATTATTCTTACGGGCATATTTTTCTATAACAGTAATTGTTAATTTACCAATCTTTCGCCTGGGAACATTCACAATTCTTACCAAACTGACTACATCCTTAGGATTCGCAATCAACTTCATATAAGCAAGCATATCTTTTATTTCTCTTCTATTGTAGAATCTTAAACCCCCGTAAATTCTATAGGGTATATTTTGCCTTACCAGGTATTCTTCCACAGCCCTGGACTGTGCATTAGTCCGGTAAAAAATAGCAAAATCCTTATATTTCTTATTTTTTTCTCTCATATATCTTTCTATATTTTGAACCACAGAACTTACTTCCATTTTTTCATCCGGAGCTATATATTTTGAAACCATTTCTCCTTCAGGATTCTCGGTCCATAAATTTTTATGTTTCCTGTTTTCATTATTTCTTATGATAAAATTTGCGGCATCCAGTATATTCTGAGTGGATCTGTAATTTTGTTCCAGTTTTATGACCACAGCATCATCAAACTGCTTATCAAAATTAATAATATTTTTAATATCCGCACCACGCCAGCTATAAATGTTCTGGTCATCATCTCCAACCACACAGATTCTTTTATGCTTTTCCGATAAAAGTAAGACAATTTCATTTTGAGCAATATTTGTATCCTGAAACTCATCTACCAGAATATATTTAAATTTTTCCTGGTATTTCTTTCTTACTTCCGGAAATAAATTTAAAATGTCAACCGCAAACATCAAAAGGTCATCAAAATCAAGTGCGTTGGCTTTAAACAGCTTTTCCTGATATAACCCGTAAATTTTAGCCGTTGTTTTCTCGAAATAATCTATCGCCTTTTTTGAGAAGGCTTCATGGTCAATAAGCTTATTTTTGGCATCGCTAATGACTGACATCACTGCTTTGGGAGGAAATCTTTTGATATCTATATCCAGTTCTTTTTCAACATTGGATACCAGACTTAATGCGTCGTCAGCATCATAAATCACATAATTTCTGGACATTCCCAGGTGATTAATCTCGTACCTGAGGATTCTTGCGCAGAATGAATGAAAGGTACTGACCCACATATATTCCCCAATTCTGCCAACCAGTTCTATGACTCTTCTTTTCATCTCTCTGGCTGCTTTATTGGTAAAAGTAATAGCAAGAATATTAAAGGGGTCTACTCCTTTATTCTTAATCAGGTATGCAATCCTGTAAGTTAGCACCCTTGTTTTTCCACTTCCTGCGCCGGCAATGACCAGGAGTGGCTTTTCAGTGCTTTTTACCGCTTTAATTTGCTGGGGGTTTAAATATTTTTCTAATTCCAAGTTTCACTAAGCTATCTAATTTTCTTTCCAATAACACTTGCAATATTTTTTAACTGCCGCATCAACTCTACCAGTTCTTTTACATTTAAGGACTGTTGTCCATCACAAAGCGCCTGGGAAGGATTATTATGAGCTTCAACCATAAGACCATCTGCACCTACTGCAACTGCTGCTCTGCTCATAGGAGTAACCAGATCACTTTGTCCAACAGCATGAGAAGGATCAATAATTATAGGAAGTTTACTCAATTTTTTAATAACCGGAACTGCTGACAGATCCAGTGTAAATCTTGTATTGGTGTCAAATGTTCTTATTCCTCTTTCACACAGTACCACTTCTGTGTTTCCTTTTGAAGTTATATATTCGGCTGCAAGCAACCATTCCTTTATTGATGATGCCCATCCTCTTTTAATGATCACCTTTTTATTTCTTTCATTTGCCACCCTGCCAACTTTCTCAAGCAGAGCAAAATTAGACATATTCCTGGTGCCGATCTGCAGTACATCTACACTATCGGCTATTATTTCAACGTTCTCGGTATCAGTAACCTCGGTCACTGTCTTAAGACCATATTTAACATTAATTTCCTTTAGATACTTTAGGCCTTCTTCCTCAAGTCCATGAAAACTATATGGAGACGTTCTGGGCTTATAAGCCCCACCACGCATAAATGAAAGCCCCAAATCTTTTACCACCTTTGCAATAGCGTCTAATTGCTCCCAGCTTTCAATTGCGCAAGGCCCTGCAA
>JADBLP010000091.1:0-6211 GCA_014894375.1 Actinomycetota bacterium | reverse complement strand
ATAAACCCTTTGATGCTATACTAAATGCTAATAAGTGTTCAGATTTGGCTCCCCGAGTAGGACTCGAACCTACAACCCTTCGGTTAACAGCCGAATGCTCTACCATTGAGCTATCGGGGAATAGCGATGGCACGATATGGTATTATAGTATATAAGAAGTTTATTTCAATGTCTAAATTGATACAAAAATAAAATAACTCTGCTTTAAAATATCTACAGGATAAATTATAACTTTTATTAATGCTCGAGAAAATCTCTTAAAACTCCGCTCCTGTTTGGATGTCTCAGCTTTCCTAGAGTCTTGGATTCTATCTGCCTGATTCTTTCCCTGGTAACGCCAAATTCCCTTCCCACTTCTTCCAGAGTTCGGGGATGACCATCCTGCAGTCCGAATCTCAGCTGGATAACTTTTCTTTCCCTATCATTTAATGTATTTAAAACTTCTTGAAGCTGTTCCTGGAGCATGGTGAAAGAGGCTGCATCAGAAGGCGCTTCAACTTCCGAATCCTCTATGAAATCCCCCAGACGGCTATCCTCTTCTTCTCCTATAGGAGTCTCAAGAGATACCGGATCCTGGGATATTTTCATGACCTCTCTTACCTTCTCCGCAGAAAATTTCATTTTCCTTGCAATCTCTTCCGGGGTAGGCTCTCTTCCAAATTTCTGCAGAAGCTGTCTCTGTGTTCTTATTAATTTGTTTATTGTTTCCACCATATGCACCGGGATTCTTATGGTCCTTGCCTGATCGGCTATAGCTCTGGTTATGGCCTGCCTTATCCACCAGGTGGCATAGGTAGAAAATTTATAACCCTTTTTATAATCAAATTTCTCTACCGCTCTTATAAGTCCCAGATTGCCTTCCTGTATCAAATCTAAAAAGAGCATTCCCCTGCCCACATATTTTTTGGCAATGCTTACCACAAGCCTTAAATTAGCTTCGACCAGCATTCCTTTAGCTTTCATATCGCCTGCTTCAATCTTCTTGGCAAGATGAACTTCTTCAAAAGCAGTCAGAAGTCTTACCTTTCCAATTTCTTTAAGGTACATCCTGACCGGGTCATTTGTAGGAGATTTTATGGTTAAATCAAGTTTTTTAGTAAAAATTTCCTCTTCACTTTTTTTACCAGGTCTTCTACTGTCAATGTCATCATCTTCTTCACTTACAATCTCTATTCCCAGATTCTGAATGACATCATAAATATTTTCAATTTGCTCTTTGGACAGTTCTATATCTGAAAGGGTTTCAGCAATTTCTTCAGTAGTCAGAAGCCCATCAGCTTTACCTTTGCTGATCAGCATTTTCACTTCTTCTAACTTAAACTCTGATCCTTCCTTCATGTTAAATTCACCTCTAAACTTAAAGTATTCTCAAATTCATTTTATCTTTTTCCAGTTCTATTAATCTCCGGTACAGTTCATCATACTTACTGGCTGCCTCTTCATTTTTTATAGCACTGCCCGCATTTTTATTTTTCTCATATTCTATCATCTTTTTCCTGATATTCTCAATTTCTTCAGAAATACGGATTCCTTTTAAATTATTGATGATTTCGTTACTTACCAAACTAATATCCTGGTTCTTAAAATGTGACTCGCTAAATAAAATATAATTATATAATTTTTTCACATCTTCATTTTCTATTGCCCCTGACGTAATTTTAAAAGGAAAGTTTACCTTTTTATTATCCTCTCTTGCTCTTGAAATCTCATCTCTTATAATCAGATAAAGTTGTCTTGTATCCTCAAATCTAAAATAATCAGGACCCAGACTTAAAAGTTCGTCAATCTTGTCTCCCAGCCCATTTATTATCAGTTTTAATGCCTCTACCTCTATTCTTTTTAAGGGAATGATATTTTCGCTTCCAGTCTCTTTTTCCCCGATATCGTAATCTTTATTCCAGTGTACAGCCCTATTTTTATAATCATACTCTTTCTTTAACATCTCTTCCAGAAGCAGGTTTTCCTCAAGATTCAACTTTTCAGCCACACTCTTTATACACTCCCCTTGAATAATGCTTGAAGAAAGAGTGGAAATAAACCTTATGAGATGATCACTTGCTTTCAGTTTACCGGCCAAGCTGCTAATATTATATTTTTTTATAATTGCATCAATTGTAAAATCAATAATGCTTACAGCATTTTCAATCTTTGCAGCAAAGATTTCTTTGCCCTTTTTAAATATAAAATCAGCAGGATCATATCCTTCTTCAAGTACCGCCACGCTGATATTTAAATTATTTTCATAATACAGATCAAGCCGCTCATTATACTCTCTTAATCTTTCAATTCCCTTAAGGGAAGCATTCATACCAGCTGTATCACTGTCAAAAACCAGCACAATATTTTTTGTAAACCGCCCTAAAAGCTTTATCTGGTCTGAAGTAAGGGCAGTGCCCAGACTGGCAACCACATTTTTTATCCCGGACTGATACAGGGCCATTACATCAGTATACCCTTCAACTATAAGCACTTCATCTTCTTTGACAATATGATTTTTGGCCTGAAAAATTCTATATATATTTTTACCTTTAGAATAAAGCCTGGTCTCCGGGGAGTTTATATACTTTGCTTTCTGCCCGCCAGTTTTACTCGTAGTTGAGATAACTCTTCCTCCAAAACCTATTGTTTTCCCGACTATATCTTCAATGGGAAACATTATCCTGCCTCTGAACCGGTCGTATATCTTACCTGAACCTCTATTGCTTTTAATAGCCAGTCCGCACTCTATCACTTCTCCAGGCTTGTACTCTCTTTTTTTAGCAAAATTTGCAAAATTATCCCAGCTGTCCAGGCTGAACCCAACTTCAAATTCCTTCAACGTCTTTTCGTCAAAACCTCTATTCTTTAAATAATTTAAAGAAGGCAAACCCTTTTTGCTGTTAAAAAGTATGAAATTAAAATACTTTTTAGCAAGCTCATTTAATTCTACCAGCCTGTTTTTTAATTTCGATGACTCTTTAGAACCACTGTAATTATACTTTAAATTGTAGCCAATCTTTTTTGCCAGAAATTCAACAGCTTCTATAAACTCCATATTTTCAATCTTCTCTATAAAGCTTATTAAATCGCCACCTTCTCCACACCCAAAGCAATGATAAAGCTGCTTTGAAGTATCAACAGTAAATGATGGAGTTTTTTCCTTATGGAAAGGACAGAGTCCGGTATAATTCCTGCCAGTTTTTTTAAGTTTCACATAATTTGAGATAACACTATAAATATCCGCTTTAGATTTTAATTCCTCTACTCCGCCCTCTTTTAAACTTCTGCTCATTTCTCTTCTAAACACTAAAATATAATAATTAATATATGCGGCAAAACTTCCGGGAAATAAAAAAACAAATTATTCTAACTGCATAAATTAAATAAACTTATGTTTATTTTACCTCTAATATATTATTTATTAGAGGGGTTATTTCTAAATATTTAGGAAATTTTAATATATTTTTTATTCTTCGCCCTTTATTGCCGCATGTGCAGCAGCCAGCCTGGCAACCGGAACCCTATATGGTGAACAGCTTACATAATCCATCCCTACCATATGACAGAATTCCACTGAACTCGGGTCACCTCCATGTTCACCACAGATACCAATCTTTAAATTTTTTCTTGCTTTCCTTCCCTTTTCCACACCCATTTTAATTAACTGGCCCACACCGTTCCTGTCTAGAGTGGCAAATGGATCTTTTTCCAAAATTCCTTTTTCTATATAGTCAGGAAGAAACTTGCCGGAATCATCTCTTGAAAATCCATAAGCCATCTGGGTCAAGTCATTTGTTCCAAAGCTAAAAAATTCAGCTTCTGTTGCAATTTCATCAGCAGTAACACAGGCTCTTGGAACCTCAATCATTGTACCGACTTTATAGTCAAATTTCAGATTTTCTTTCTTCATTATTCCGTCAGCAATCTTAATAATCTGGTCTTTTAAAACCTTTACCTCCTTTACATCTCCAACCAATGGAATCATTACTTCGGGTTTTACTTTATAGCCCTCTTTAGTAAGCTCAACAGTTGCCTCAAATATAGCCCTGACCTGCATTTCGAGAATCTCAGGATATGTAATAGAAAGCCTGCATCCTCTGTGTCCCAGCATTGGATTCATTTCATGAAGTGAATTGACAGTTGCTTTTAGTTCATCAAATTTCAAACCCAGCTCTCCGGCTATTTCCCTGACATCATCATCTTCATGAGGTAAGAACTCATGAAGGGGCGGATCTAAAAGCCTTATAGTCACAGGCATGTCATTCATTACCTTAAAGATTTCCATAAAATCTTTTTTCTGTATTGGTAGAAGCTTTGCCAGAGCTTTCTCTCTTTCTTCCTTGCTGTTGGCTACTATCATCTTTCTTATAGCTTTTATTCTATCTGCTTCAAAGAACATATGCTCTGTCCTGCAAAGACCGATGCCTTCTGCTCCAAAATTCAAAGCGACTTTAGCATCATTAGGAGTATCGGCATTTGCTCTTACTCCAATTTTCTTGTAATCATCAACCCAGCTCATGAATTTTTTAAAATTTTTCCCTATTTCAGGATCTACTACCGGAATTTTACCTTTAAATACTTCCCCGGTCGAACCATCAAGCGTAACCCAGTCGCCTTTATTTACCTTGCTGCCATTTACTTCAAAATATTGTTTACCCTCAAATACTTTAATACCTTCCGCACCAGCAATACAGCACTTACCCATACCTCTCGCAACAACAGCGGCATGCGAAGTCATTCCTCCTCTTGCAGTTAAAATTCCCTGAGCTACTGCCATGCCCTGGATATCTTCAGGTGATGTCTCTGTTCTCACAAGAATTACATTTTCACTCTTGGCCTCCTTGACAGCTGTATCTGCATCAAAAACCACCTTTCCCAACGCCGCTCCGGGTGATGCCGGCAACCCTTTGGTAAGTAATTCCGCATTCTTTTTAGCTTTTTTATCCAGCTGTTTATGCAGTAACTGATCAAGCATTTGAGGCTCTACTCTGGTTACAGCAGTCTTTTTATCTATATATCCCTGATCAACCATATCAACTGCAATTTGAAGTGCAGCAGCTGCTGTTCTTTTACCGGTCCTGGTCTGGAGCATATACAATTTTCCTTCCTGAATGGTGAATTCAACGTCTTGCATATCCCTGTAATGTTCCTCTAATTTCTTTCTTATATCGATTAGCTGTTTGTAGATTTCGGGCATTTCTTCTTTTAACTTAGAAATAGGCTGTGGGGTCCTTATTCCCGCAACAACATCTTCACCCTGAGCATTTATCAGATACTCGCCGTAGAACTTATCTTCACCTGTTGCCGGATTCCTGGTGAAAGCTACGCCGGTTCCTGAATTCTGGCCCATATTCCCAAAAACCATAGCCTGCACATTTGCTGCGGTACCGAGATTGTGCGGAAGATCATGAAGATTTCTGTAAGATATGGCTCTTTTATTATTCCATGAACCAAATACTGCACCAATTGACATCTTAAGCTGCTCTCTGGGGTCCTGGGGGAAGCTTCTCCCTTTAGCCTCTTTGATTATTTTTTTATAATCTTCTACAAGTTCCCTCAGGTCCTCTGCGGTCAGCTCGGTATCAAACTTTACATTTTTTTTATCTTTTTTTGATTGAAGCGCTTCCTCAAACTTATTATGTTCTACATCCATTACCACATCGCCAAACATCTGGACAAACCTTCTGTAAGAATCCCAGCCAAATCTTTCATTTTTTGTCTTTTCAATTAAGGCTACTACGGTCTTATCATTCAAACCCAGATTTAGTACCGTGTCCATCATACCGGGCATGGAAAAAACTGCCCCGGATCTAACAGAAACCAGGAGTGGATCTTCCTCATCTCCGAAACCCATCCCCATTTTTTCTTCTAATTTTTTTAGATTTTCCTCAATTTGATCTTCCAGACCTTCAGGGTACCTTTTACCCAGGTCATAAAATAGATTACAAACTTCTGTGGTTATGGTAAAACCATAGGGTACAGGTAAACCCATATTGGTCATCTCCGAGAGATCCGCACCCTTTCCTCCCAGAAGTTTTTTCATCTCTCTTTTACCTTCACCGAAAAAATATACGTATTTTTTTAAAGCCATTTCCTATCAATCCCTTTCCTTGTTAAATTACTAATTCCATTCTTTATTTGTAAAAAATTAAATCGAATTATGATACCAAAATAATTAAAAATAAATAAGAGCAAAATGTTTTAAAAAGGTTTCTATATCCTGCTATTACCC
>JADBLP010000103.1:28023-31099 GCA_014894375.1 Actinomycetota bacterium | reverse complement strand
GCTTGGTCCTTTCAAATTTTTTCTTAGCCATAATATATCCTTTCTTTGTTTTGAATTCTATTAAATTGGTAGCGGTGATTGGATTTGAACCAATGGTCGCACGGTTATGAACCGTGTGCTCTAACCACTGAGCTACACCGCCATTAAAATTTTATAAATACATTTTCAATAAGAGTAATTATAGTTAATTTTTATTATTTTTAAAGTAATGATAAATTTTATAAAAGAAGATTTTAAGTGTCAAATATTATTAAGAATTGAAATAAAATGAACCTTTAAATCTCTTGTGACCAGAACAATATTTTTTTAAATATATTTTTCTATACGAAACAAAAAAGGACATTTATTCAAAATTAAATTTTTTCTTTGTAATAAGTTTAGCGCAAGCATCTACCGCCTTGGAGTCGTACAGCTTTTCTTTACCTTGTTTAATTTCTTTTAAAGCTATATTCATACCTAAAGGGGGCCTATAGGGTCTATAAGATGCCATAGCCTCTACCACATCGGCTACTGCAAGTATTTTAGCTTCTAAAATAATATCTTTATCTTTCAAACCTTTTGGATATCCTGAACCATCATTTCTTTCATGGTGCTGAAGTATAATATCAGCTATGGGCCATGGTAATTCTACCCTGCTTATCATATCATAACCCAGCTGAGGATGAGTTTTAATCATATCATATTCTATTCCAGATAATTTTCCGGGTCGAGCCAGAATAGACGCAGGTATATTTATTTTTCCCATATCATGAATTAATGCTGCTATTCCTATAGTTTCTGTCTTAACCTTATCTAAACCCAACTCCTCCGCTATGGCAACGGCAAGTGATGCTACTCTATTTTGATGACCGGAAGTATAGGGGTCTCTGACCTCTACTATAGAAGCTAGAATATTTATAATATCATTTAGAGCTTTATGTAATTTTTTGTAGCTTTCTTTAAGCTTTTTTTCAGCTATTTTTTGTCTTGTTATATCCCTGACTATTCCTTCGTAATAAACAGGCTTTCCATCTTTACAAATTACTCTTGAACTGATTCCTACTTCTATTATGGAGCCGTCTCTCTTCTTAAGTTGGGTTTCAAATATCCTATCCCTCTGGTTTGGTCCCGGTCTATTTTCTTTTCGAACATACAACTGCGTGGGAATATCTATTGTAAGAAGCTCATCTCTGCTACCATATCGCAGCATTTTTATAAGGGCAGGATTAACATCGATATATTCCCCCCCTAACGTTGTGCGATATATACCATCAAGAGAATTTTCAAATAATGAACGATAGCGTTTTTCACTTTCTTTTATCTTCTCCTCAGCTTCTTTAATATCAGTTACATCTACCAGCAGTTCTCTTATCCCGATTATTTTATCCTCATTATTTAAAATATAATCAGGATAGGTTATAACAGGAAGGGTTGATCCATCTTTTCTTTTTATAGTATAAATAGACCTTGTTAACTCTTTTCCTTTCAGAAGTCCTTCAAAATTAGCTACAAGCTTATCTCTATCCTCCAGCACTACTACTTGCTTAATATTAATCCCTTTTTCTATTTCAATTTTTGTATAACCAGTCTTCTCAAGTGTTTTCTTATTGGCATAAATAATTTTTCCTTTTGGATCCACTTCAACTATCAGTTCATTTAACCTTTCGGCCAGTTCTCTATGCTTTTCATTACCCTTCAATATGGATTCTTTAGCTTTTTTTAT
Source organism: Actinomycetota bacterium (assembly GCA_014894375.1). Taxonomy (GTDB): domain Bacteria; phylum Actinomycetota; class Humimicrobiia; order Humimicrobiales; family Humimicrobiaceae; genus Hydromicrobium. The sequence continues at coordinate 29,397 of JADBLP010000103.1, read as the reverse complement.
TCCAGAAACTTCTTTAAAACTTTCAATTATACCAACAATTTTTCCATTAATATCCTTTAGCGGAAGCGCTTTGAGAATACATTGAACCACTTTATTATCAGTTCTAAAATTTTCAACCTCTTTCTCAATCCACCCTGCACCATTAAGTATTTGTTTTAATACACAGGTGGACCTATGGCAGTCTTTACAAGGGAAAGCATAATAACACTTTCTGGTCAGATTTTCCTTCTCACTTACTCCCGAGATTTTACAGAACTGTTTATTGACTTTTAAAACATTAAAATCTGAATCAATGACCCGTATTCCGTCAGCTACCAAATCCAATATCATACTTAATTCATTATTGGTATATTTCAATTTGTCTTCTGCTAACTTTCTATCTATTGCAATGGTCATTTTCTCAGAAAGAGTTACTACCTTTTTTATGTCACTATCTTTAAATGTTTTTTTTTAGAGAGGTCAATTACCCCTATTGGTTTACCGTCCCAATTATAAAAAAATATTAAAAACAATCTTTAAAAAACTATAATTAATAATACAATATAATTATATAGTTATATTGAGTTTTTAATTATACAATATAATTAAATATTTGTCTTGGATAAATATATATTGTTAAAAATATTAAAAACAAATATTAAAAGTTTTTTTACTACTTAAAGGTCTTGTTTAGCTTCACTTTCACTATTTCTTTTCCTATAAATTATTATTTTTTTCTCTTATTTACTTAGAAAAATCTTTAATCTTTAAATTTTAGATATTATAATCATCCTGTTTTTCTCTGAATATTCAATCTCAGGCACAAATACTATAATGGCTTCGGATAACATTTCAAGTAACATTAACCTCTTGATTAAGACTCTAAAGTCATTGTGTACAGGAAAATTACTAGGAGAAGTAAGAGATTTGACTCTCTTTCTGGAGCCCGCGATCGGACTTGAACCGATGACCTTTTCCTTACCGAGGAAATGCTCTACCATCTGAGCTACACGGGCAAGACTTTTACTTATTACATCTTTTTTTGGAAGCTTTGATAAATCTTTATGGTGGAGGAGAGAGGATTTGAACCTCTGTAGGCATTCGCCGGCAGATTTACAGTCTGCTCCCTTTGACCACTCGGGCACTCCTCCACGCTGGAGCCGGCGATCCGACTTGAACGGACAACCTGCTGATTACAAATCAGCTGCTCTACCAATTGAGCTACACCGGCATACTAATTTTGCCTAATCATTATTATTATACACGAAAATAATGTCAAGGTGTTAAAACTCTAAAATTCAATAGGTAGAGAAATATTATTAAAAATCTTTCAATCTTTCAATCTTTCAACAGCCATTCTTATAGCTCCTCCTGCTGGATTTCCTACAAGAGGCA
>JADBLP010000103.1:0-27870 GCA_014894375.1 Actinomycetota bacterium | reverse complement strand
CTTCTTCAGCTTCTTCAGCCAGTATATCAATACTCACCTTGTCCCCCATTTTTGCGGTATTACCTACTGTTTCTGCCAGTCTGCTAATTTTATCCTTTGAAAATAACCCACCGTACGCCCATTTGATTAAATCCGGTATCTCATTCAAATCCAATTTTTCCAGTATTGTTTTGGACAGTAGAGTCTTTTCACCCCGCCCGTCATAAGCCTTCATTATTGCTTTTAAGGCTTTAAGACCTACCGAGTATCCACTTCCTTCATCTGCAAGAATAAAATCCCAGCCGGATGCCCCCGCCTCTTTACCTTCTTCATTGATTCCAAAACAATTAGAACCGGCCCCGGCAATAATTATTATTTTGTTTTTACTTTCACTTCCTATCTTAAGACCAATTCTTGTATCATTACAAATAATAGTTCTCCTGGGGTTAAGATAATTTCTAAGTTTCTTATTAAATACAATTTTCTTATAAATTTTAGGACCCTCTCCAGCATCATGGCCTGCAAAACCGAAACAAGAACTTATAAAATAAATACTTCTGGAAATTTTTAACTTTTTAATAGCATCAAACACCGCTGTATTGAGATAAATATCTTTGGGAACTTTTTTAATAGCATCAAACACTGCTGTATTGAGATTTCCTATTGCTCTATTTATTCCAACACTTTTATAACTGCTTGCACCGGAAACTGCCTGAGAGATGACTTTTCCATTAGTGTCTGCAATTTGAACAGCGGTTTTTGACCCACCTCCGTCAACTCCTAGAAGATAATTCATACAACTCTCCAAATCTTTAGTTTTTTACTATTGCTCTACATAAAAAATAACTTATACGACTTAAAGCATTTATTAATCTCTATCTGCCGGACAAATTTTTTCCGAAACTTTTTCCGCTCCTACAATAAGACTCACTATCTCATCAGGATTTGTCTCCTTAATATTTCTCTCTGCAACTTTTTCTCCCCTGCGCATTATCACCAGTCTGTCAGCAACCGAAAACACATCATAGAGCTGGTGGCTGATTACAATTATTCCAATACCCTGTGATCTTAATAATCTTATAAGGTCTAAAACTTTTTTCTGCTCTGTAACGCCCAATGCCGCAGTGGGTTCATCCATAATAAGTAACTTCGCATTCCAATATATGGAACGGGATATTGCCACTGCCTGTCTCTGGCCGCCCGACAGCATACTAATTCTATTCCTCAATGATGGGATTTCTATTTCTAGTCGGTCTAATACTCCTTTTGATTCCTTAATCATATAGTCGTTATCCAGGACATTTATGAATTTAAGTACTTTTTTTAATTTCTCACGTCCAAGAAATATATTGGAATATGCATTGAGATTTTCAGCCAGCGCGAGGTCCTGATAAAGTGTTTCAATAGCAATTGAAATGGCTTTCATTGGGCTGTCGATTATTACTTCTTTACCCATAAAAAATATCTTACCCCCATCGGGACGATAAACTCCGGAAACCATTTTTATAAGGGTGGATTTTCCGGCTCCATTATCACCCAGAAGTCCGACGACCTCTCCCTCTTTAACTCCCATACTCACATTATTTACTGCTACAAGTCCGCCGAATCTCTTAGTCAAATTCTTTACTTCAAGCAGGTATTCCATTCCTTTAGTCCTCCTTATGAATTAATTCAGGGAATAATTTATCAACCAGTACTGCAAAAATTAAAACTATACCTACAAGTATATATTTATAAAAAGTCGGGAAACCCAACATGCGTAGTCCATTTTCCAGTACTAATATAATAAAACATCCTATTATAGTCTTCCATACCGAACCAATACCGCCATAAAGGCTTGCGCCTCCTATTACAACTGCAACAATACCATCAAGCAAAAACCCTGTACCAGCATCTGCCTTTCCAGTTATATATCTAAGCACATATAATATACCTGCAATTGTAGCAAAAAGAGATGATAGCATATAGATTTTTATTAGGTGATTCTTTACATCGATACCGGCCCTGATTGCAGCATCGATATTTCCGCCTACTGCATAGGTATGCTGTCCAAATTTAGTTCTTTTTAATATGAATGCAAAAATTAATATAAATATAAATGGGATTACAAACACAGTGGGAAGTATCTCGATCAAGTTTCCGCCCCGCTGTATTAGGGGTTTGATAAAAAATGATACAGTCTTGCCTGGAACTATATAAATTAAACTCCCATTTCCAATTTTACCTGCAAGTACAGGCATATTTTTTGCCACAACACCTTTTATTAATAGTTCAGAAATACCATGGGTTATGCCAAGCATAGAAAATGTAGCAATAAATGGTGGTACTTTTAATCGGGCTACGAGTACTCCATTTACAAATCCTGGTATTATCCCTATAACCAAAGTTATAACTATTCCAGTAATTATACTGAATAAATCGTTCATGCCCATTACAACGAATAAGGCAATCAATTTTGCTGATACTACGCTTGCAAATCCCATTACAAATCCAACAGATAGGTCAATGCCGCCTGTGATTATGACAAATGTCTCTGCCAGGGCTAGAAGAAGAATAAATGGGCTATTAATTAGAATTACTTGAATGCCATTAAAAGATAAGAATCCTGGTGAAATAATACTGAATAGTATAGCTCCTAAAATAAGGAAAATAATTGCCCATTTACTTCCCAATTGTAAAAAGAATCTATGTATGCCATTTCTTTGAGTTACCATATTACTCATTAAATACTTCCTCTCTATAACAAATCTGGAAATGATTGGTCAATGATTACAGCAACTATCAGGATCAGACCAACTGCGATATATCTGAAAAATGGGTCCACGCCTGATAAATGAAGCCCATTTTCAATTACACCTAAGAGAAACACGCCAATTACAGACCCAATTATTCCGCCCTTGCCGCCCATAAGACTTGCCCCTCCTATTACAACACCCGCAATTGCTAATAGTTCATACATTGCACCGAATGACGTATAAATTCCAATACCTGTCTGGAACACATAAAAAACCCCAGCAAGCCCTGCCAAAAAAGAGGATAAAACATATATAATTATGAGATGCTTGTTTGTATTGATTCCAGCTCTGACTGCAGCATCCATACTGCCACCAATTGCATATGTATGCTGTCCAAATTTTGTATTCTTTAATATGTGCCATAAAATAAAAATAATAATAGAAATAAATATAAGTGAGTTTGGAATTATCCTGATGAGCTCTTTTATCTCTTCCCCGGCTATTCCTTTGGGCTTACTGAAAAAACTGATAGCTTTGCCAGGGAGTATATAAATCAGATAGCTATTACCTATATTAGGAAGGACTCGAGGCAAATATGCCACAGGAAATCCTTCACTTATTATGAGGGCCATACCGTTGGCTATTCCCATCATACCAAGGGTTGCAATAAAAGGCGGGACTTTATACTTTGTTATCAGTACTCCATTGATAAGTCCCGGAATAATGCATACAATAAGTGCAACAATGCTGCCAATTGAAATGCTCAACGCAGGGGGGAAATTAGCAGCATGCAGTAGCTCAATTATTTTTGCACTCAGAACTGAAGATAATCCCATCACAAATCCAACAGATAGGTCAATGCCTCCAGTGATTATTACAAATGTCTCTGATGCTGTGAGAAGTAGATAGATTGTGGAAAGATGTAATATATTCTGAAAATTTGCCAATTGGAAAAATCTTTTTCCAGTAAAGCTGAATATTAAAATTATAATCAAAGTGAATAATATTGCCCAGTTTTTTGCCAATATACTTTGAAGCCTTTGACTCACGCTTAATGTTGAATTTTTATTGTTATTCAATTAATTCCCCTGCTTTGTTAAAACTTAAATACAGAGGGTTAATATAAATATTAACCCTCTGTATTTTTAAATTACATACCAATGATATACTATAATTATGATTCCCTATTTGCTATAAATGAACTGCTGCATGTCTGGATCATCTACATTCTCTTGTGTGAAGAATTCAAATCCTGGTATGACTTCTTTAGGAACCTCTGTTCCGTCTCTCAGGTATTTTAAGCCCCAGTCAACGCAAAGAGCACCCATTTCTGCTGGTTTTTGTGCTAGTATCATATCAACCGTGCCTTCTTTTAATGCATTGATCAAATCCTGAGTCGCATCCCATGTAGCAATCTTAACAGCCCCGGTAAGACCTGCATTTACAACAGCCTGATAAGCGCCCTGAGCGCTGAACACGTTTACTCCAAAGACACCTGCGATATCCGGGTCTTTCTGAAGTGCTGCCGTTACGATCTGCTGTGCCTTCTGCTGGTCATCAAGACACCAGTCTTCACCCACAAGGGTCATATCCGGGAATTCAGCTATTCCTTCTGTAAAACCTTCGCCCCTAGCAACAACAGATGATGTATCAGGATTGGTGTTCATTAAAAAGACTTTTCCTGTTTCACCCAGCAGCTCTGCAAGATGTCTAGCAACTTCCAGTCCGCCTAATTTATTGTCTGTTCCAATATAGGAAAGCGGGAATGAGTAGTCGCTCTCTACTGAATAATCACCATCGCCAAGAAAGCAATCTACCGTTATTATTGCAATGCCCTTGTCATATAAATTTTTAAGAGGCGCAATAAGTGCATCTGTAGAAGTTGGAGCTGTAATAATAAGATCTATTCCACCCGCTGCTGCGGCTGCTTCAAGAATTGGAACCTGTGCCTCCGGGCCCCATGATTTTGGATATTCTGCTACTATAAGGTTTACACCAAGTTCGTCTGCCTTAGCCTGCATACCCTTTTCCATAGTGTAATAAAAAGGATCAGCAATTCCCGGTACAAATAACATGGTGAATACTTCTTCAACTGCTTCCTCTTCAGCTACTTTACAGCCGAATAATGAGAAAGCCGTAACCATTGCTATACTTAATAGCAATACTACTATCCATAATAATGATTTTTTCATTTTTATATCCTTTCCTGTTTTACTTTTAAAACAAATTTTAATAAAATTACTTACGAGATTTGTTTGCTTTTGGTCGGTTTAGCCCCTGTCTAAAAGATAGACAAATCTCCTTTCTTTTAAATTGGTTACTTTTTTCTTTTTTTACCACCCCTTCCTAAAATTTCTAATTTTAACAGTCAGCTGATCAGCACCTCCTTTCCTCTAACTTTTGTATACCAATCCTCCTACAGGACTGCCTGGTGACTAATTCCGGTCTTAAAATAACTCGTCTTGCTTTCTTATCAGACTTATTTTCCAATATCTCCAATAACTGTTCTGCAGCTAATTTGCCCAGCAAATACTTAGGCTGCCTGATCGTAGTAAGGGGGACTTTGATCATAGATGAGATCTTAATATTGTCATATCCAATAACCGAAATATCCTCAGGTACTTTTAAACCATTGTTATTAATTGCTTCAATTGATTTAACAGCCAAATAGTCATTCCCTGCAAATATAGCAGTAATATTTTCTTGTCTGCTTAATAGATATCTTATTATACCCTCAATATCATATATGCCGCCTGTCTTAATAAATTTCGTCGGTACAAAATTACCGGTATTATTAATTTCATAACGCTTAAGTGTATCCTTAAATCCCCTGAATCTCTCTCTCAAGCTAAGTAACTTTCTATTGCCAAGAAAAAATATTTTTTTATGACCAAGATTAATAAGATACTCCGTAGCCAACTCTGCCCCATAATAGTCGTCATTAACAACATAATTTACACCCGGAATATCTAGTTTGCAGTCTATCAACATAAAGGGGAATCCTTTATCTCTAAGATTCTCAATTGTTTTCATTTTTAACTCTACAGTTGTAAGAAGAAAACCATCTACTCCTCTTTCTGTCAATGTTCTTATATCCCTCTCCTCAAGATTTATGTCATTATTAGAGTTGCATAATATTACATTGTAATTTTTTGCTTCTGCTGCATCGATAACTCCTTTAGCGACTCTGGAGTAGAATGGATTCTCTATATCCGCCAAAACCAAACCTATGGTTCTGGTTCTGTTAGTCCTTAGACTTTGGGCTATAATGCTTGGTTTATATTCTTTTTCCTCAATAATCTCCAAAACCCTGTCTCTTGTATTCTTATTTACAAAATCACTCCCTGAAAGAACCCTTGACACTGTGGTCCTGGAAACTCCAGCCAGTTCTGCTATCTCTTTGATTGTTACCTTTTCGAAACTTGTTTTTTTTGAATTTTCTAGCATCGATACCATATATTTTAAAAAAATTTTAAATATTATTCCGATTTACCGCTTAAATACACAGATATTTATTGTTATCGATTCCAATAAATTACCACATCAAACTATATATGTCAATAATTTACAGATTTTTTTAATATAAAATAATGTTACTTTTAAAAAAAAATAATTTAAATATAATTATATAATGTAATGAATTTCGTAAACTTTAGCAATCTTGGGAAAATTTTAATTTTTATTGGCATAGGTATAGCCATACTGGGCGGGATGATGGTATTATTTGCTAAAGTCCCCTTCATCGGCAAATTACCCGGGGATATTAATATACAAAAAGAGAATTTTACTTTCTATTTTCCCATTATCTCAAGTATAATTTTAAGTATCGTTCTTACCATAATTTTAAATATAGTTATCAGATTCTTTATTAGAAAATAAGACTTCAGGAGGACTATCATATGGTAACAGATAAGATTATCAGAGAAAGTATAGCAGATGGGAGTTTCTATCCCGGTGACCCGGATATACTCCGCGGACAAATAAATGAATTTCTCGATAATACAGAATCTTCAGATATAGAAAACATTAAAGCAATTGTATGTCCCCATGCTGGCTATATTTATTCCGGTCAGATTGCAGCATACTCCTACAGACAAATAGCTGGAAAAAAATTTGACAGTATTTTTATAATAGCACCTTCCCACTCAGAATATTTTAACTTTATTTCTATTTATAATGGAAACGCTTACAGAACCCCCCTGGGACTTGTATATATTGATAAAGAAAGAGCCAAAATTCTTGCAGATAAAAGCTCCTCTATAGAATTGTCAGCACACGGTCATAGAGATGAACACAGCCTTGAAGTTCAGCTTCCGTTCTTACAGGTTTTATTTGAAGATATAAAAATAGTCCCCATAGTAATAGGACAGCAAAACAGCCGGAACATAAAAGAGCTGGGAAACGCTATAGGAAACCTTTTCAAAAATGAAAATATATTAATTATTGCGAGCACAGATCTATCGCATTATCACACTTATGACATTGCTGTCACTTTAGACAAAAAAGTAGAGGAGTTAGTAAATAATTTTGATCCTGAAAATCTGATGTTAGAATTTCTCAGGAATAATGCCGAGATGTGTGGTGGCGGTCCTGTAATTTCCGCTATGATTGCTTCAAAAATTCTGGGAGCAAACAGCTCTAAAATTTTAAATTACAAGAATTCTGGAGATGTTTCAGGTGATAAAAGTGCAGTAGTGGGATACCTTTCGGCAGCATTTTATAAAAGATAATAATCATAGGTTTCAAAAATATTATTTAAAAAGGTGACAAAATATGGAAAATATTGAACTTACTCTGGAGCATAAAAAAACACTTATTAAAATAGCCAGGGAATCAATTACCAGTGCAGTCAATGGTAATATGGTTCCTGAATATAAAATAGATGATGCTATACTTAATACTATGTGCGGCGCCTTTGTGACCTTACATACTGATGGCAATTTAAGAGGGTGTATAGGCAATACAACCGCTAAAATACCTCTATGGGAAACCATAAGAAATATGGCCATGGAGTCAGCTTTAAGAGACCCGAGATTCCCTTCAGTTTCCCCCCGGGAGCTTGAAAATATTGATATTGAAATTTCTGTACTGTCTCCTTTAAAAAGAATAAATAATTTAGAAGAAATAGAAGTGGGAAAACATGGATTGTTTATAAAAAAAGGTTTTTACCAGGGTTTACTTCTGCCACAGGTGGCAACAGATTACAAATGGAATAGGATTCAATTTCTGGAACAAACCTGTTATAAGGCTGGCCTGAGCAAAAATTGTTACAAGCAAGAAACTACAGAAATTTTTATTTTCTCTGCCATAGTATTCGGGGAAAAAGATTTAGAAAAACACCGGTTAGATAAATAAATCAGCAATATCGCGATTTAATTTACTTACAATTACACCGATTAAGCCGGGCCCGGTATGGGCACCAATAACCGGGGTGCACGCTGTAATCATTATACTCACACATTTTAAAGAATACTGGATTCTTTTCATAATTTTTTCAGACTCTCTCAGAGAGAGTGTATGAATTATTGAAACTATTACCCACCTCTCTTTTTTAAAATTTCTTATTACCTTTCTGGTAATCTCCGCCAGTGAACCATGCCTGGTAATAGCAATTCCTATCATTTCCACTACTCCATTTTTTATTCCCAGGAGAGGCTTTATTTTTAGAATTCTTGACATCAAGCTTGCAATTGCAGGAACTCTTCCACTTCTTCTTAAATATTTTAAGGTGTCAATAGTGCCATACAATTTTATATTATCCCTTAAAAAATTAAGTAAAAATAATATTTTGTCATAGGAATATTTTTTTAAAATAGCCTTAGCCGCCGTCAAAACAATAAAGCCTGTACCCATAGAACCAGACAATGAATCAAATATTTTTATTCTTTTTTCAGCTTTAATTAAACCTCTTGCAATCCTTGCTGATGTTATGACAGCAGATAATTTTGAACTTATGTGAATCGAAAATATTTTTTTATACTCCTTAAGCAGTTTTTCATAAACCAGTGCAAAATCATGAGGTGAAGGAGAAGAAGAAGTAAATATTGCTTTCTTTTTCTTTTGAAGAGTATAAATCTGGTTTGAGTCAATATCTACACCATCTTTGAATTCTTTGCCATTGTAATGAATATATATAGGAACAACATTTATATTATACTTTTCCGCAATTTCTCTGGATATATCCGATGCGCTGTCAGTTACCAGCGCATACTCCTTCAAAATTCCTAAATTTTTTTTCATTATATTGCTTTCCTAGTATCTTTTATACCAACCACTAATTTATAGTTTAATTATATCCTATTTTAAACCAGCAGTAATAATAGGTATTGTTAATAGATTTTATAATAGTCATCATTAACTGGCAATAAAGATTTGAATCTTTTCAATAAAAAGAAAAATAAAATTTTTAAATGAGGATTAATTTTTAATCAATCCCTCTAATTCTTCAGATACTTTTTTAGATATAATATGCTCCGCCAGCTATTGTTTTTTTCAATGAGTCGTAACGTCTTCCATTTCATTACACAGCGTATCCCTGCGATGATCACTAAGTTCTTTTTCATTGTCTAATTCAGCCATAATTCTTTTATCTTTTGATGCAGATTATGCTTTATTCAAGCTCTTAGCTTTTTAGCAACTTTTAATATATTTTCTCCCAATATTTCTGCTTGCTTTAATCTCTTTCCTTGTTCTAAAATATCACCAGGTTTTGAAGCAACAGCTGTTACACCGTTTAGCTCACCTGGAACACAGATTATTCCACATGATAACATCCAGTTATAAATTGCAGTTATCGTGATAGTTTGTCCTCCACAAGTGCCACGGCCAACAGCAATAGCTCCACCAACTTTCCATTCTAATGGTCTTTTTTTACTTACTGCATAGTGTCTATCTAATACCGCTAATAACTGTGAACAAATATTTCTAGAATATACCGGACTTGCTATAATTATCGCATCGCACCAATCAAATGCTTCATAAAAATAGTGCATATCATCATTAATCACACATTTTCCAGAATCAAGACACTTGTCACATCCATCACAGGGCTGAACAGCCAATTCACTCATTTTTAAGTGTTTTGTTTCCCACCCATCTTTTTTAAATGGAGTTAATGTATAATCAATTAATATAGCACTATTTCCCTTTACTCTGGGAGTTCCTGAAATACCTAAAACATTCATTCTTTGCTACTCCTACTAGAATCCTCTTTGAGAGATTCTATTATATCACTGATAAAATTTCTTACTCCTTTTATTTTTTCAAAAGGTTGCGGTTTGTTATAAATATCAGCGAAATTCATTTTTTAATCTATGCGGAAAATTTTAACACTAAAAAGCAATTTATAAAAATCCTTTAAATGACTTCATGCCGTTTTCTACGTCTGTGTTAGCCAGTGTGATGTAGATTGTGGTTGTGCTGATACTTTTGACAGGTGCGTGAATGACTCTTCCTGTTGCAGTTGTGGTGATTGGAGCGTATGAGGTTGTGGGCAAAATATTATTTTAATTATGTAATATGGAGTTGACATTTCCAAATTATTATGTAAAATGGAATTATGTATTCCAGAATTATAAAATATCCCGATAATAAAAGCTTCTTTTTATTTGGCCCCCGGGGTACCGGTAAAACCACGTGGGTAAAACAAGTTTTTCCAAATGCTGTATATCTTGACCTTCTGGAATCCCGTTTATTTAACGATCTGCTGGCCGATCCACAAAGACTGGAAAATTTCATACCAGATAATTTCAAAGACTGGATAATAATAGATGAAGTCCAAAAAATACCCGAGCTTCTAAACGAGGTACACAGGCTTATCGAAAAAAATAAGTATAAGTTTATTTTAACCGGTTCCAGTGCGAGAAAGTTAAGACGGAAAGGCCCGAATCTTCTTGCAGGCAGAGCATTAAATTATTCAATGCATCCATTGACGGCAGCAGAACTCGGGAAGGATTTTAATTTAAATCATTCACTTATGCTTGGCAACCTTCCATCGGTTTATGTTGAATCAAATCCGGGAGATTATCTTGAAAGTTACATCAAGACCTATCTCCAGGAAGAAATACAGCAAGAAGGATTAACTAGAAACCTGGGGGTATTTTCAAGGTTTCTTGAAGCCGCGAGTTTTTCCCAAGGCTCGGTTTTAAACATTTCGCAAGTTTCCAGGGAATGTGCCGTTGAAAGAAAAACAGTCGAGAATTATTTTACAATTTTAGAAGATCTTCTTTTGGCTTACAGGGTTCCTATTTTTACAAAACGTGCAAAAAGAAGGTTAGTTTTGCATCCAAAATTTTATTTTTTTGATGTTGGAGTCTATAGAACTTTAAGGCCTATGGGTCCTCTGGATACGCCTGAAGAAGCCGGTGGAATTTCATTTGAAAGTCTTTTCTTTCAGGAACTGTTGGCAATGAATGACTATCTGGGTCTTGGATATAAAATTTATTACTGGAAAACAAGTAATAATATAGAAGTGGATTTTGTTTTATATGGAGACAGAGGCTTAAAAATATTCGAAGTTAAAAGAAAAGGTAAAATCACAGGATCTGATCTTCGCGGGTTAAAGGCCTTCCTTAACGATTATCCTTCTGCAAAGGCATACTTAATATATGGCGGGGAGAGGCAAATGTCAGATGGCAGCATCAATATCCTTCCACTTGAATATGCTATTAAAAATTTAGAAGTTATTTTATAAAAATGACAACAATTTCTTAAATCAAATAGTCTTTACTTAGCAACTGAATAATATGATTATCTTATGCTGCCGGCGAAAATAGAATTCAAAAGCTCTACCCTCTCTTCAGGAGTGGCGAGCCTCGGCTGGCTAAAGTCATTAAGCATGGTAGTAATTAAAATAGTATTTATATGCTTACCCTTATAGAAGATGTGTTTTGCGATTATTCCGGGATTATTACCAAGAATAGCTAACTGTTGCCCAAAAAATAAATTACCCAGCCCATAGTTTATAAAGCCATCACCTCTAAATTCAACTCCCATGGGATAATGAGACTGACTACCACTTACTATGTCAGCTCCAGCATCAATAATTCTTCTAAAATCAGCAATCTGAATCTCAGTAGGGGTATAGCTATAAGTTTCCTCATACTGAAAAGTAAATATTACTATATAACCTTCTTTCTTTAACCCTTTTATTATCGCTTCAAACTTTCTCATATCTTCCTCTTTTTCTACTTCACCCCACGCATTTATACGTGCCGAACCTGGAGTATCTTCGGTAGCCCAATTACTGGCAGGGCCAAAAGTATTAGCTCCGAGAAATGCTATTTTGTTACTCCCTATCTCAAAAGTAGCTGGCTCATATGAATCCTCAAGATTTCTTCCCCCACCAAAATAGGGCCAGCCCTCTTCATCATACATATCCAGGGTATAGTCCATCCATTCATGACCGTAGTCATTCATATGATTTCCTGTCAGTTCAATTACATCAGTTCCAACATACCTGAGTAATTCTATATACTCAGGACTGCTACAAAAAATTAAACCCTGGGGTCTTGTTCCTGTGCAACCTTCCACAAAAGGCAACTCATTACTTATATGAGTAATATCTGCGTCTCTTAGTACCTCTGCAATCTTTTCACCAGGAGATAAAACTCCATCACTTTCTATTCTTATTGCTACCTGCCTAACTATTGCTGTTACGCCAGTCATAATGACCGACGCAAGCTTTTCAATATCCCTGTTGGTGATTGTTACTCCTGAAAAACTCTCAGTTATTTTGCTTTCAAAGTCAGGGTTATTACTCCCCATACTTATATTCAGGGCCAGCGGATAATTATTAATGTCTAAATCTTTATCAAAAACAGACATCTCATCTAAATTGAGTACCTTATATTTTTTTTCGATATTATCAAAAGGGATAATTGAAAAACTATTATTATTTTCGATATTTAACAGAAGCTCTTCTTCGCTCACTATTTTTATATTCTCATTTCCGCTCTCACCAAGAATCTCTTTAAGTACTTTAAAAACTTCTTCAGTCACAATAAGTTGCGGTTCAGAGCCGTCAATTGATATATAATTTAGAACTTCGTTATTCCCGGCCCAGAATTCTTTTATATTCTCATATGATATATCGTCAAAACTTCTAAAAAATGAAACCACCGGCACCAAAACCCATCTTATTTCTGATTCCTTGCTACTAATATCAATTTCAACCCATACATCAGAATTCTCTTTCTCATCTGCAATTATTATTTCATCAAAAACTTTGCTTAACTCATTTCTGACTTCTGCGCTTATATATTCCGGAATAAGGTCACTGATCCAGAGATTTACTGTAGTAATTTCTTCCGTTTCATCTCCAGATTTTTCTCCTGCTTGCTCCTGAAGCTGGTTATCGATTTCATTCATATTCCCGGCTTCTCCGGTCTCAGAAGTATCTTTCTCACCATACCGGGTAATTTGGCATGAAACAGATGCTACTGATATAAACAGAAAAATTAAGATTAATGTAAAAACATTGGTAAATAAATTTTTGCTTTTCATCTCTCTATAACTATAAGGTTAGTTCATAATTTAATATCATTCTATATTTTTATAGATAAAATTTAAAGTAAAAAATTTATCATTAATTTTGGCTAAAAAGTGTTATAATAGCTTGCAAAAAATACTTACAATTCAAAATTTATAATTACAAAAGTAGCAAATTTTAAAGGAGGAAAAAGTATGCTGTCAAGAAAAAGTACCGAAGTAAAAGGCTCAAAAACTATTACTATTATTGCCGAGGGAGTTAAAGTAGAAGGTAAAATTAACTGCCCTGGTTCAGTAAGAATTGATGGTACAGTCAATGGCGAAATTACAATAGAAAAAGATATTATAATTGGAAAAGAAGGAAAAGTAGAAGCTAATATTAGAACCAAAGATGCAGTAATAGCCGGTACATATAAAGGAGATATGATAGCATCTGGAGAAGTTGAAATTACCACGACAGGAAAATTTATTGGAAACTTAACTCAGAAAGATGCTCTCCTAACAATAGCTAAAGGAGGACTGTTCAAAGGAGAAAGTCTGATAGGCTCAAATGCTGATATTTTTAAATCAAAAGATGAAAAAATAAATATTGATGATACCCGGAAAGCCAAAAAGATTTAATTATTTATAAACTCAATATTCCCCCAAACACCCAGCTTATCATCTTTTACAATTAAAATGCCTTTTATATCTTTTATATTTTTATAACTGCTTATAGTTTTAGAAATATCTTCAGGGCCTCTAATATTATTTGCAATTGAAGTGGCTGCACCATCTGCGCTAATAGTAGATTTTGCCATAACCACAACTAAATCACTACTCCCCATGCTAAGTGAATGACCAAAACTTCCCGATGAAGAACAAAGCCCGCAGGGAGTGCCAGCCGCTTTTATTTTTAAATATATCTTATCTTCAAAATGCTTATTCTTAAGATATACACCGACCTCTATATCTTTATTGCTCTTTATAAAAACATCACCACCATTTTCTATTATTAAGCGGCTGCAGTATCTATCCAAACCTGAAGCAAGATAGTCACATACCGCCCCGGCAACAGTAGCCATTGGGCCTACATTAAAAATAGCCGCCTTCTGGCACATTTTTTTTATTACAGGAGGATACTCAGGCTTAATTTTTAATGGGGATAAACTTTTTTGAAAGGATGGATTTTCCTTTATACAGGATTCAAGCAGATAGTAAATTTCCTTAATTAACCTCTCAAGTTTAGGAATGATATTTCTATCGCAACTGACCAAAAGATCACTATATTTGTATATAATCCTCCAATTATATTTCTCTTTATATTTAACCCTGTTTCTATATATACTTCTATCCAGATCAAGCTTGCCAGCAAGCAACCTCTCAATATTTATATCATAACTTTTTGTCATTGCTTATGAGTTATTTTCTCCCAAAACTGCCGTAATATAAAAAAACCAAAAAAATAATCACCAAATAAATAACAGCAGTAACTATTAACATTATCCAATTAACCGAATCAAATATATACATGGTCAGGATAAGAACCGGTATTAAAAAAACAGTTGCAACAATACTTAAAACAAGCGGGTTTCTAAATTTTGGATTCATCGATTTGTTATAAATACCTTTCTGTAAAAAAATACTGGATCATCTACAAAATTAAATTTTTTTATAATTTTAAGTGACCGGTTCCGTTAACTTTTATAAAAATTATATTATATAGCCAGGTAAAAATCTATTCTTGGACCAAATGATTATTGGCAAAATATCAATATTAGAGTATTATAATTTATTAAATCTAAATCAGGACCTAAATATATCATGGCAAAAACAATTGAAGAAATAAATGAAAAAATAAAAAACGGAAAAGTTTTAGTATTAAACGCTGAAGAAATAATTGATTATGCAAAAGAAAAGGGAATAAAAAAAGCAGCCAAAGAAGTAGATGTGGTGACAACTGCAACTTTCGGACCTATGTGTTCCTCGGGAGCTTTCATAAATTTCGGGCACCCGGATCCTCCTATAAAAATGACAAAAGTATGGTTAAATGATGTACCTGCATATGCTGGAATAGCCGCCGTAGATGTATATATCGGCGCTGCGGAACTTTCAGAGACAGAAGGAATGAATTACGGTGGAGCATATGTAATTGAAGATTTAATACTGGGAAAGCCAGTAAAACTAAGAGCGACAGCATATGGTACTGATTGTTATCCTAGAAGAGAAATTGAAACTTACATAACCATGGATACAATAAACCAGGCTTATCTTTTCAATCCCAGAAATGCTTACCAGAATTATGCAGTAGCTACCAACTCTTCTAACAGGACAATTTATACTTATATGGGAAAGTTATTACCTAATTTTGGTAATGCCACTTACTGTAGTGCAGGCCAACTCAGTCCACTTCTAAATGACCCATATTACAGGACTATTGGGATAGGCACAAGAATCTTCCTGGGAGGCAGTCAGGGTTACGTCTCCTGGTACGGTACCCAGCATAATCCAGGCAAAGAGAGATTACCCAATGGTACTCCATGTGGTGCGGCCGGGACTCTTGCTCTTATAGGCAACTTAAAAGAGATGTCACCCCAATACCTAAAAGCATGCACTTTCCACCACTATGGTGTTACTATATTTATAGGTATTGGTATTCCAATCCCGGTGATTGATGAAGAGATGGTAGAATTCTTAAAAATTAAAGATGAGGATATATATACCGAAATTTTTGACTATTCCGTTCAAAGAAGAAATAAACCTTCTTATGGAAAGGTCAATTACAAGCAGCTCAGAAGCGGAAAAATAAAAATTAATGGTAAATTTGTTCAGACGGGCTCAATTTCAAGTTATTTCAAGGCACTTGAAATATCCAATGTGCTTAAAAAAGAAATTGAAAATGGTAAATTTTATTTAACTGCCAGTGTTGCCCCCCTGCCCCTGGAGGAGAAATACAGCAGTCTTGATATACTCAGTAAGGAGGAACTCTGATGATAAAAAGAAAACTGGTGCTGAGTTTTCCGGAAAATATTGTCACAAAGCCAATTACATATAAACTGGTAAAAGAATTTAATCTGGAATTCAATATACTCAGGGCTGAAATAACTCCTAATATGGAGGGTAAAATGCTAATCGAGCTCAGGGGTGATAAGGACCAAATTGACCAGTCAATTGAATATCTTACAGGCACCGGAGTTTCCGTCCAGGAAGCGGCAAAAGACATAATAATAGATAAGAACCAGTGTGTAGATTGTGGAATCTGTACCTCTTTATGTATCACTCAGGCTCTTATCCTTGACGATAAAAGTTTTAAATTAAAATTCAATAAAGACAAATGTATTTTATGTGAGTTATGCCTGGATTGCTGTCCTGTTTCTGCAATAAAAGTTCATATATAAACTTTAATCAGATTCCAAGATCTTACAGAAAACACCCTGAATATTTTCTAACGCTTTGTAGTATAATGATAAGGTATAAAAGTCTTTAAAAGGTCTGACTTTGATGGTAAAAATATTAAATAAACAAAACAATTAAAACAAAAAAGGAGGTTAAGATGACTGCAGGTATTGGAGTAGCAATAATATTCGGTATAATTATTTTCTTAATATTATTGCTTTCATCTGTTAAGATTCTAAGAGAATATGAAAGGGGTGTAATATTTAGATTTGGAAGACTGAGCGCAACAAAAGGGCCTGGCATATTCCTGATAATTCCGTTTGTGGATAAAATGATTAAGGTTGACTTAAGAACTGTCACAATGGATGTGCCGCCGCAGGATATTATTACCAGAGATAATGTACCGGTAAAAGTAAATGCGGTAGTATATTTCAGAGTAATGGATCCCGCAAAAAGCGTGATAAAAATAGAAAGATATATGGTAGCAACATCACAAATAGCTCAAACCACGCTAAGAAGCATACTGGGCCAGGCTGAGTTGGATGATTTGCTTGCCAGAAGAGAGAAAATCAACCAGGAACTCCAAAAAGTAATAGATGAGCAAACAGATCCATGGGGAATTAAAGTCTCAATCGTTGAAATTAAAGATGTTGAATTGCCTCAATCCATACAGAGAGCATTTGCAAGACAGGCTGAAGCCGAAAGAGAGAGAAGAGCAAAAATAATTAATGCAGAAGGGGAATTCCAGGCCTCTGAAAAATTATCTGAGGCTGCAAAGATATTGAGTAAACATCCGGTTTCTGTACAGCTCAGGTTCCTTCAGACCCTAAAAGAAATAGCAACAGAACAGAATTCAACAATTATATTCCCGGTTCCTATTGATCTTATAGAAGTATTTATAAATAGGCTAGGTAAAAAATAAAAGGCAATAAATAACTTGTCTGGAAAGAAAAATTTAAATAATTACCCTGTAAAAAAAATTATTGGTAAAAAAATAATCCTGAGAGTACTGGAAAAAGGTGATTTAAAAAGATCTTTGGCCTGGTTAAGGGACCCTTCTGTCAATATGTATTTGAGCCAGGACTTTTGCGACTATACAGAAGAACAGGAACTTAAATGGTTTAAATTCATTCAAAGTTCCAAGAATGATATAGTCTTTGCTATTGAAGATATAAATACAAATCTTCATATTGGCAATTGCGTCCTGCACAAAATCAACTGGGAAAAAGGTGACTGTGGGCTGGGTATTGTAATTGGTGAGAAAGGTTACTGGAATAAAGGTTACGGCTCTGACACAATAATGAATGTTACAAAATTTGCAATGTTTGAGCTGGATATTAAAAGTATTAAATTAAATGTTTACAAATATAACCACCGGGCAATAAAAGTATATAAAAAATGTGGATTTAAGCTGATTCAGACCCAGAAGAAAAATCATCTTTATAATGGAAAATACTGGGACACTTTAATAATGGAGCTTAAAAAACTTAAAAATTAATAAATTATATACATCTTCATACATTCATATCCGATCATATAGGACCTTTAACACATATATATACATATCCATACATAAATATTAAATTTTATAATTATACTTATTTTATGTATTATAACCTTTGTTTTTAATAATCAATTTTTATGCTAATATTTTAAAATCCATTATTAAAAGTCTAAAATTATGTATACATATAGAAGAAAATATAGAATTGGTCCTGGTTCAATTTTTTTTATGATTGTATTTATATTAATCACTATAGGAATGGGCTACCTCTTTTATATGGACAAAGGAAATTTCTGGGATATGTTACCATTTGTCTGTATACCAGCAATCATAATAAGCCTTATACTTACGATATTTAATTTTACAAGGAGAACCAGAGGAAGTTCATTCTTCGTTGTATTCTTTATACTGTCTCTTACAGGGTTAATACTATCAAATTTTTTTGGTCCATCTGCTCTGAAAAATAAAGCAGAAAAAAGTTTTGACAATAAAGACTATTCCCAATCAATAAATTATTATAATACACTTCTAAATAATTACCCCAACAGCAAGCTTGCAGATAATGCGCTGGAAAAAATTTCATATGCTTACTATTATAACAGCGACTACACGGAAGCAATTACCTATTTTAAAAAAGCAATAGATTCAGAAATATTCAGCAGCGACAATCTTAAAATAAAAAATATTTTAGAGCAGTGTTATACAAAATTAGCCCGGGATTATTACAATAATGAAAAATATAGTCAGTCCGCCGAAAATTATTTAAATGCAGTTGAAGCGCTTGAAGATATTAAAAGTAACTTTCCTGATACAAATGAAGCCTTCATTGCCATATATAAAATCCCTGAATATTTATATAAGGCAGCATTGAATTTTAATAAAACCAAAGACTGGGAAAAATCCATAGAAGCACTTGAGAATATAATTAATAACTATAATGATAGTGAATATTTCGGTGACGCCGGTTATCTTTTATTTAATACCTACATTGATAAGGCAACAGAACTTGCAAGTAATCTTAATTATGCAGAAAGTGTTGAAGAATTTCTAAAAATTTTAGACCTGGAAGTCCAGAATAATAACTATAATAATATTTCAGATTATGAGAAAAGAGGGGTATTCTACAATATACCACCCAATACCCTTAAAAGTATTGCCAGGGATAAATATAATTCCGGTAGTTATAAAAAAGCATCGTTCCTTTATGAAATAATTGTTGAATATAATCCGGAACTAGAGGAAGAAATTAATCCCTTACTAATTGATTCAAAATTAAAATTTATAGCTTCTTCAACTTATAATTTATTTGAGCAACCCGTTCCCGAGCGTAAATTTTGGGGTCCTGAAAAGAGTATACTCATAATTGAAAATAACACCGAATTTGATTTAACTGTATATCTAAATGGACCTGAATATAAAATAATAAAAGTTGAAAAAAATTCCACGTCTGATGAAATAGAGATAAGTGCCGGTACATACGAGTCTGCTTTAGAATTAGCTAGTCCGGATATTTTACCTTATTATGGGAAAGTGACTTATGAGGAAGGCCGAAAATATACTATTCCTTTTGAATTAAAAATCTAAGTGGCCTGTCTTCCCCTTTTTTTATGCCTATTCTTTCCGTCACTATTATTTTAAGATTATTATCCCCTGTCTTATAGTCAGATATATATAATCTGTTTCCACCTCTTACAATGTCAGCACCATTATCTTTTATATCTATACCCAGTGCTATGGTTAATTTACCCGGTCCGTCTGTAAGCCTGCCCTCCAGATTGACATTTCTTCTTTTTTTCATAATATCAATTCCCCAGAGAGGTTTTAGAGCTCTTATTAACACCGCACCCGGTTTTCCTTCATTTTCGGTTACAACATTTAATAGATAATACATCCCATAACACATATAGACATAGGCAATGCCTGACTTTCCAAACATTATCTCGCTTCTGGGCGTCTTCCCACCATAAGCATGACTTGCAGGATCATTTTCGCCAAAATAAGCTTCTGTTTCCAGAATTATTCCCCCAACCATTTCCGGTCCTCTAAATTTCACCAGTGCCTTACCCAGTAAATTCCTGGCTACCTCTGATGTATCTCTCCCGTAAAACTTTCTACTCAATATATTTTTCATAAGAATTTCCATAAATAATTACTATTATTCTTCTAAATTTTAGAAAAATTATACCAATTGATTAACCAGGAAATAATAGCAATCCTATTTTTAATAGTCAATAAACTCACTATTTTCAATTGTTCTTTCTTTTAAAAAATAAAAAACTTTTTTGTTGAAATAGAAAAAAAAATTTTGTATATTACATAACAATATTACTAAAGAATAAAAAATATTTATAAATTAAAAAATGGAAAGGAACCCAATGGAAGTAAAAATAGATAAGGATCTCTGCACAGGATGCGGTCTATGCGAAGAAACATGCCCGGATATTTTTAAATTAAACGATGATGAAGATATAGCAGAAGTTATCAAGAATGATTATGAAGAGAATGATAAAGAGTGCATTGAAGAAGCAGTAGAGAGTTGTCCAACCGAAGCAATATCAGCTGATTAATTTATGCTAAACTAATTTACAACTTATATTATATAAAAATAGCCCTATCAAAAAAGAGAGGGCTATTTTTTTTATTTATTAAAATATTTAGGGAAAGACATTGCAAAATGACTTATGAAAATTTCAAACTCTTATCCTGCATTTGTATATTATTTGCACCACTATAAAATTTTTATAATGAAAAATTCAGGACTTGCCATTTAATTTATTTACTCTGTTAATATGTAAGACCAAAACCAAACGGGAAGAGAGAACCCTTCGAGCCATCTGTGTCATTAATGGGTAATTGCTCGATTGACCTGGGCCAGGTATATGAAAGTTTTCCTGTAGGAGCATAGTCTCCAAAAATAACATCTGCAACTCCTTGCCCTTCAGTTCCGGGAAGCCATGCTGCAACCAGCGCATCCCATTTATCAATCTCAGATGTGATTATCATTGTACGCCCACTTATTAGAATTACCGCTACCGGAATACCGGCATCCAGTACGTTATTAATAGTAGCTATATCCTGTGTGGAAAGCAATAAATCCTTATCATCTCCAGTAAATTCCGCATAAGGAGTTTCCCCAACTACCACAATAGCAACATCTGCATCCGATGGTACCTCTGAACCATCTGCTGAGTAAGTAACTATAGTATCATTGGAAACAGTATTCTTTATTGCCTCAAGTATTGATGTACCCTCTGTGATTTCACCTACAGCACCCTGCCAGGTAATAGTCCATCCACCACATTGACTTCCAATATCATCTGCTCTTCCTCCTGCAACAACAATACTGTCAAGGTCCTTTGAAAGCGGAAGTAGAGAGCCTTCGTTTTTAAGGAGTACAAGAGATTCACGAACAGCTTTTCTTGCAATCTCGCGATGTTCTTCGCTTCCTACTGTATCAATATAGCTGCGGTCGGCATAAGGATTTTCAAATAATCCAAGCTCAAATTTTACGGTAAGAATTCTCCGCACCGCATCATCAATCCTGGCCTCAGAAACTTTACCTTCATTAACAAGCTCGGTAAGCATATTAATGAAACCCAAATAGTCATCCGGTACCATAACCATATCAATTCCTGCATTTATACCTTCCTGTATATCCATCTCACTTATACCGCTCACGCCATCAATATCATTTATTCCGGCCCAGTCTGAAACTACAAAACCTTCAAAGCCAAGCTCTTCCTTTAGCACATCATTGATCAGATATAAATTACTATGCATCTTAACACCATTCCAGCTGCTAAAAGAAACCATAATTGACCCTACCGGTACCTCAAGAGCACTTAAATAAGGATAAAGATAAATATTCTTGAGGTCTTCTTC
The DNA here is from genome assembly GCA_014894375.1 of Actinomycetota bacterium. GTDB lineage: Bacteria > Actinomycetota > Humimicrobiia > Humimicrobiales > Humimicrobiaceae > Hydromicrobium. Next base: position 5,907 of record JADBLP010000103.1, on the reverse strand, counting down.
TGTACATTGAGTATTACCTCTGTCAACGCCGCCAACAGTCCCACCGTCACCTACAAAGTGTTTGGCACAGGCAAGAATTGTATTATCATCTGAAAGATCAGCACCCTGATAACCCTCAATTGCGGCCTTCCCCAGCTCCGCCACCAGTTCAGGATCCTCGCTAAATCCTTCATAGGTTCTACCCCAGCGTTCATCCTGTGGAACTGTAATGCAGGGGCCAAAAGTCCAGTCTACACCGGTAGCGGCAGTTTCAATTGCTGTAATTTGCGCAATTAGCTTTACCAATTCAGGATCTCTTGTTGCTCCAAGACCAATGTTATGAGGGAAAATAGTTGCCCCGAAAAGGTTATTATGACCATGAACTGCATCGACACCATAAATAATTGGTATTCCCAATCTGGTAGAAAGGGCATCTTTCTGAAAACTGTCATACATATCTGCCCATCCCTCGGGAGTATTATTATAAGGAGTTGAACCTCCGCCACTAAGCACTGACCCTATAACATATTCAGCAATATCACCATTGGTAATATACATCCGTTCAACTTGTGTCATCTGGCCAATCTTTTCTTCAAGAGTCATCAGTGAAAGTAGGTCCTCTACCCTATCTTCTATAGACGCATTTACGTCCTTATAAATATCAATTACCTGTGTATCAAGTAGATCCTGTTCTTCAGCTACTGCTTCTTCTGCTTTTTCAACTGCTTCAGCCTTACAACCCGCTAAAGAAAATACTGCAGCAATGGATATAATAAGCAGCCATAAAAATACTTTCTTCATTATCGCCTCCTACCCTTAATTATTTCCTTATTAAGTATTTTTTTATAAATATTTTCCCGATATTTTTCAATAATATATTTTAAAATAATGCAGTGGACTATAATGTTTTTGCTCTTGATATTTTATATCTTACTTTCTTTATATATTCTGCAGGATTATCTGACTCGTAAATAGCTGTGCCCATTACCAATACATTCGCCCCTGCTCCGACAACAATCGGGGCTGTATCGATATTAATCCCTCCATCCACTTGAATATCAACACATTTTTTTACATTAGAGGAATATCTTCTGTAATCTTCAATCATTGCCTTTAACTTTTTAATCTTATAAACCATATCATGTATGAATTCCTGACCCCCAAATCCAGGATTGACCGTCATAATCAATACCATATCAACAAGCCCCAGGACGTTCTCTATGAAGCATAAAGGTGTTGAAGGATTTAATGCGACTGCAGCTTTCTTACCTGCCTGTTTTATATAGTTCAATGTCCGGTCTAGATGAGGGCATTCTTCGGCATGGACATTTATCAGATCTGCTCCACTTTCGATAAAACTATCAAGAAGTCTATCAGGCTTTTTAATCATAAGATGCACATCCAAAAAAAGCCCGGTATTTTTTCTCAAGCATTCTATAATGGGGGGACCAATAGTTATATTTGGAACAAAGTTTCCATCCATAACGTCTATATGAAGCATTTCCACTCCGGCATTTTCAACTTTTTTAATCTCACTCGCCAGATTTATAAAATTACTATTTAGAATAGAGGCACAAATTTTTATACTGCTATTTTCACTTGCCACAGTTTTCCTTAATCTCGTCTTTAGTTACAATATGGATTATAACATAAGTGATTTCTAAAGTTATTTAATTTAAAAAAGTATATTAAAAAAAAATCCCATTGTAAATATATCGAATTGCATCATTAAAAATGTAAACAAAAAAGTATCGATGCCTGTCGTGTTAATGTAAACGAAACTGTTTAAGTTATAAGTTTAAAGCAGTAGAAGATAAAATATTCACATTTATGCAGTTAAGTCAAAAACTCAAATTAAATTTAAAAATCAATAAATCTGGCTTATAAAATTATAAATTTTTTTATATTTCACAAACCTATCTAAATATTTTTCTCTTATTTTCTCATCAGGGTAAAATTCTCTCTCCACCTTTATAAAACTCGAAATCGCCTGCTCAAGTGTAAATTTATCTGTTGCACTACCCGCAAGCATCATTGTGGCAAGACATCCAGCCTCAGTTATTTGCATCCTCTTTATAGGCTTCCCTAAAATTGATGACTTAAGAGTAAGCTCTTTATCTGTTTTAGCACCACCACCTACTGCTCTAAGTTCTGTAATTTTTACTCCTGACTTTTCAGCAAGCTCAATATTAAACGCTATCTCATAAATTAAACCTTCTATTATTGCTTTAAATATATCTTCCTTTTTGGTAGTTAAATTTAAACCCGTAATTGTACCCTTAGGAATAGGGTCATGATAAGGGGTCCCTGATGACGAAAAATAGGGAAGTACAAATAATCCTGAAGGATTAAAATCAAAATTTTTATAAAAATATTTTATTACACCAACCTGCTCTTTTTCAGCCAGCTCCTTTTCCTTATCTGCAAAAATATCAACAAACCATTTGACCAGACTTCCTGAAGTCAAATTATACGCAAATGTTACAAACTTATCGGGAACTACATGAGCTCTTGTTGAAAAGTCATTTCCATACATTGAATCACTTACTATCAGCTCATCAAGTGTTGTTGTAACACATTCAACAGTACCCATTCCATCAGCAGCCAGTCCTCCTTTAATAGAACCTACTCCAAGTGCAGCACACTGTTGGTCATGGCCTCCAGTAACAACAAAAACATTATTTTTGAATCCCAGATCTTTAGCTATATCATCTCTCACAATACCAACTATAATTCCGGAAGGTGATGGTGCTGAAAATAAATCTTTATCTATATCAAAAGTATTTAAAATTCTATCTGACCAAATTTTTTTTCTTATATCAAAAAACAAAGATGTTGATGAAAGTGAATAATTTATTTTTGTATCAGTAATTCCAAGTTTATACTGAAGCAGATCCTCAGTAAATAAAATCCTTTTGGTCTTCCTATATATTTCAGGTAGATTATTTTTTACCCATAATATTTTATTTAATGCACAAATTGTCTGAGGAGGAAGACCTGTAATAAAATAAAGCTCTTTTGCAGGGATTTTTGTAAAAATAAACTCAAGCTCAGCTTTACTTCTTGAATCAGTTGAATAAATTGTATTGTAGATTATATTCCCTTCTTCATCAATTGGAGTAAAAGATTCTCCAACAGTTGACACTGATAGAGCAGTTACGGGGTCTTTCTTAACCACCGGGCAAGAGTTTATCCCTTTTATTACATCAAAGATTTTATTCCACATAGGAATTGTATCAAATTCTACAAAGTGAGGTTTAGGATAAATCAGCTCATACTCTCGATAGGAGCTTGCCAATACCTTACCTTCTTCGTTGAATGCAATTGCTTTAACTCCTGTTGTTCCAATATCAATACCTAGAAGGCTCATAAATCAGGTTATTTTATAATAAATAACTTTTTGTAATAAAATCAAATATCTAAATAATAGTATAAAATTGGATAAAGTAAAGTCTTCGAATTCCATTTCTATCTCCGGTAAAACCAATATTTTTTATGATATAATATAATTTAAGTTAAAAAAAATTAAATCTCTTTTACATCTAATGTTAATTCAATTATTTTTTCTTCAAAACTCTCAAGGAATTTTATTCGACCTGCTTGTCTTTCGGAAGCTCTTCCATTTGCTGTACAATTAGCTGGCTCAAGCCCCAATACATAATCGCTCTCGCCCATCATCTTCCATTCGATAAGAGTATCCAGAGCTGATTTGTCCCAGGTTGCTTCAACACTAATGCCTACATCTTTATTTATTAATTCAAATTTGCATTTATTATTCTTTCCTGGTTTTAGATCATGATAGTAAACAACTTCTTCAAAACCATGAATAGGATCAGAAAATTTATTCCAGTTATTTTTTTCGCTTTGATCATCGCCTCTTACTACAGTATTATCTGGATCTATTTTAAGTTCTGAGTTTTTACTTACTAATGGATAACCATAATTCATATGATATATTATCATAAAAGGCTCTTTTTTAAATCCTTCATTAGTTATTTTATCACAAATTTTAATTTGATTATTTGCACTTGATACTGTTATTTCTCTATCCAAAACAATATTTTCAAAAAATGTATTTGACTCCCTTAATCTTCCAGAAACAGTTATGTAATAATCATCGCCTTGCCAATATTCTTTAATACATACATTTTCTGCTGAAATATTAGATATTCTACCATGTAACCCAAATTCTTTACCTTGATCTGTACTTGGTCCTCCACAACTAATTAGACCACATGTTGTTAATAATCCCCCGCCAAAATTTCTTAACCAACCGATTCCTTTATCATTATAATCATGATTTGAAACGACTTTATTTCGTGCAATCCATGCTAAAGGTATTTCTTTGTAAGTAGCATATAAGATATCTAATCCTCTATCTGGAACTAAAGTTAAATTTAATCCTTTCCCATTTTTTACTATAATAAGCTCTGTTCCTTTACCCAGACCATCATTACAAATAACCTTTGATGCCCCCATTACCTGACTGATATTTCCAACTCTTTTTAAGACATTATTTTTACTCATTGACTGATTGAATAAATTAGCCATTTTGTCCTCCATCAGTAATTAATATAAAAATTCTCATAATAATTTTTAACTTGCTTAACGATGGCTGGAATAAAAATATCATCTCTTCTGTATTTTTCTGTTAGAAAATCTAACGAAGGTTCCCCGCTTTTATTTAAAACTTTTTTATCTAAAAATCCTTCATTAACTAATTTTTCGATACTTTCTTTTAATAATATTTTATCTATATTCTTTATTATTTCCCCAGCCATAATTCTGCCCGGATTTACTTCTAATATTGTCCAGATATTAACCTTAACGATTCCGTCCTGTGGCAAGTTTTTAGACTCAGCATCACTTAAACTCGATGCGCCATGAAGTACTATTTGCCTTCCTATTTTATCTCTAATTTTTTGAGCTGCATCTCTATGATACTTCTTTAAAGCACTTTCTGTTCTTCTATGTTCTGTCCCTAAGTTAGCAACTACCAAATCAACTCCAGTTTCTTTAAAATAACTCTCTGCATCACCTGCTTCAGTAATATTTTCTTTTACTTCGAGCTTCTCATTACTTGCGCTATAATCATATATTTCATCAACACAACCTTCAATAACAAAATCCTTTTTATGCTTTTTAACAAAATCTTTTACCATTTTAATATTATCATTAAGGCTATAATGACTACAATCATACATAATGGAAGATATAAAATCTTTATTTTCCTTAAATATCCAATCATCATCGCCTGGTTGAGCATGATCTAGATGCACAATAACATTTATATCGTTAAATTGACCTTTGTCTCTTGCAATTCTTTCGATATCATCTCTTACTGCTAATAATCCTTCTTTAAAATCGCTTAATCCAGAGTAATTTTTTAGCTGCTGTCTCTGCTTATAACTTGCTGTAAAAGCAATAATAAGCGGTAATTGTCCTTTTATATTTTTCGCTTCTTTAAATTTTTTTGCCCCCATAAAGATTGCTTCTGTTGTCATGATATTTTCTGTGCAAAAACATGGCAAACTATTTCCAGATTTTTTTACTTTATCAATTATTTCCCTTGCTTTTTCTCCGTTTCTCATTATTGGCATAGCTTTTCTCCTCGTATGCTATTTTAAATTCTCTTCTAAAAATTTATTTTCTTTTTCTGATTTTTCTAGTCTGCTCATATTTCTTCCCTTATATTTTATATAATGCTTTAATTTCTTCTGAATATTTTTCGCATTTTGCAATTATATCCTTATGCTTATTCTTATCAAATCCGCATGCATTTACCAGTACATACTCTATGCCATTATTAAAATATTCCTCAACGAATTCAATATCTCTATCAAACATAGCGTCTGATTCATCGGCAGCTCTAAAATAAAAACCGCAAACCAAAGCATAAAGAATTTTATCCACATTCATATTGTACTT
>JADBLP010000070.1:0-6405 GCA_014894375.1 Actinomycetota bacterium | reverse complement strand
CAAGAATAACTTACTCATTTCTAAATTTTATCGGATTTTTAGCGGTAGTTTTAGTAAATGCATTGGCAGTAATACTTCCTATAAATAACAGGACTACTCAGGAGCTTTCAGACAAATATCCCAATTTATTTGTCCCTGATGGCATTACCTTCTCGATATGGGGAATTATTTATATCCTTCTGGCATTGTTTATCATATACCAGTTTGTTGTTGCTTTTAGAAGAAGTTCAGATGAAAGAGGCATTTTTGAAAAAATAGGTATATTATTTTTTATTTCATGTATTTTTAATGTTGCCTGGATACTGGCATGGCATTATGAAATTGTCTGGCTATCCCTTATAATAATGGCTCTACTCCTTATAAGTTTGATATCAATTTATGTAAGATTAGGTACCGGAAGACTGGGGAGTAGAAATTCTGAAAAAATCCTGGTAAATATTCCGTTTAGTGTTTATCTTGGTTGGATTACCATTGCAACAATTGCAAATGTTACTGCTTTTCTTGTTCAAATCAACTGGAATAAATTTGGTATAAGCGATCAGTTATGGACAGTGATAGTAATTGCGGTAGGAGTCATTATAACATTAGCAACTGTATTTTCTAGGAATGATATCTTTTACTGCTTTGTTGTTATCTGGGCACTGGTTGGAATTATCTTAAAGAGGATTGCTGATAATAGTATGCCTGACCAATTAGTAATAATTGCAAGCATTACAGGTATTGCAATTGTAGGAGTTGGGATTATTGTGCAGTTAATAAGGAAAAAGAAGATTTACTAAAAAGTCTTTAGCAATTTATGTTAAAATGAATGATTTTCAATCCGTCTTAAAAGCTGATCCAACTGATTGACTCTTGGAAAGAAATAATCCTTCTATAAGATATTTTACGTTAAGAGATATCTTAGAAAAGCCTGAGAATAATCTGGAATTACAAGAAGCCAGACTGGAAATAATGAAGGCAGGGTTGGTACCTGTTATTCTAGCAAAGCAAAAAAAGAAGGATATTGGAAAATCCCTTAAAATTTTTACACAGCAAAATACAAGGGGACGGTGTGGCAACTTCTTATCCTTGAAGAGCTTGGAGTAAGGACAATATTTATAGAATTAACAAAATTATATAATTATTAATGTTTTTTTAAATGTAATAACTGATTCAACCTAAAATATGAGATATCCCCAGCCACTTCAGACACATTTGTCAAAGGTATCTAAATAATATTATGTGTAATTAATGTTATAATATTGATATATAAAAATAATAAAAATTTTCTTTAAAGGAGGTCTTTATTATGAATAATAAAGTTAAATCAGAAAAATTTAGAATACTACCGATTACATCACTGGTCACTGGGATATTGGGATTTGGTATTGCATATCTTCTTTTGTTTTTTGTTTTTCATTATTATGGTTTTGGTTTTGGTTTTGAAAATTTTATTCCAGAGGAATTCATTATGATTTTTTATTTATCTTTTATGGTAATTAGCTTACCTATAACTGCAATTGTATGTGGAAGTATTGATTTAAAAAGGATAAAAGCAGGTTTATTTAGAAGTAAAGTTTTCAAAGGTATGGATATAGCAGGAATAGTTTTAGGTTCAGTTTTTATTTTAATGGCTGCAACATTCTTTATCACTATGCTGCCCGGAAGTCCCTCAGCTGATATAGTGGTAGGGGCAGGGACTTATGAGGGAGTTTTACCCTGTGCTGATTGTGAAGGGATTGAGACTGTCCTTACATTAAATTTTGATTCCACTTTTACAATGGAATCTACGTATCTAGGTAAAAGTGATGAGCCATTTATAACAAGTGGTGAGTGGAGCATTGACGTTACACAAAAAATAACTCTAGCACCCTCAGATAGCCCCGATGAACCGATATATTATATCATTGTATCTGATAATGAAATAAAAATGCTTGATAGAATGGGTAACGAGATTGAAAGTCAGCTAAACTACTCATTGCTTAAGCAATAAGGACTATAAGCAAAAACATAATATATTACTATTAAATATATGAGTCAATAATTAACAATGGTTAACTATTACTAAGAGTATTCATTAGAAATGTGCCGCTTACTATATAATATAATTACTTACATCTGAAGGGTGATTACATGAAGAAAATACTTAAAAGCTTGTTTTGCATTGTAATTGTTGTCATTATGGCTGTGTATTTAACCAGTTGTTTCAATGGTTATTCCTGGAAATCTGTTACCAGTAGTGAATCACTAGTTCAGGTATCTACTATCGATGCTCTTTTAAACGGGGTTTACGATGGGGTTATAGACTTCAAAACATTAAAGATATATGGTGATTTTGGTATTGGTACATTCGATAGGCTCGATGGAGAAATGATAGGATATGACAATGAGTTTTATCAAATAAAGGCAGATGGGAAGGCCTATCCGGTTAGTGATGCAATGACTACTCCATTTGCGTCGGTAACTTTCTTTGATACAGACCGTAAAATAAGATTGATTGATGGTATGAGTTTTGAAGGGCTTCAGGAATATCTTGATGGCGAGTTGCCTACGGATAATATTTTTTATGCTTTGAAAATAGAAGGTACGTTCAGCTATATGAAAACGCGTAGTGTGCCTGCGCAGAAAAAGCCATATCCTCTGCTGGTAGAGGTAACAAAGAATCAGCCTGAGTTTGAATTTTATGATGTTTCGGGTACTATTGTTGGTTTCTATAACCCACCGTATGTTTCGGCGATTAATGTACCGGGCTATCATCTTCATTTTGTTACTGATAGCAAAGAAACCGGAGGCCATATACTGGATTTTAATATAAAAGAGGCTGTTGTATATATCGATGAAACATTACAATTTGCGATGCTACTGCCAAATTCAAGCAGCGATTTTTATAAAATAGATTTGAGCCAGGATAAGCAAACAGACTTACAGGAGGTAGAGAAGTAATTTCATTTATCGCGAGCTTTATATAGCATATTAATATCAAATCAATTTAGATATTTTCTCCATGAAAGTACAGTTTTTACACTGCAAGAGCTTAATTGTACAGGGGATATGCAATAGCCCTTGCCACTTGTTTTTAGCCTGCTGTTAGGTAAAATAGCCTACTAAATTGAAATTTTTACGCTTTGCGTTCAATACTATTCTTAATTTCTGTAAGAGTTTCATTCATGCGAAAGAATATAATCAATATTTCGCAGTATACTCTTACAAGAATAGGCCCAAGAAAAATATATCCTATTCCCAGCCAGACTGTGCCTGAACCTCCATACCCATACATCATATATCTTGCACCAAAAACAATCGTAACAATACCAAAAATAACACTTGCTGCAACGCCAATCCAAAATATAATCGTAATAATTGCTGGCGTTATCATTCTACGAAACGATAAAAAGTCATTCATTTTTTGGCCTCCTCTAAAGTAGTTTATAAATACAGACTATTTTACCTAACTTCTATTAAACACAAGCTCGTTACAATTAAATAAATTAATTTTTCTAATTTCATTGCTCCTACTTTCTTTTTAATATTCTTTGCCACCAGGAAAGACTGTTATTTTTAATATACTTTTTATTTTATAATACTAAAAAACCATAATATATAGAATAAGAATATTAATGCGTTAATATAAGCCAAACAAAGACCCAGGGTGGCCATATAAGAGACGGAAATAGGCGGGCATACATTTATATACCCTAAAAATAAGTTTATTGAGAATTAAACTTACACTAACAAACAGTTGGCAAGGGTATATTAAGAAGTAAAAAATAAATATAAGTGTATGAAATAAAATAAACCCCGAGTTATCTTTTGCCCTGACTCACGCTTTAGGCTACTTAGTATCTTAGGGTCCTGCCTTAGAACTTTTCTAAGAGATTTTTCAGAACTTTAACTTACTTTTTACATTCTTTCGTTTGTAAATTTCAGCTTCCAAGCCGGTTTTTCTATTTGTATTTGCATACTAAACAATTTATTATAAAATATATTTAGTTTTGAACTGTTTAAAGGTTAAAATAGCATAACAATCGGCCGAAGGGGATTTGCCAATACACGATTTTTCTGATTTTAAAGTGTTTTAGAGTCACTGAAATCTTTCGGTATCAGTTGCACGTAAACAGCTCGGCTGAACCATTGAACGGCAATACCTACCAGTAGCCAAAAGGATTGATTATTAATGCAGAGGACAGCTTTACTACAGAAGATCGTGAGGCAAATCGGAGTACCGGTAGAGCGCTTGAGTGTTCAGGGGGCACTTATTAAGACAAGCTACCTGTCTACTGGAGTAGGAAAGCCTATTCTCATGCTTCATGGTGGCGATGCTGGAGCAGGTGGTATCCGGTGGTATCCTGTCATTGGTCCTTTATCAACTTGCTTCCGCGTAATTGTTCCAGACATAGTAGGTTACGGCGAGTCTGATAAGCCGTTTGCTCCTTATGATCGTTCCTTCTTCTCAACTTGGCTGAAAAACTACTTGAATGCGCTTGGTCTGAAGAAGGTAAGTATAGTAGGGCATTCAGTCGGTGGCGCTATTGCGTCGCAGTTTACGCTGGATCATCCTGAATATGTCGATCGGCTGGTATTGGTCAATGCAGCAGGTCTTGGCAAGGGAACACAACGGATTCCTGTCGGAATCAAGTTTCGTATGATATGGCAGAATCTATTCCCTTCACGTACAGCGAGTCGTTGGTTTCTCGAACACTACGGATTATTTGACGCTCAGATGATAAACGAGACTATGTTAGATGTAGAGGAATATGGGTGTAAGGTAGTACGGATGAGCGGAGGAAGACGTGTGTTCTGGCTAGGGCGTGGGAAAGTCATTGCTCCTATTCCGTTGGAGCGTCTCAGCCAAATCACGCAACCAACGTTGCTTGTGTGGGGTGAGGAAGATATAAATTTTCCTCCCGTCATTGCCCGGTCAGCTGTGCAGATGATGAACAATGCACAACTCTATCTAATACCTCGGGCAGGGCATAATTGCTTCTATGATCAACCTGATATATTCAACGGTATCCTGAAGCGTTTCTTGATGGAGGATGATGGCAAGACAAACCAGTAAATTATATCCTATTTGGTATGGAACTCGGCTTATAGACTAACTCCAATAACAACTTACTGCAATTATTTCTATAAATACTTAAGAAAACTTTTCCAAGTTAATTAAATGTAATTATTATCACTTTGTCTTAACAAACCCATAAGCCCTCTCTTCAATATCTGCAACTTTTAAGATTAAATCTGAGATAGCTTTTCTGTCTCTATTTATAGCAGCCCTGCAGATATCAATTATCAGCTTTCCTGACTGGTTAAATAATTCTGATGCCTTTACCCAGTTATCCATTTCATATTTTGTCCCGAGCTCATTTAGGACTTTTGATTTCCAGAACCTCATACCATTGCTGTTTTCAAATGTTTCTGGCAGATGAGGTGGGGTGGTCGCGTAGGTTACCAGATGGTCAAAGCATTTCTCATTTTCCCAGTTAAAAATCTCTTTGGAAAGTTTTTTCATTGCCGGTATTCCAAGCATGCTGATAGGTGGATTTAGCATTTTTTCTGCCCTTAGGTTGAAACCTTTTTTTGCAGTTTCTAACTCGGAAGGAAGTTTATCCGGCAGGATGAATGCTCTTATTGTATTTTTTTTACTCATACCGGGAACATTTACATTTAAAGATTTCTCGAATTCTTCGTAAGATACATTCTGGATACCATCAAATGTGCAGTCGTGGATGTAAACTTCCTCTTTTTTGTCATCATAACCTACTATAAGGATATAATGAATTGGGATGTGCTGTTTTTTGTATATATCCCTGTAATAATGCAGGTAGTACATATCAAGTGCACCTGCAACAACTGGCTGGCCGTTGTCAATGTACTGTCTTATTCTGGGAAAGGTGTTCTTAAAAACCCTGTTTTCTGTTAGTACCTGTTTAAATCCGATTATTTTTTCAAGGTCACCAAGTAAATATTTTGGGTTAGCCCCCCAGTAAACCATGCAGGGAGGATCTGCAATTTTAAATTTAAGATATGTAAATTCACCTATTCCGCCCAATACAGATAGAAGGTAATAGGGATACTTTACTCCTTTCCATTCCAGTATGTCTTCAAGTCCGTTTATATAGCATGTAGATTCACAAACTCTGTGCGGAAGTTCAAGTAATCTTTTCATAGATTTATTACCTTTTAAATAAATTTATATAATTTAAAAATTTTAGCATGGAAGAATACTATTTACTATTTTCAACTTATTAAATTAAAATAAATATTACGGTGTTTAGATGTTAAGGACAATGGATACAAAAAAACCGGTAAAAATAGCAGAAGCAATCCTGAAGGCTTTTATAAGCAGGCAGTGCACTGGAGGCGATCTATAAGGAGATAAAAAGGCGGGTGGAAAGGAGCTCTTAAAGGATTTACTTACGGTTTTTA
>JADBLP010000012.1:16624-32230 GCA_014894375.1 Actinomycetota bacterium | reverse complement strand
ATGGCACACATAATGGAGAGATACTTCACGACAGTTAAAAATGTGGACCTGACCGGCAGGCAATTTTGTTAAGCTAAATAAAGATGATGTTCTGGAAATATTAATACTTGTAAGATAAGGGTAATGGCAGCACTGACAGAAATTTCAATTTTCTACCTGTATTTTGATCTTACATGCGGAAATAAGAATAACAGCATAGATGCCAGAATTGGTATTATTAAGACGTAGTTTATAGTCCTTACCATTCCTATATTATCTGCAATTTTACCAACAAGAATAACAGTAGCTGCTGCAATTCCTCCGCTTACACCCATGACAATAGAAGAGGCAAGACTTACGTTACCGGGAAATATATCCTGCGCCACTCTGATACATAAAGGCAGAGTAGAAGTAGTAAAAAACCCGGCTAGAATAAATAAAATTATTGACATGCTCAGAGGTACTTTAAACATTAAAAAGAAAAGAGGGACGGATATAACCAGTCCGGCCTGGATTACCACAGTTCTTTTTCTTATCTTATCCGAATAATAACCTGCAAAAAGGCCGCCAATTCCTCCTATTAAAATAAAAACCAGGATTATATATCCAAAATTTATAAGTTTTACTCCTTGATTGGTAAAGTACAAAGGCATAAAGGTAAGCATTGATAGAACAGTTAAATCTCTGGAGTAGGAAGCAAACATTAACAGCAGGAGCAAAATAAGTTTTGTTTTTTTCAGGCTTTTAGTTTTTCTGATAAAGCTCGTTTTAACTTTTTGAGTTTTAGTTAAGAAAATGGACGGATCAAATTTCATAAGAATCAGAGCCATAATTATTCCGGGGATTGCAGCCAGAGGGGTAAATTTAAGGCCCAATTTATTTATAATTAAAATAACAAATAATGAACCTGCTGAAAAACCAACAGTACCCCCAAAAGATATTATGGAATTTATAAAACCCTTTCTGCTTCCTCCCGCATGACTGGCCGTGGCTGCAGTAGGAGGGTGAATGGCAGCAACTCCCAGGTTTCCTAAAAATAAAAAGATTAGAATAGACCAGTAATTAGGAGATACTCCCAGAATGCTTATAAATATAGAGGCAAAAAGCGGTCCTGCAATCATGAAGTATCTTATGCCATATTTGTCTGAAAGGTATCCAAACGCAGGCTGAGTGAGACTATTGGAAATAAAATTTACAGAAGTCAAGATACTCACCAAAAAGAGAGAAAGTTCCAGTTTTACTGCCAGTATTGGGATAAACCCCACTATAAAGCTGGCGTAAGTATCGGTTACCATGTGGGTACTGAAACTTAAAATAATTTTAGTTTTATTAAGCCCTTTCTTAAATTTAATCATTTAAATGGTATTGGATAAGTGACTTTATTTTGTTTTAATGGTTTATTTGTAAGTTTGAATAAATGCCTGAATGAGAATTCTACTCCTTTAAATTAAATGTTCAACAATTATTTTTACCGGAGAACTCCCTAACAGCTAGTTTTATTTTTTTAATTAATTTTATATAATCAAATTGGCCGTGCTAGGTGGGGAGCTAGCGGTGCCCTGTAACTCACAACCCGCTATAGTGAGGCTGATCAACAGATATGAGGTTTATGATAGTGAGGTTTAGCGCTTATGTAAGTGATGTTGAGGGTTGGGTCTTGTGCGGCGGAGGGTTACAAACCCCGTCAGGTCCGAGAGGAAGCAGCGGTAAGTAATATTCTCCGGGTGCCACAAGGAAACCTGGCTGGAGTTAACTATATGAGTTGCACTTGTTAATATAAATCGAAATCTGGGGCACGGTCATTTATTATTAATTAAAATAGCTATATATTTTTATGGGTTATATTTCATTTTATAGAAAATGGAGACCGCAGGATTTTGGAGAAATAATCGGTCAAGAGTACAATGTTAGAACCATTAAAAATGCGATATCCAATAATAGGTTATCGCATTGTTATATATTTTGTGGTCCCAGAGGAACAGGCAAGACATCAACTGCACGCATACTGGCAAAGGCTTTAAATTGCATTAAAGGGACTACGCCGGATCCATGCAATAAATGTGAAAATTGTATAAGTATATCCGATGGCTATAGTATGGATGTTGTAGAAATCGATGCTGCTTCCAATAGAGGAATAAATGAAATAAGAGAGCTCAGGGAAAAAGTAAAATATCTGCCTAATATACTGAGAAAAAAAGTCTATATTATTGATGAAGTCCATATGTTAACCACGGAAGCTTTTAATGCGCTGCTCAAGGTTCTGGAAGAGCCTCCTGACCATGTATTATTTATAATGGCCACTACTGAACCAAATAAAGTAATTCCTACCATAATGTCAAGATGCCAGAGATTTGATTTCTTTCCAATACCAATGGACAAAATCAAAGAGAGACTGCAGAAAATCGCTAAAAGTGAAAAAATAACCATAAGTGATTCAGCTCTGAGTTTAATTTCTAAATATGCAGATGGCAGCCTGAGAGATGCTGATGGCATATTGGAACAACTGGCAGCATTTGGTGAGGATAAAATTGAGCTCAGGGATGTTATTTCACTTCTCGGGGTCACAGATCTTGATATGCTTTTTGAATTTACAGATATTTTAATTGAAAAGAACTTAACCGGGGGTTTGCTTCTGGTAAATAAAATTATTGGCAGTAATCAAAACCTTAAAGTATTCGTATCCGAGTTTCTGGATCATCTGTATGATTTGTATGTTATTAAAAATTACAATAATCCTTTTGAAATTGTAAATATAAGTGAAGATTATAAAGATAAGTATCTGGATCAGGCTAAAAAACTACAAAAGGAAGAAATAGAGTTTTATATGGAACTGTTTACAGATTTGCTCAAGCAAATCAAATGGGGTGAAGGCTCAAAAGTCTTTTTCAAGTCAGCGGTAGTCAGAGCCATTAATTTTATTGTATTGGATGAAAAAGAAATAGGAAAGAAAACCAGACTTATGGAGACGCAGATAGAATCTTTAAGGAAAGAAATTGATAAAATTAATTCAATACAAGAAGGTAATAAGAATTATCATAATCATAGAGCTGATGTTGGTACCAGTGTTTATGAAAATGAGGAAGATGATTTTGATATTTTAAATAGCAATGAAATTGATAAGATGGTAAGCGAGGTCGAAATTCAGAGCAAGCATAAAGTAAGTGGAGGTAAAGCTCATAAATCAGAGATGGCTGATGCTGGAGTAGAAAAAAAAGATGAAGAAATTAGTTTGATTAATAATAATCTGGATAAAATCTCACAAAGTTTAAAAAAGAAGAAAATTTCAGTTCACGCTATGTTTACGGAAGCTGTGCCTTATAAAATAGAAAACGGCACATTGTATTTCTACCTGGATAAAGAAAAAGAATGGCACAAGGACCATTTAAATAAAATCAAAAATATCGAGTTGATATCCAGTGTGATAAAAGAAGTTACAGGAAAGGGCTTTAAGATTAAATTCGAGCTTGGTAAAAAAATGGATAAAATTGATGTAATAAGTGATGCAGAAAGTGAAGCGAGCAGCAAATTAACCGGAGAAAGTAAGGCTGAAGATGCAGAAAGTGAAGCCAGTAATAGTTTAAATTCAAAAGACAGGAGTAGTGAAAACAGCCGTACAGAAGAGGATGTGTTCAATTATTTTGAAAAAAAATTTGATATAAAGGAGTAAAAATTGAGTTTAAACTATGGGAATATGATGAAGCAGGCAAAGATTATGCAGCAAAAATTACTGGAAATCCAGCAAGAATTAAAAAAAATGGAGTTTGAAGCTTCCGCAGGCGGTGGTGCAGTAAAAGTGAAAGTAAATGGTGGTCAGGAAATTGTAGAAGTAAAAATTGATAAGGATATGGTTGATTCAGGTGACATGGAAATGATTGAAGATATGGTAATGGTTGCAATAAATGATGCTATAAAACAATCAAAAGATGAAGCTAAAAATAAAATGGCAAGCCTTACAGGTGGTATGAATATACCCGGGCTCTTCTAAAGGAAATTATAAATTACAGGGATATTGTAATAGATTTATTTACAATTATTAAACCAGTTGTAAATTATAAATGGCTTTATATATAAAAAGTGTAGAAAATTTAATAAACGAATTCAGAAAACTTCCGGGAATAGGCCCCAAATCTGCTAAAAGAATTGTATTCTTTTTGCTCAAGCTTTCCCATAGCGATATTGTAAAATTCTCCAAGAACCTGATTGAGATGAAGGAAAAGGTTAAATTTTGCAGTCAATGTTACAGTCTAACCGAAGAAGATATCTGTCATATTTGCAGGGACCAGTCCAGGGATAGAAAAAAAATATGTATAGTTGAGGAAGTAAGTGATGTAATAATTGTTGAAAAAACTGGTGAATACAAGGGGTTGTATCATATCCTTGGCGGACTGCTGTCTCCCATAGAAAATGTCGGACCTGACGAGATAAGAGTACCCAGGCTGCTGGAGCGCGTGAAGGCTAACAATATTGAAGAGGTAATAATTGCAGTAAATCCCACTGTTGAGGGTGAAAGTACTGGTATGTATTTAAAAAAGATACTATCCCCGCTGGGAGTTAAAGTTACTAAACTGGCAAGCGGAATTCCTGTTGGTGGTGATCTGGAATATGCAGATGAGATAACTATAGGCAGGGCAATTTCTGATAGAAGAGAACTTTAATCTACGGGTAGCTAAAACTATCCAGCCGCGTTAATTAGTTTATTAAAAAAATAAATTAAATGTGTTATAATTCAATGATTTTGTGTTTGCTTGAAAGCTTGTTTATATATTAAAAATTTTTCCAGGGAGTAGATTATTTATGAAAACCATGAAAACCATGGATGGAAATATGGCTGCAGCATATGTGGCTTACGCTTTCACTGAAGTAGCGGCTATTTATCCTATCACCCCTTCTTCCCCTATGGGTGAATATGTTGATGAGTGGGCTGCTCATGGCAGGAAGAACATGTTCGGACAGGTGGTCAGCGTGAGCGAACTCCAGTCTGAAGGAGGTGCATCAGGAGCGGTACACGGCTCACTTGCAGTAGGTTCTCTTACTTCAACTTTTACTGCATCTCAAGGGCTTCTTCTAATGATTCCGAATATGTATAAAATTTCAGGAGAACTTCTGCCATGTGTATTTCATGTAAGTGCCCGTACTGTTGCTTCCCATGCGCTTTCAATATTTGGTGATCACTCGGATGTAATGGCTGTAAGACAAACTGGCTTTGGACTGCTGGCTTCTGGTTCAATACAGGAAATTATGGATCTTGCAGGGGTGGCACATCTGTCTGCAATTAAGTCAAGAGTACCTTTCCTGCACTTCTTTGACGGTTTTAGAAGTTCACATGAAATTCAAAAAATTGAAGTTATTGAGTATGAGGATTTTAAAAAGCTAATTGATGAGGATGCATTAAGGCAGTTCAGAGAAAGAGCTTTGAATCCGGAGCATCCGGTTACCAGGGGCACGGCTCAGAATCCTGACATATTTTTCCAGGCAAGGGAATCATCAAATAGTTTTTACAATAAAGTTCCGGAAATAGTTTTAGATTATATGAATAAGATTGGTAAATTAACCGGAAGAGAATATAAGCCATTTAATTACGTAGGGGCAAAAGATGCAGAATACGTAATTGTGGCGATGGGTTCAGTTACGGATACCATAGACGAAATTGTAGAGTATCTAAATAAATCAGGTGAAAAGGTAGGAGTGGTAAAGGTTCATCTTTATAGACCTTTTTCTACTGAATTTTTCCTACAGTCAATACCAAAAACCGCCAGGAAGATTGCTGTTCTGGACAGGACAAAAGAGCCGGGTGCAATAGGTGAACCGTTATATCTGGATGTCAAAACTGCATTTTATGAAGTGGAAGATAAACCTGTTATTGTGGGTGGAAGATATGGGCTCGGTTCGAAGGATACCACTCCAGGCCAGATAAAAGCTGTATTTGATAATTTAAAACTGGCAAGTCCTAAAAATGGATTTACCATAGGCATAAATGATGATGTTACTCACACATCTCTTGAAGTTAAAGATGAGGTTGAGGCTGCTCCCGAAGGAACTATAAGATGCAAATTCTGGGGCTTGGGCTCTGATGGTACGGTTGGAGCAAATAAAAATGCTATTAAGATAATTGGTGATAATACTGACCTTTATGCTCAGGGTTACTTTGCCTATGACTCTAAAAAATCCGGAGGCCTGACAGTGTCTCATTTGAGATTTGGAAAGAATCCTATCAGGTCAACTTACCTGATCAGCGATGCTGATTTTGTAGCCTGTCATAATCAGGCTTACATATGGCAATATGATTTACTCAAAGGATTAAAAGACGGCGGGATCTTTCTTTTAAACTGTCAGTGGAGCGCACAGGAACTGGAGGAGAAACTGCCGGCAGGTATGAAAAAATATCTGTCAGACCATAATATAGATTTTTATATAATTGATGCCACTGATATAGCGGCTGAGATTGGATTGGGCAGCAGGATAAATATGATTATGCAGTCTGCCTTCTTTAAACTTGCAAAAGTTATACCTTTAGATGATGCAGTAAAATATATGAAGGAAGCAATAGAGAAAACCTATGGGCAAAAAGGTGAGAAAATTGTACAGATGAACTACCAGGCAGTAGACAGTGGGATAAAATCACTGAAGAAAGTAAAAATTCCTGACAGCTGGAAAGATGCAGTTGAAGTGGAGGATGTTGCAGGAGCCCAGGAACCGGACTTTATAAAAAATATCTTAAGAGTTATAAACAGGCAGGAAGGCGACAGCATCCCTGTTAGTGCATTTATAGGGGCTGAGGATGGGACATTTCCGCAGGGAACTGCAGCTTATGAGAAAAGGGGTATAGCAGTAAATGTACCGGAATGGCAGAAGGATAATTGCATACAATGTAACCAATGCTCGTATATATGTCCCCATGCGGTTATAAGGCCGGTACTGCTCACCAGTGAAGAAGTAAAGAATGCTCCTGGGGAATTTGAAACCGTAGGGGCAAAAGGGAAAGGTCTTGAGCAGTTTGCATATAGGATACAGGTAAGCACACTTGATTGTACCGGATGCGGGAACTGTGCAAATATATGTCCGGCTAAAAATAAAGCCCTGGTTATGAAACCACTGGACTCACAGGAAGCTCAGATTAAAAACTGGGATTTTGCTTCAAAAATCCCAGTAAAGGAAGATGTTATGCCTGCTGACACAGTCAAGGGAAGTCAATTTAAAAAACCACTGTTTGAATTTTCAGGTGCATGCGCAGGATGTGGCGAAACTCCATATGCAAAACTGGTTACCCAATTGTTTGGAGACAGAATGTTGGTAGCAAATGCCACAGGATGCTCATCTATCTGGGGTGGTTCGGCTCCTTCGACCCCCTATACTACTAATGCAAAAGGTAAAGGACCGGCATGGGCAAATTCCTTATTTGAAGATAATGCTGAATATGGATATGGAATGGTTTTATCCATAAAGCAACTTCGAAATAAAATTGAAGATTATATGAGAGAACTGGCTGAAATAAATATAAACCCTCTGGTAAAAATGGCTATGAGTGAATGGATTTCAGGTAGAGAAAATGAGCAGGCAAACAGGGATGCTACCGCAAGAATTTTAAAACTACTGGGGGGAGATCTCGGCGATAAGAAAGCTAATGAGCTTGGGGAAAAAATACTGGAACTTAAGGATTATCTGATAAAAAAATCGGTATGGGCATTTGGCGGTGATGGCTGGGCTTACGATATAGGATATGGCGGGCTGGATCATGTGCTGGCATCTGGAGAAAACATAAATGTACTTGTATTTGATACGGAAGTGTATTCCAATACGGGAGGGCAGGCTTCAAAAGCAACTCCGATTGGAGCGGTAGCAAAATTTGCCGCTTCAGGTAAAAAAGTTAAGAAAAAAGATCTGGGGCTAATGGCAATGTCCTATGGGTATGTATATGTTGCCCAGATTGCAATGGGCGCCAGTCAGAAGCAGACAATAAGAACATTTCTTGAAGCTGAAAAATATAACGGGCCATCGCTTATAATAGCTTACTGCCCGTGTATTAATCACGGGATTTATGCCGGAATGGGCTGCACGCAGCTAAGGGAAAAGCAAGCGGTAGATGCAGGATACTGGCACCTTTACAGATATAACCCGGAAATGAAAAAAGAAGGCAAGAATCCATTTACTTTAGACTCAAAGGAGCCAACAGAATCATTCAGGGAATTCCTTATGGGTGAAGTAAGATATGCATCGCTTACCAAGACTTTCCCTGAAATAGCCAAAGACCTGTTTGGCAAGGCGGAAGAAGAAGCTAAATCCAAGTATGAAAAATACAGGGCAATGGCTGAAGTAAAATAAAAAAAGATTTGCTGAAAATAAATTTGAATAAAAAAATAACTGGTTTAAAAGATGAGATATAAAAAAAATATAATAGTCTTGAAATTCGGCGGCACTTCTGTTGGTGACAAAGATAAAATAAAAAGGGTTGCAGATAGGGTTATTAAAGCAAGGCTGGAAGGAAATAGTGTAGTGGTTGTCGTTTCAGCAATGGGTGATACGACTGACAGATTAATTGAACTTGCGGGTAAAATTGCTTCCAACCCCTCCCGCCGGGAGATGGATATGCTTATGTCAACAGGAGAGCAAGTATCAAGCGCGCTGCTGGCTATGGCAATTCAAGAAAAAGGATATGATTGTATATCTCTCTCAGGCGAACAGGCAGGAATTTTAACCGATGATGTTTATTCAAATGCAAAAATTTTAAATATCAAGGTAGATAGAATACTTAAGGAATTAAAAAAAGATAGGGTAGTTGTTGTAGCAGGCTTTCAAGGTGTTAATATAGATGGTGATATTACAACGCTGGGCAGGGGAGGCTCTGATACAACTGCAGTTGCTCTGGCTTCGGCACTAAAAGCGAGATATTGCGAGATATATACAGATGTTGATGGGGTTTATTCGACTGATCCCAACGTGGTAAATGAAGCTATTAAACTGGAGACGCTTTCATATGATGAGATGCTGGAGCTTGCATCTTCTGGAGCCAAAGTGATTCACTTAAGAGCTGTAGAATTTGCCAGGAAACATAATGTAATATTACATATCAGGTCAAGCTTTAATGATATTGAAGGGACATGGGTTATGGATGATTATAAGGAAGATGAGAGAATGGAAAGACCACTGATTACTGGAGTAACTTATGATGTAGGTGAGACAAAAGTATCGATTTTTGGCCTGGAAGATAAGCCAGGTGTTGCTGCTAATCTTTTTGGCAGATTAGCAGATGTGGATATAGATGTTGATCTGATTGTGCAGAATGTCAGTGAGGAGAACTTTGCTGCTATTTCGTTTACAGTAAAAAATGAGGATTTGTCTCTGGCAAAGGAAGTTCTGAATAAACTGGAAAATATACGTATAGAAGTAGATACCGATATTGCTAAAGTAGCCATTGTAGGTGCTGGAATGCAAACACATCCTGGCGTAGCGGCAAAAATGTTTAAAATTCTGGCAGACAAGGATATAAATATTGAAATGATAAGCACCTCTCCAATAAGAATTTCCTGTGTAGTCAAGAAGAGCAGGATAAAAGAAGCTGTAAAAGCACTGCACAGCGGTTTTGGTCTGGCAAAATAATATAAAAATAAAAAGCTTATTTCCGGCAATCCTTACTGAGATTCTACTTTGCTAATAATAGGACATTTCTAATTTGCTATGACACTACTTTAAGCTTCAGCTTGTATTTATTCTGATATTGTTTTAATATATCCTTCATCTATTTTATGGCTTTCGGCTTTATTAATAGATTAATTAAAATCGCAAAAGTGGTGGGTTGATATGAACTCAAAAGAATATAATGTAGCTGTGGCAGGGGTAACCGGAGCGGTGGGAAAGGTGTTCCTGTCCATTCTGGAAGAGCGGAAATTTCCTGTAAAGAATCTCATTCCCCTTGCCTCCCACAGGTCGACAGGCAAGAAGATATTATTCAATGGTCAGGAGCTGGAAGTAAAGGAACTAAAAAAGGATTCCTTCAGTAATGTGGATATTGCACTCTTTTCAGCCGGTGCTTCAACTTCCAGGGAATTTGCAAAATATGCTGTGGATAGCGGTGCTGTGGTCATAGATAACAGCAGCGCATTCAGAATGGAAGAAAATGTGCCTCTGGTAGTTCCTGAGGTAAATAAGGATAAGATATTCGAGCATAATGGTATCATAGCTAATCCCAATTGCTCTACTATTATTATGGTAGTGGCGCTTAAACCGATTTATGATATATCACCAATAAGAAGGATAGTTGTTTCAACCTATCAGTCTGTTTCAGGTGCAGGTGCAAGAGCAATATCCGAGCTGGAAAACCAGACAAGAGAAATAATATGTCAGGGCAAAAAGGATATTAAATGTGAGGTTTTTCCGGTTCAGATAGCATTTAATGTTATTCCTCATGTTGATATATTCCTTGATAATGGCTATACAAAAGAAGAAATGAAAATGGTTTATGAAACCCGGAAAATTTTTGGCGACAGCCGGATAAAAATAACTGCTACCGCAGTAAGAGTCCCAGTCTTTACCTCCCACTCGGAATCAATAAGCATTGAAACTGAAGAGAAAATAGAGCTGGATGCGGTAAGAGATGCACTGGCAAGAGCGGAAGGGCTGACTTTAAAAGATGATTTTAAGAATTCTGTATATCCTACTACTCTCGATTCCTCGGACCAGGATAATGTCTTTGTAGGCAGATTAAGGGAAGATATATCTGTAGAAAACGGGATCAGTATGTGGGTAGTCGGCGATCAGCTGAGAAAAGGTGCTGCCCTTAATACGATACAAATTGCCGAGGAATTAATAAGCCGTACTTAGAAGTTAAATAAAAAAGAGGCAAAAAAAATATTTCCAGGATATTATTTTTGTTTTTTCTTTAATATATTAATAGCCCTTAACCTTTCGATTAATTCCTTCTCAAATCCTCTTTCGGTTGGGCTGTAATATTTTCTTGCCAGCAGTTTATCAGGAAGGTGAGTCTGGTCAACCACCGCACTACTATAGTCATGGGCATATTTATATCCTTTACCGTACCCTATATCCTTCATGAGTCTCGTGGGAGCATTTCTTATATGATATGGAACTGGAAGCGATCCAAACTCTTCCACATCCGATTTCACCTTGTTATAGGTTGTATAAAGAGAATTGCTTTTTGGAGCCAGGGCAAGGTATATCACTGCTTCGATTATAGCCAGGTATCCCTCCGGAGGACCGATAAATTCGAAGCTCTGTTTGGCTGAAATTGCGACCTGCAGTGCATTGGGATCTGCAAGTCCCACATCTTCGGAAGCAAACCTGACCATTCTTCTTATAATATATAAGGGATCTTCACCACTTTCAAGCATCCTCACTGTCCAGTATACTGCCGCGTCGGGATCGCTATCCCTTAGGCTCTTATGAAGAGCCGAGATAAGGTTAAAATGTTCCTCACCGTTTTTATCATAGAGAAGCGCTTTTTTCTGTATTATATTTTCGATTAGATGAGTATCTATTTCCATAGTTTTTTGCTTGTTTTCTTTAAAGTAAGCGCCTTCTGCAAGCTCCAGAATGTTATAGGCAATTCTTGCATCACCATCTGAGAATCTGGCGATAAAATCAATAGCCTCGTTACTGAATTTTATATTATATTTTCCCAGCCCACGCTCACTGTCGATTAAAGCCCTTTCGATAAGGGTTTTTATATCTTCGTGCGAGAGTTTATACAGCACAAAAGTCTTGGTTCTAGATAGAAGTGCAGAAATTACTTCGAAAGATGGATTTTCCGTGGTAGCTCCCATTAAGATTATAGTACCATTTTCAACAAAAGGCAGAAATGCATCCTGCTGGGCTTTGTTAAAACGGTGAATTTCATCCACAAATAATATGGTTTTTATAGAATGTTCTCTCTTGGTATATCCGGCTATTTCCATAACTTCTTTTATCTGTTTTATCCCAGAAGTTACTGCTGAAAAAGATATAAACTTGCTTTTGGTTTTCTCAGCAATAATTTTAGCCAGAGTGGTTTTTCCGGAACCGGGAGGACCCCAGAATATTATCGAATAAGGCCTGTCGTTTTCAATAATCTCCCTTAAAATTTTACCCTTCCCTACAAGATGCTCCTGTCCTACGAATTCATCCAGAGTACTGGGCCTCATCCTATCAGCAAGTGGCGCACTGGAAATATCACCCGCATGGTTAGTTTTAAACTGTTCAAATAAAGTCATAGTATATTTACCTGTCTTTTATTTATGTTTTAACCTTCAATTAGTTTAATGTAAAGATTCCTGTTCCTGGGGCCATCAAATTCGCAAAAATATATACCCTGCCAGGTCCCGAGTACCGGTCTGCCCTTGTCAATTATTATATTTAAAGATGATCCTACCACTGTGGATTTTATATGAGAATCGGAATTTCCTTCAAGGTGGGAATAATTATCTCCGGCAGGTATCAGATTGCTTAATTTGGAGTTGATATCGCGCTGTACTGAAGAATCAGCATTTTCATTTATGGTAATTCCGGCTGTGGTATGGGGAACAAATAAACAACATATACCACTATTTATATTATGTCTGGTAATGAGGTTTGCGATCCTCTCTGTAATATCAACCATTTCTACCCTGCTTGAAGTTTTGATATTAAGAGTTTCAAACATCCTTATCCTTTCTGTTCTTATGATTATAAGAATTATAGTTAAAAAAGGTATTTTTATAAAGCTGCCATTATTTTTAAGCCAATAATAATTGACATATAATTAATAATTCTATTAAATGATATCTGAGCGGTAGAAGGCTGATTTAGGTAAGTTTATTCATTATTGTAATAGATAGAGGGAATAATGCCGGTAAAGAAATATAATGTTACAGGTATTGGTAATGCTATTGTTGATATCCTGGCTAGCATAGAAGATGATTTTCTCCAGGAGCATAATCTCAGGAAAGGGATGATGAGACTTGTTGATGAACTTGAGGTTAAAAGACTTCACACATGTATTGATGCAGTGAGGGAAGTTTCAGGAGGTTCAGCTGCAAATACAATTGCCGGACTGGCATCTCTGGGTAATTCAGTAGCTTTCATGGGTAAAGTTAGAGACGATCCGCTGGGAAAGTCCTTTGAGAAAGGACTCAAGGCGCTTGGGGTGAATTACTGCACCAAAAAAGCAGTGAGCGGGCAGCCAACAGCATGCTGTGTAGTGCTGACTACGCAGGATGCACAGAGAACCATGAATACCTGCCTGGGTATTTCAGGGTCTCTGGGTCCTGAAGATATTGACGAAACTATTATTTCGCAGTCAGAAATTATCTATCTGGAGGGTTATCTCTGGGATAGTGATGAAGCTAAAAAAGCGTTTAAAAAGGCAGTAAGAATTGCCCGGGGGACAGGCGGAAGAGTTGCCCTGAGCCTATCAGATTCTTTTTGTGTCAAGCGTCACCGCGCTGAGTTTCTGGGCCTGGTTAAAAATCATGTAGATATTCTTTTTGCCAATGAGGAAGAAATTAAATCATTGTTTGAAACCAGCACACTGGAGAAAGCAATTTCCAAATGCAGGGAAATGAAAAATATCTGTGCAATTACAAGATCAGAGAAAGGATCAGTTGTTGTATTTAAGGATAGAATATATATGATATCAACACAAAGAAATATCAATGTAGTCGATACAACCGGTGCCGGAGATCTTTATGCGGCCGGATTTCTACATGGACTGATTAAAGGTATGGATCTCGAATCCTGTGGGAAAATAGGAAGTATAACTGCGGCTGAAGTCATCAACCATTTTGGCGCCCGCCCGGAGGTATCCCTGACCGAACTGCTAAACGGCAGTGGTTTTTAATCCGGTTTTATATTTATATAATAATGAAATATATTTAAGATAATAGGAAAGGAAAGATATGACTAGCAATCAAAAAGCTGATATCGGTGTATTTGGAGGTTCCGGGTTTTACTCGTTTTTGGAAGAAACAGAAGAATATGAAATTGATACTCCCTATGGTAACCCTTCAGATAAAATAGTAATTGGCAGGGTAGGAGGGAAAAATGTTGCATTTATACCCCGGCATGGGAGAAATCATAATTTACCTCCGCATAAAATTAATTACAGGGCAAATATTTATGCAATGAAAAAAATAGGTGTTAAGTATATTTTTGGTCCTTGTGTCTCAGGAAGTTTGCAGCCGCACATAAAGCCGGGACAGTTTGTGGTGTGCGATCAATTCGTGGATAGAACCAGGGGAAGAATTGATACTTTTTACGATGGACCAAAAACCATCCATATGGCTATGGCTGAACCATATTGTCCTGCTTTAAGGAAAATTGTAATTGAAAGTGCTAAAGAGCTTAAGATAGACTGTCATCCCAGAGGTACTATAGTTATTATACAGGGTCCCAGATTCAGCACCAAGTCTGAAAGCAGGTGGTTTGCAAATCAGGGATGGGAAGTTATAAGCATGACGCAATATCCGGAAGTGTGCCTGGCAAGAGAGCAGGAAATATGTTATGTAAACATTTCCTTAATTACAGATTATGATACTGGACTGGAAGGTCATCCTGAAGTCAAGCCGGTAACCATGGGGGAGGTGATAAGAGTTTTTAAAGAGAACAATGAAAAGGTAAAGAGTCTCCTTTTTAAAGCAATTTCAAAGATTCCAGATAAGAGAGATTGTATTTGTTCTCATGCGTTAAAAGATGCTGCAGTTAATTAGGTAGTAATTTACAAAAGAATTGATTACATGCTGTATAGGTATTATAAAAGAAGTAAGCATAAAAAATCAGGGAGGATTTTATGAAATTAGTAGGGGATGTAGAAATTGAAAATTTAGAGAAATTAAGAAGCGGGAAAGTCAGAGAAATGTTTTCTCTGGATGACAGGATTTTAATAGTAACCACTGACAGGATTTCTGCTTTTGACTTTATTTTACCTTCTTTGATTCCTTTAAAGGGTATAATTTTAAATAAGATATCAGTTTTCTGGTTTAATTATTTAAAGGATGTAATTGATAACCATTTAATTGAGAGTGATGTAGGAAGGTTTCCAAAATTCTTAAAGAGATATAAAGATACCCTTAGCGGAAGATCGGTTATAGTAAAAAAAGTAAAAATCTATCCTATAGAATGTGTTGTACGCGGATATATAACAGGTTCTGGCTTGGAGGAATATAAAAAGACTGGAATGATTGGAGATTTGAAATTGCCGCGCAACCTTTCCAAATGTGACCGGCTGCCGGAAGCTATTTTTACTCCAACCACTAAAGAAGTGTCAGGTCATGATGTGGCTATTACTATAAATAAAGCTAAAAAAATATTTGGTACTGAAATAATAGAATTTTTAAAGAAAAAAAGCATAGAGCTTTACATGAAAGCTTCCGAATATGCCATAAGGCAGGGTATAATAATTGCAGATACCAAGTTTGAATTTGGTATAACCGATGATAAGATAATACTGGCTGATGAGGCCTTAACTCCTGATTCATCCAGATTCTGGCCTTTGGATGAATATGTGCCCGGAAGAGAACAGAAAAGTTTTGATAAACAATATGTAAGAGATTATCTTCTTTCAACGAATTGGGACAGAAGATCCACTCCTCCCGAATTGCCTCGCGATGTTGTTGAAAAAACATCTGAAAGATATATTGCTGCCTATGAAAAAATAGTCGTGGA
>JADBLP010000012.1:0-16524 GCA_014894375.1 Actinomycetota bacterium | reverse complement strand
TTGTTGAAAAAACATCTGAAAGATATATTGCTGCCTATGAAAAAATAGTCGTGGAGAAATTCAAAGTTTAAACCTGGCAGTAATGGAAGGTAAAATCTAAAATTATTAATTTAGATATTGCACTGGCAAATAATTTTAATGCCGGCTCGTTAAATGTAGAGATTTCCATTTCTATTTATATTAAATAATATTCACTTAGATTCTAATCGATACAGGAGCCAAAGTAAGTTCTACCCTCAAGCATAGGAATGTCTTTCGATGAAAACCAGAAGTGTCCCTCCAGGACAGGATCAATCTGCAATACATAAATACCTTTATTGGTTATATCAATTATTAGAACTTCTATGATGGCACTTTCACCGGGTTTTAAATTATTTGGGAGACTGGTTCTGGCGGGATTATCATATTCGGAATAGTCTACATCCTGCCCCCAATAATGATAACCTATTCTAACCATATTCTCTCCACTGCTCCTCCAGGTAAAATCGGAGGTATTTGTAATTTCAATTTTTATATAGTTATCACTGTCGGTACATAAAAAAGATGGTATATACCCTTTTATTTCAGCACCCACTTGAGCACTTTCATAATCTACTACATCAAACGCTTCTTCTTCCAATTCTTCAACTTCTTCTTCTGAAATACCTTCCGGTCCTTCTTTTGTGACATCTATCTTATCAGTTATACGGGGCGAGCAGGATATAAAAGTTAAAATCAAAATAAATGATATTATGATTATTACTAATAAATTGATAGCTGGCATTTTAAATTTCATATTATTTTTTTTCCTCACTTTTTTCTTTTATTAAGTTTTAACCGCAAACTTATTAGTAACTCATTATAAATTAAATTTACTATTTTTTGAATAAAAGAAAAAAAATGTATATAATATTATTTGATTATTTTATATTAAATACAAGAGGTTAACATGACATCATTAGAAATTGTGGGTCTGGTTGCAATAATTTTAATTTCTGCTTTTGCAATAGTAGCAATAATTATTGCCATACCATTATTTAAATTAATAAATAAGATTAAATATATGGCGGGTAAATTAAATGAAAGCCTGGTTCCCATTGTCGAGAAATTAAATGACACAATAACTAACCTTAATACGGAGGTCGGCTCAATTGCGGATCTTACCCAGAGTATTAGTTCAATAGTAGAGCAGCTTGAAAAAGTTATAAGGCTTGCCAGGATTATGTTAACCAGTCCTATAATTAAAATAATAAGTGCTTCAGCAGGGTTATTCAGCGGTCTTTCAAAAGCTGGTGCTGAAGGTAAAAAAAAGGAGGATGAAAAATGAATGTAGAAAAAGAGAAAACTGATGGGAAAAGTAGCTTTTTGGGTATAATGACATCATTACTTGTTGGTCTATCCGTAGGTTTTGTAATTGGAATTTTATTTGCTCCTAAGTCAGGGAAAGAAACAAGAAAAGAAATAAAAGAAAAGAGTGAAGAGCTAATCGAAAAGAGTAAAGCAGGTTTTGATATAGCCGTTGGAAGAACTAAGGAATATGTAGATAGTGGTAAAAGCAAGCTGGCGGAGATAAAAAGCAGAAGTGAAGAATTTATCGAAAAAGGCAAGGAAAAAATCTCAGGATTTTCCAAGGTTTTAGGTTCTAAAGCCGGAAAAGCCAGGAAGAAAATGAAAAAAGTGATTGAAAAGGGAAAAGATACTGCAAAAAAAGTTGAAGAAGACCTGTCCTAGATAGGAAAATGGATTATATTGATTGAAGATAGGCTTACCAAAGAGATTTTAAATACCTTACTTAGAAATGGTGCTGATTTTTCAGAAATTTTTGCACAAAGAAGAGTTTTTAATAATTTACGATTGGAAGATAGTAAAATTGAGAACTCAAGTAGTGGTTATGAATTAGGCTGTGGATTGAGATTGTGGGTCGGTGACAGTACTTTTTATGCTTATGTAGATTCACTTGAGAAGAATAAATTACTGAATGCAGCAAAAGTTTTAAGCTCCGCAATAAATGGAAGCAGCTCCCTTAAGGTTTTAAATCTTACTGAAACTAAAAGCTCCTATAATACAAATATAAAAAAATTCCCCGGTAAGGTTCATCCCGGGAGTAAGAAAAATACCCTTGAACTGGTTGACAAAAGTTCAAGAGATTTTAGCCACACCATCATCCAGGTTACATCGGCTCTTTCTGATGCCGAGGAGGAAATATATATTGCAAATTCTTATGGTGCCTTTTCATTTGAAAAAATGGTAAAAACTTTTCTCTCAGTAAATGTAGTGGCTAAAAGAGGAAAGGATGTAAGAACAGGTTATAAATCGCTGGCAAGATCAAGCGGTTACGAAGCATTTGATTTTAAGAATCCTGAAAATTTGGCCCGCGAGGCTTCTAAAATTGCGGTTGATATGCTTGATGCCGTAAATGCGCCTTCAGGTGAGCTACCGGTGGTAATAGGACCGGCATTTGGCGGGGTTATTTTTCATGAAGCATGCGGCCATGGTCTGGAAGCGGATGCTGTAATGAAGAATGCCTCGGTATTCAAGGATAAAATAGGTAAGAAGATTGCAAGCGATGCGGTAACTGCAGTTGATGATTCCACGCTCAAGTACCGGTGGGGTTCATATAAATTTGACGGGGAAGGTTTCCCTTCTTCCAGGACAGTGCTGATAAAAGACGGAATTTTACAGAGTTATATTTATGACCTGCGAACATCAAAAAAACTGGGAGCAAAACAAACCGGTAATGGCAGGAGGCAGTCTTTCAGACATATTCCTGTTCCAAGAATGAGTAATACCTATATAGAAAGTAGAGATGAAGACAGCGGATCATTTATAAAATCTATAAATAAAGGCATATATGCCAAGGAATTTGCTGGAGGCCAGGTTGATCCGGCAACAGGAGATTTTGTATTTGGAATAAGCGAAGGCTACCTTATAGAAAATGGCAAAATTAGTTTTCCCATAAAGGATGCCACTTTAATCGGGAATGGTCCGGAAATTCTAAAAAGAATTGAAGCGGTGGGGAATAATCTGGATTTTGCTCCGGGCTTTTGCGGAAAAAGCGGCCAGTTAATTTCAAATGAAGTGGGCCAGCCAACCATAAAAATAGATAAGATTACCATAGGAGGCACAAGGGATTAGAATGCAGGACAGTAAAAGTTATATGATTAGAGGCGAAAAGTTAATAAAAATATGCAAGGATGCCGCTTTTAGGATAAATAAGTATAAGGTGGATGAATTTGAGATTTTTACTGCAAGCTCTGTAGAAAATGAAATAGAAATTTTTAAAGGAAAAATAGAAACGCTGTCGTTTTCGGATTCGATTGGCATAGGTATTAGAATTTTTAATGATAAATCAATAGGATATGCATATACCACTGTGCTTGATGAAGTAAGTATTGAAGACTGTATCCGGAAGGCTGTATCCAACTGTAAAATTACCGGAAGAGAGGATTATAATTATCTGCCCAGGGAAGAAGAATTCACCTTTAAACAGAAACTTATAGGCGATAAGTCATTATTCCGGGAGGATTTTCTGGACTATGATATAGAAAGCAAGGTTACACTTGCAAAGAGATTGGAGACTTTAACAAAAAGTAAAGATACAAGAATAGTTGACATTGATAATGTTATGTACAATGACAGTATTTATGAAACAGCGATTTTAAACTCGGCCGGATTCTGTGACAGGTATAAGACAACAACCTGCTTTATTTATATAAATGCAATTTCTAAGCAAAACGGGGATACTTCCACCGGGGATTTTTTTGGCTGCGGCAGGGCACCAGGTGATCTTGATCTGGAAGAAGTCGCGGAGAAAGCAGCCCGCCGGTCTGTTTCAATCCTGGGCGGGAGGAAAATCAAATCACAGAGGGTAGATCTTCTTCTGGATCCGGTTGTTTCGGCACAACTACTGGGTATTATTGCTGAAAGCCTTACGGCAGATTCCGTGCAAAAAAGAAAATCACTTTTTGAAGGGAAGATAGGAAAGAAGATATTTTCCATTGATATAAACATATTTGATGACGGAACCATACCCGACGGGCTTTCTTCAAAGCCATTTGACGGGGAAGGAGTAATCAAGGGTAAAACCTGTGTATTTGAAGATGGATACCTGAAGACTTATCTTTATAATACCTATACTGCAAGAAAAGATAAAACCCTGTCAACAGGTAATGCAGTAAGAGCTTCCTACCGTTCGACACCGGAAGTTGGCATTTCAAACTTTTATATGGAACCTTCGGATATTGATTTTAGCCAGCTTATGAGTGACATTGACAGAGGATTTTATATTATAGATATAATTGGACTGCATTCAGGCGTTAATTCTATTTCCGGACAGATGAGTGTGGGGGCCAAAGGAATATGGATAGAAAAAGGAAATTTGGAGTATCCAGTAAAAGAAGTAACTATTGCCACTGATATTTTAAGTTTCTGCAAGAGCATTAAAAAGGTTGGAAATGACTTAAGATTTATCCCTATGGGTGGATATATAGGAAGTCCTTCGCTTCTGGTAAGAGATATAATGGTTAGCGGAAAATAATTTATATGGCTAACCGGCAGTAATAAATCTTACGTAGCCCACTGTCTGGCATACTATGGTCACAATTACTCCGGCCATTAACACTCCGATAAATATATCCAGTAGAGCTTTCTTAGGGGGTATACCAAAAACGAAGGCAATTAATGCTCCCGTCCAGCCGCCGGTAACCGGAAGCGGTATTCCTACAAATACTGCCAGAGCATAACCTTCATATTTTTCAAATCTTTTTGAATGGCGCCTTCTTGTATAATTAAAGAGCCAGGTAAAAAATCTACGGGCGAGTTTGAATCTCTTCGTAAGAAATTTTGATACCGGCTCCAGGGTCCATAATATGACAGCTACCGGTATCATATTTCCCAGCACCGATATTATAAAAGTCTCATAAATGTTCATTCCATAGGTTGAAAGTGCAATAGGAATGGATGCCCTGAGTTCACCTATGGGAGTCATGGCTGTAAAAAAAGTTGCTATTCTCGGTGATAAAAATTCAAAAAAATTTGATGAGTCCATACTTAAGTTTTTTTATTTTTAATTATTTTATGCTATATTTAAAAACTAATTACAAATTATTTAAATAAAATTTTAACCATTATATAAGTTGAACATATTACAGTCAATTGTTTTAGGTATAATTCAGGGCATTACCGAATTTTTTCCCATAAGCAGTTCCGGTCATCTGGTAGTTTTCCCTTATTTTTTTAACTGGGATTATCCGCCCCTTTACTTTACGGTAACAGTTCATTTTGCAACGCTTGCTGCAGTGGTTACTGTTTTTTATAAAGAAATCTTTAGAATAATAAAAGCAGTAATTTTGGGTATTTTTATTAGGAAACAGAGGTCTTCCGGCAATTTTAAGCTTGGTATCTTATTAATCATAGCCAGCATTCCGGCTGCAGCTGCCGGATTTTTCCTGGATGACTATATAGAGAGCTTATTTAGCAAGCCTATGGCAGTGGCGATATTCCTACTTGTTACCGCACTGTTTTTGTGGCTGGGTGAACTCAAAGGAAAACGTATCGAAGCGAAGCTTTCTAATGGCAATGGCAATAGCCAGGATATCAGTAATAATAAATATTCTTACGGCACAAGTAAAGAAGTCATGGAAAGCGGGCTGACCAGTGATATCGAGGTTAAAGGAAGCGGCAGGAAAAAAGTAAGATTCGATCTTCCTATAGCAGTAATGGTCGGATTAGGACAGGCTGTAGCCATTTTACCCGGAGTTTCAAGATCAGGAGCTACTATATCCTTTGCCAGGTTTTTTGGGATAAGGAGAGGTGAGGCAGTCAAATTTTCATTTTTGCTTTCAATTCCGGTTATTTTCGGTTCCTTTATATTTGAACTTTACCGTTCTTCCGGCATTATTTTTGGAAGTAATAATCTGCATGTGGTCCAAAACCTTGCGGTAGGATTTTTCTCCTCTTACCTTGCAGGGCTGTTTGCCATAAAGTTTATTGTTTATTTAACAAAAAAAAGGAATTTAAACATATTTGCCGTATACTGCATTTGTCTTTCTGCGGCAATTTTTATTTTTTATATGATAAATAAATTTATTTAAAGGAGAGTGAATTTAAATATTATGAAAGGAGTTATACTTGCAGGTGGGCTGGGGACACGTCTTATGCCATGCACCAAAGTTACAAACAAGCATTTGCTACCGGTATATGATAAGCCAATGATTTACTATCCTCTCAGGACTCTGGTAAATGCAGGGCTGGAAGACATAATGATAGTAACGGGGGGCAACAAAGCCGGTGATTTTTTAAGACTTCTGTGTAACGGCCGGGAGTTTGGACTTAAAGATATAAGCTACACCTATCAGGAAGGAGAGGGAGGTATAGCGGATGCTTTGGGGCTGGCTGAGAATTTTATAGATAATGATAAAGCGGTGGTAATGCTTGGTGATAATATAATAGAGGATGATATTTCAGATGCCTTAAGGGAATTTGAGAAGCAGGATATGGGGGCGAGAATATTCTTAAAAGAAGTCAGTGACCCGGAAAGGTTCGGGGTTGCTGAAGTTAAAGAAGGTAGAGTAATAAATATCGAGGAGAAGCCTAAAAAACCAAAAAGCAGCTATGCAGTTGTAGGGATCTATATGTATGATAGTGATGTATTTGAGATAATTAAGACTCTTAAACCTTCAGATAGAGGTGAACTTGAAATAACTGATGTTAATAATGAATACATCAGAAGAGGCACAATGAAATATTCCATTCTTGAAGGCTGGTGGGCGGATGCGGCTACCTCCTTTGAAGCATTATTCAGGGCAAGTCAGCTGGTAAGAAAGGCTTTAGTAAATGATAAATCTTCGGATTGATATTTTACTGGCCGGTGTCTGTCAGATCTGTCCTATTTTTTTTGATTTGCAGTAAAAACATCTGCTTACATTATGCGAGCTTTTCCATCTGCTATCTGAAGTTAAAAAAGCCCAGGTAAGGGAGTCCATATCTTTTTTATTATCTGAGTTCTGGTATATGAAGGCATTTCCTTTTTCTTTTACAGTACCAATGAATTTATAAGTGTTTCCACATTTCAAGCATTTATACATCTAACCTCCTTAATAAATAAATTTCAGTTAATATAGGTTATTATAGTATATTACAATATAATATCAATACATATTATATAAATTTTAAATAAAAAATGATTTTCAGTATAATTTTTTTATACTTAAAATAATAAACGTAAATTTATTTGACTAAAAAAAACAGCTTTGATAATATCATCTAAATATTATTACCAAGTATTTTTTAAATGCCATGCAAATGCAAGTACCAAAACAAAAAGTAAGAGTAAAGATTAAGACAGAATCTTTTATTGTAAAAGGTACGGTCTATACCATGGTAGATGGCAGGTTAAGTGATTATATTACCTCTCAGAAAGATAAATTTATACCTGTAACTGATGCAGAGGTGTATCGTCTGGATGAAGACGGAAAAGTTATAGATGAAAAAAAGATTAAAAGAGAAGTCGTTTTTATAAACGTAGATAAAATAGAGATGATAGAATACGTGTAATTTTTGATGGAAAGAAATACTATAGAATGGAAGAAGAATGTCTGGAGCAATTTCTCAGTTAACTGATTCAAATTTCGAAGGTGAAGTGATTAATTCAGAAAAGCCGGTTCTGGTAGATTTCTGGGCTGTATGGTGTGGTCCCTGTAGAGCAATTGCTCCGGAAATTGAGAAACTGGCTGAAGAAAAAAGCGAAGAGTTAAAAATCGGAAAACTTAATGTAGATGATAATAGGGATACTGCTATAAAATATGGTATCAGTAGTATTCCAACATTACTACTATTTAAAAATGGAGAAGTAGTTAAAAAAATTATCGCTATGTCCAAAAATGAAATATTAACCGAAATATCTCAATTTTTATAAAATTAATGAGCAGTGTTTTTGTCGGTACCTCAGGGTATAGTTATGCCGATTGGAATATTAACTTTTATCCAGCAGGACTGGACAAAAAAGACCAGTTAAGTTACTACAGTACGGTATTTAATACGGTTGAAATAAATTTTACTTATTATAGTCTTCCATATCCCCGCATATTTAAAAACATGGCAGAGAAAGTTAAGAGAGATTTTATTTTTTCAGTAAAAGCTCATAGTGGTGTTACCCACACCAGAGATTTTAAAAAGGAAGATATTTTAAAATTTATCGGTTCACTCAAGCCGCTTATTGAGGAAGATAAAATGGGGACGGTACTGCTGCAATTTCCATGGGCTTTTAAGTTTAGCCAGAGTAACTGTGACTATTTAAGCCGGATAAGAGAAAATTTCAGAGACCTGGAACTTTGCGCGGAATTCAGGAATAATAGCTGGTTAAGGGAAGAAACTATAGATTATTTAAAAAATTTAAATATAGGATTCTGCAATGTAGATGAGCCACGGATTAAAGGGCTGCTCCCACCTACAAGCATTAGTACTACTAATACTGGATATATCAGATTTCACGGAAGAAATGACCTTAACTGGTGGAAACCAAAATATGGGTATCAGAGATATGATTATCTTTATACTACAGAAGAGCTCAGCGAGTGGGTACCTAGAGTAAAAGAAGTGGCGGAAAATACTAAAAAAACCTACATCTATTTTAATAATCATTATAAGGCGCAGGCTGTAAGATCGGCAAAAATTCTCCAGGAACTTATCGAAGATAGTGATATTTCCACTTCACAAAATTAGACTAATTATATAAAATCTATTAAACAGTTTTGGGACAGTTATTTATAAATGGGAAGGATATAAAGGTATAAGGCATGTTTAAAAAAGTTGACAGCAAAGTAGATCTGGTCAAGCTGGAAGAAAAAATTTTAGATTTCTGGAAGAAGAATGATATTTTTGAAAAAAGCCTGAAAAAATCTGAAGGCGATAAAAAGTTTGTATTCTACGAAGGACCTCCGACTGCTAATGGAGCTCCTGGAGTACATCATATCCTGTCGCGTGTTTATAAGGATATTTTTCCCAGATATAAGACTATGAAGGGTTATTATGTGTCAAGAAAGGCTGGCTGGGATACTCATGGGCTACCGGTGGAACTGGAGATGGAAAAAGAGCTGAAAATTAATTCCAAAAAAGAAATAGAGGAAATCGGTATTGAAAAATTTAATAAGCTCTGCAGGCAAAGTGTTATGAGATATGAAGAAGACTGGAAGAAACTTACCAAACGCATAGGATTCTGGCTGGATATGGACAATGCTTATTTTACCTTTAAAAATGACTATATCGAAACCGTATGGTGGATCTTGAAGACTATATGGGATAAAAATTTATTATATCAGGACTATAAAATTGTTCCTTACTGTCCGCGGTGCGGAACGGCGCTTTCATCTCATGAGACAGCTCTGGGCTATAATGAAGTAGAGGACTATTCGGTCATAGTAAAATTCCCTCATGCCGAAAGGGAAAATACATATTTTCTTGTATGGACCACGACTCCATGGACTTTAATTTCCAATGTGGCCGGTGCGGTAAATAAAGATTCTGATTACGTAGAAGTGGAGTATAAGGGTGAAAATCTAATACTGGTAAAAAATTTGCTTGCAGAAGTTTTTGGAGAGGATGCTGACTGTAAGGTTACCGGCAGTTTTAAAGGCAGTAAACTGGTTTCTTCCCGTTACAAGCCACTTTATGATTATGCGGATGGTAACAGCAATGCCTTCAGTATAATAGGCGGTGACTTTGTGTCCACTGAAGAGGGGACCGGAATTGTTCATATAGCGCCCGCCTTTGGTGAAGATGATATGAATGCGGGAAAGGAAAATAATCTGCCGGTGGTTCAGATGGTTGATGAAGAGGGTAAGTTTAAGGAAAGGGTTGAAAAATTTGCCCGTATGGGTATAGAGGAAGCCAATCCAGAAATAATAAAGGACCTAAAAGAAAAGAACCTTCTTTTTAGTATTAAAAAAGTAAAACACTCTTATCCTTTCTGCTGGAGATGTGACAGTAGATTAATATATTATGCCAGGATGAGCTGGTATATAAAAACCTCCCAGATAAAGGATGATCTTTTAAAATCCAATGAAGAAATTAACTGGTATCCCGGGCATATAAAACACGGCAGGTTTGGGAATTGGCTGGAAAACAATGTTGACTGGGCTCTTACAAGGGAAAGATACTGGGGCACACCTCTCCCAGTATGGATGGACGATAATGGTCATAAAATCTGTATAGGAAGTGTTGCAGAACTCAGGGGAAAGGCAATAGATTTGCCAGATAGCCTGGATCTGCACAGGCCCTATGTGGATAATATTATTATAAAATGT
Organism: Actinomycetota bacterium; assembly: GCA_014894375.1. Taxonomy (GTDB): domain Bacteria; phylum Actinomycetota; class Humimicrobiia; order Humimicrobiales; family Humimicrobiaceae; genus Hydromicrobium. The sequence goes on along the minus strand of JADBLP010000012.1, from coordinate 6,244 downwards.
GAAAAGTGCGGTAAGGATATGAAAAGGGTGCCTGAAGTAATAGATGTCTGGTTTGACTCCGGTTCAATGCCTTATGCACAATACCACTATCCTTTTGAAAATGTGGAGTTGTTTAAGGATAATTTCCCTGCTGATTTTATATGCGAGGCAATTGACCAGACCCGGGGATGGTTTTATACACTGCTTGCTATCTCTACACTCCTGTTTAAAAAGTCGTGCTTTAAAAATGTACTCTGCCTTGGTCTTATAAATGATGAAAGTGGACAGAAAATGTCCAAGTCCAGGGGCAACGTGGTAATACCGTGGGATGTTTTAAACAAGCAGGGAGCCGATGCCTTGAGGTGGTATTTCTTCACAGGAGTGTCACCATGGCTGTCCAAAAATTTCTCCATAAAAGCCATTGATGAAGTAATCAGGAAATTTATACTTACTCTATGGAATACTTATTCTTTCTTTGTAATTTATGCCAATATAGATAATTTTAATCCTTATGACTATGATCTTGAGGTAGGCGACAGATTTGAGATTGACAGGTGGATAATATCCGAGCTTAACCTGACCGTAAAAAAAGTAAATGAGCTTATGGATGATTTCAATGTTACTGAAAGCGGCAGGCTGATACAGAATTTTGTTGAGGTCCTTTCCAACTGGTATGTCAGAAGAAGCAGGAGAAGGTTCTGGAAGAGTGAAGAAGATAAAGACAAGATAAGCGCCTACAGTACACTGTATGAATGCCTGGTGACTATTTCCAGGCTGTGCGCGCCTTTTATACCTTTCCTGAGTGAAGAAATCTATAAGAATCTAACCGGCAGCCTTGGAAGAGGGGAAGAAAGTGTGCATCTGGAAAGCTACCCGGCTGCAGATGAGAGCCTGATAGATGAAGAGCTCAGTTTTAAAATGGATACAGCAAGAAAAATAGTAGGCCTTGGGAGAGCGGTCAGGAGTAAGGTCAATATAAAGATCAGGCAGCCGGTTGAAAAGGTGTTGATATATTTTGACGGTGACACCAGTAAAAAAGAGGCTATAAATCATTTTAAGGATGTCATAACCAGTGAACTTAATGTTAAAGAATTAGAGTTTACTAGAGAACTTGATGAACTGGTATCCTATGATATAAAACCAAACCTCTCCATACTGGGTAAAAAATATGGTTCTCTGGTGCCAAAAATAAAGAACGCGCTTCTTTCTGAAAGTTCAGTCCGGATTGCGCTTAAGGTTAAAAATGATAAAAATGTAAGTTTAGCTGTAGAGGGCAGGAAAATAGAGCTCTTGCCCGAAGAGGTTCTGGTTGATATAAAAAACAAAGAGGGATTTGGAGTGGAAAGTGATGGAGAATTTACCGTAGGGCTTCCTACTGCTATATCAGGAGAGCTTCTGGAAGAAGGATTCTGCAGGGAACTGGTGCACCAGATACAGAACTTGAGAAAAGAAGCTGGATTTGAGATAGAAAATACCATAGATACAGCTATTGAGTCGACAGTAAAAGAAGATGTTTTAAAGAAGTTCAAAAACTATATAATGAAAGAGACATTAAGTAAATCCTTGAGTTCTGAATTTAAAGAAGATATGTTTGTAAAAGAAGTTAAGGTAAATGATGAAAAAATTAAAATTGGCATAAAAGTAATGGGGAGTATTGTATAAATGATAAGCAGGGGAATCAGAAATGTTCTTATGAATGTATATTTTTTAATAAGCGCTGTTTGTGTTTTGATTTTAGATCAAGTAACAAAATATATTATAATAGAAAAACTTCCGATAAGCAGCGAAATAGAAGTAATCCGCGGGTTTTTTTATATAACCCATCTCAAAAATACCGGTGCAGCCTTTGGACTATTCCAGGATAGCACCAGGACCTTAACCATTATATCATTTGTAGCTATTGTCTTAATAATTATATTAAAGATAATACTTAAGCTTAATTATGCTTTTTATAATGTATCCCTGGGCTTCATATTAGGCGGGGCACTCGGAAATCTTATTGATAGATATTTTGTAGGGGAGGTTACTGATTTCTTAAATTTTACATTCTGGCCTGTATTTAATATAGCAGACAGCTTTATTATAATTGGTTTTTGCCTTATTATAATACTAATGCTTAGAGAATATTTTAAAAAAGGAAAGACTCAAAGGAGTTGAGTAAGAGAGAAGACGGCACTTTAAGTTTTACAGTAGATGCTGGAAGTTCAGGACAAAGAATTGATAAATTTCTAACCAGCAGAATAGAGAATACATCAAGAAGCTATGTTCAGAATATAATCGGAAGAGATAAGGTAAAAGTAAACGGTAAAGTTGTAAACAAACACTACAGACTTGCGGAAAATGACAAAATTACTGTTGAAAGCTTCGAGGAAGATAAGTCCTATACAGCAATAGAACCACAAAAAATAAATCTTAAGATAGTTTACGAAGACGACTATCTACTGGTGATATCAAAAAAATCAGGAGTATTGACCCATCCAGTGCCGGGCTTCAGTAAAGATACAGTTGTCAATGCCCTTCTCTATCATTACGATAAGCTGTCAAACTTATCCGGCAAAGACAGGGCTGGAATTGTTCACCGGCTGGATAAGGATACTTCAGGGCTGCTTATAATAGCAAGGGATGATAATACTCACCGGTTACTGTCAGAAAAGTTCAAGGAAAGAGAAATTATAAAAACCTATACTGCGCTGGTATGGGGTAGTTTTTCCGAAAGCAAAGGTGAGATAATTCTTCCAATTGGCCGCTCCAGAATGGATAGGAAAAAAATGAGCATATCGATTGATAGGGGTAGAGATGCCGTAACCAGATTTGAGGTTAAAGAAGAATTCGAAAACTCTACACTGCTGGATATTCATCCGGAAACAGGAAGAACACATCAAATAAGAGTGCACCTGAGTTATATCGGCCATCCTATAATAGGAGACGCGATATATGGCAGCGCGGAATCAAAAAAAATGGCAGAAGAGTTAGGAATCGGGAGACAATTTTTACATGCAAAAAGATTGGAATTTACCCATCCTGTAACCGGAAAACAAATAGTGCTTGAAGATAAGCTGTCAGATGATTTGTTGAGGTGCCTTAAAATTTTAAGGAGGACAAGTAACCACCCCTCAGGACTAAGTTGATCTTATCTCCTGTCTCATAAATATAATATATGATATTGCAAAGCAGATGATTGCCAGCGCAACAATAACCACAAGCTGCGGCCATACCTGAATCAAGCTCTGACCAATGGATAATGGATTGAGTATCATCTGGCTTACTTCTGCTTCGAGTACAGGCATGAATAATAGATGTCCGCCTACCGGTACAAGTAGTATGACAATGGCTTCAGTAAATAAGGTGGATGGAGAAATTCTTGAAATACTGTGCCCAATAGTATAATTTCTCACCTGGTCGGCCACGGAAGCATTATCCGCCAGTGGAACCATTGCATTGGCTATGGCATTGGAAATTATTGGAAGGAAAAACATAAGAAATATCCATATAGCAATGGCAGTGAGTATAGATGCAGAGGTTTTCTCCATAATAACCGAAAATAATATAGAAAGTCCCATCCAGAATCCGCCATAAAAAATACAGATAAATATAAAGAAAAATATTCTCAAGATTTCTTCCGAGGTTGGCGGCACGCCGATTGAAAAAAGGCCAATACCTGAAATTATAAATACTATACTTGCTATGATGATACTTAGAGTGGTGATACCGGCCAGAAATTTACCATTTATGACACTGTCCCTGTAAATTGGCTGGGATAGAACCCTGCTCAAATTGCCGCTGTTTTTTTCACTGTTTATAGCATCAAAGCCAAAGATTATTCCTATTATAGGTATGAAAAAGCTTATAAAAGTTATAAAAGAGGGGAGTACATCTCCTCCGGTGGTAAATAGATACAGGAATACATTGCCGCTTATTGAACTTGCCGCTTCCCTGATATTGGTAAGTGCAACATAAGTTGATGATAACCCCGCAATATATATAAGTGCTAAAAGGACTAAAAACTTATTACTGCTGAAATGATCAGAAAGCTCTTTTCTGTATACGGTTAAAATGCTTCTCATTTTACTCCTCTTTAAAATATTTTAGATAAATCTCTTCTAATGCATCCTGTTTCATATCCATCCTGGTCATAAGTATACCTTCATCGGTAATGAGCCTGGATATATCCTGTCTTATATCTTTATCGCATATTACCTGCAACTGGTTGTCAGTCTTATTTACATTTACCACTTTATCTAATTTTTTTAACTTTTCTATTATTTCATCCGTTACTTTTTCAAGCTCCAGTTCTATTCTATATTTTCCTCCGCCAAACAGGTTCCTTCCAAGGCTTTCAACGTTTCCTTCGCCGATTAGTTTGCCCTTGGATAATATACCTACCCTGGGGCATACTCTCTGCATAAGGTTTAGTTGATGGGATGACAGAAGGAAGGTAATATTTTTTTGCTTGTTTAAATCTAGAATGGTTTGCAGAATCTGATTTGCTACCTTAAGATCAAGACCTTCTGTTGGCTCATCAAAAATAACCAGTTGTGGATCTTTTATAAGTACATCTGCGATTCCCAGTCTTTGTTTCATTCCCTTGGATAATGTTTTAACCAGTTGATTTTTATTTTTAGTCAGGGTTACAATTTCCAGTACCTCATCAATTTTTTTAGGGATCTCCCTGTAGGGAATGTTATTAAGTTCTGCAGTGTAGGCAAGGTTACCCTTTGCAGTCATATCGTCATAAAACCCTACTTTTTCAGGCAGATATCCGGTTATTCTTTTAACCTTCAATGGCTCCCTGGTTGAATTAAATCCTGCAACATTGATACTTCCTGATGAGGGCTCTGTAAGTCCCAGAGCCATAAGAATAACAGTGGTTTTGCCTGCCCCATTGGGACCGAGAAGCCCGAATATTTCACCTTTTTTGATAGTCAAATTCAGGTTGTCTACAACCAGATGCCCGTTGTATTTTTTAGATAGATCTTTAGCAATTATTATATTATTGTTGTCACTCATAATTTATCTTCTTCCTAATCTTGCAAAGATTACAGCAACACCAATTATAACCACTACTATAATTCCTATTCCAACAATTCCCCAGATGGTAGGAGTTTCAACAGTTGCTCTGAGATCGATACTGGAATTACTATTTTCACTGGATGCACTAAAGGTCAGCATATAATCACCGGCAATGGTTTTTTCAGGGGGATTTATTACTGCATCGATTTCCATGTTTGCTCCGGCTTCAATTGATTCAATGGTCTTCTTATCAAAATTAACCTGCCAGCCTTCAGGCTCGGTTGAACTAAGGGTTATGCTTTCAACGGATGTGGAACTATTATTGGTTACAATAAGTTTATAGTGGTTGTCTTTTCCAGAAGTTAGTTCTGTACTCAGTATTCCTGTTTTTGTTGTAAGGCTGATTTCATAGGTTGCAGTTATTACTGCAGTAAATTCTATTGATCCTTCCAGTGTGTCACCTTCAACAGCAGATTTGAAAGTAGCTTTAAGTTCATATTCACCGGGTTCCTGTTTTACAAGTGGAATTGCCATAAGACTCAAGCTCTCTCCGCTATTAAATTTCAGGTTAATAGCTGGTGCTTCAGTGCTACCGGATGCCACTGCAGCAATCCAGCCGGTAGGGTAATCAACTGTAATATCAAAGGTTTTTTCACTCTTGCCTTCTTCAATACCAAATGGTTCATCTCCTGCTTTATAGGCTACATTAAAGTTAAAAATAAATGTCTCCCCCTCTTTAGCCTGTATTTTGGGAAGGGTAGTGTCAAAGATCAGTTCTTCCGGTACAGGCTCTGCAATTACCTCCTCAGTAGCTTCATCTTCCTGGGCAAATAACATGCCAGGTATCATTAGAATAATTGAGAGGGTAAGAGTTAGAATGATAAAAAATACCGGCAATTTTCTTTTTATGGTTTCCACTTATACGTCTCCTTTTCTAAGTTTATTCAAAGATTTTTTTTAAAATGCTAAAAGCATTAATATGGTTCCATTCCGTAGCTAAATGGGACTAAGTGAGAATTCTAATCAATTTAGGTATGGTTGTCAAGAAGAAGTATAGGTGGAGTATTGAATATAAAAAGTATAGGTATCATATAAAATTAATGGAGAGTAAACTATATCTAATTTAGTAAGTAGATAGCTAAAATAGATTATTGTTTAAAGATTAATGAAAACAATTTAGTACAGAACTCGGCTTATAGACTAACTCCAACTATTTTTTATCTTATAAGCCAACTAGATAGGGTATATTTCTTAA